>CAZWAO010000093.1:0-9617 GCA_964631815.1 uncultured Ignavibacteria bacterium | reverse complement strand
TAGAAGATCGGCCCGATGGGTTTGAATTTCTGATGGATGGAGAAAGGGAACTTGGGCTCGTCTATGTAGACCAAGCTGGCGTTGTGCTCGCTTAAGGTATCTGCCGTCACGTTGAGTTGATCGCTCCAGCTGCTGTGCCTTAACTCCACCGCCTTCGGATAGTCCTCGAAATAGCCCAAAATCCAGTCCAGACTCTCCTGGTTTGCCGTCTTAAGCTGGAAGCTCGGCGGAAACTGTATCAGAAGACATCCGAGCTTTTTGCTTTTCACCAGCGGCTCGATGCCCTTCTTGAAGCTATCCACATCCTCTTGCGAGACCTTCGAATCGTCGCCCGATTGTTTGGCCCACATCCAGGGATGAGTGAACTTCTGCCATAGCTTCACCGTGAAATCGAAATGCTCGGGCGTTTTCCTGGCCCAGTTCCAGGCATAACCCGCAGCCGGCGGCCGGTAGAAGGTGGAGTTGATCTCCACCGTGCTGAATCTCTGGGCATAGTAGGAAAGCTCGTCCACCTTGCCCGGAGGATAGAAAATGCCGGTCCAGCTCCCTTCCGCCCTGGCCGGATACGACCAGCCGGAAGTCCCGATGCGGAAGATGTCGGCGCCCTTGTTCATGATTGCCTTTCCGGCCCGAAGACCTCTTTCTCCAGGCAATAATCAAAAGGAGCAATGACAAGTCAAGGCTTTTCTTTGTGCCCGGAGAGCACCCGGCATATCCCATCCGAGATGGACAAGCCATACTGCCCATCTCGAGCGTCACGGACCAGGGGCGTCCCCGGACGAGGACACGTCTGTATCCGTGACGAACGGAGAGGTTTATTCCTTCTCTCTCTGGGGAGGCCCACGGCGTAGCCAAGGTTAGGATGAGGGGGAGCAAGCTTATTCACAGCTGATTAAGCCGATGAAACCGATAGACCATCCGATTAGAAATCAGCTTAATCCGCTCAATCTGCTGTGAGGCGTTTCTCCTTAAACTCCCTCAGCCGCTTTCCGACTCAAGCCGCCCCTCGATGGAAGCTTCGTTTTGAGCTTGACAAAATAGGCTCCAACTCTATATTTGGGGCATCGTATGAGGGTTAACGTCAAAAGGAAGGAGATACAATTTGCCCACGCACAAGTCGGCCGAGAAAAGGCTGAAGACCTCCAAGAGAGCCAACGAAGTCAACAAGCAGATCAAAACTCACATCAAGACCTTAATCAAGAGGACCGAGGCCTCGCCCGAGGAGGCATCGCTTAAGCAGACCGCATCGGCACTGGACAGCGCCGCCCGGAGACGGGTCATCCATCCCAACAAAGTCGCCCGCATCAAGTCGCGGCTGGCCAAACTGGTGCAGAAGAAGGAACCCCCGCCGGCCAGTGAAGAATAGCCGGGCAACTCACCAGACCAAGTGCCTCAAAAGGGGAAACAGTCGCCGGTTGGATTTTATGATGGTTTTGATCAAAGCCAGGGGTTGGATGGAGTAGATGGTCTCATCACCCAAATAGTCCTGCAGGAAGCGAACCACTGCATCGAAATCCTCGTCGGTCATCTTGAGGTATATGGCCCGGCAGTATGAATAGAACCGAAGCTCGCTCCCCTTCTCCTTCAGCAGTTCATCCTGATACCGTTTCAACCTCGACAAAGAGGATTTGCCGTCCTTCATAAACCGGCTGACGGTCTCCCCGGCCAATTTACCCGACAGCAAGGCATTGGATATTCCGGCACCGGAGAGGGAATCGATTACCCGGCCTGCGTCCCCCACTAACAAAACGTTCTCCTTCACCAAAGCTCTTTTGCGGTTATAAGAAGGCACTGCTCCCATCATGAACTCCATAACCCGGTATCTGCTGAATCTCCTGGAGGCGAATTGGTCCAGAAGCTCCTTGGCCTTCTTGACACTGCGGTGCGGTGCGATGGCCAGTCCCACGTTGGCCGAAGTGGGGCCTTTGGGAAACACCCAGGCGTAGCCCCCAGGGGCGACATCCCGTCCCAGATGAAACTCCATCAGATCCGGTTCCACCTCCACCTGGCTCAGCAAATACTGGGCGGCCGAGTCCACCTGATCCAGCCCCAAGGATGAGTCGATTCCCGCCCATCTGGCCACCAGCGATTCCACCCCGTCCGCTGCCACGATCACTCTGGCGTGATAGTCTTTCTCCCGCCCGTCCTGCAAAACCCGGACTCCGCCGAATCCCCGGCCGTCTCCGGGCAACAAACCCACGGCGCAGGAGTTGGTCATCACCGTGGCTCCTTGGGAAGCGGCCGCCTCGGCCAGCCTCCGGTCGAATATCTTGCGATTCAGCACGAAGCCCGCTTGGGGATGATTGACCAACAATCTCTGTTGGGAGGGGGAAACTAAAAGCGCTTTGTGTATGTGGGCGCTGATCCACTCCGCCTGGGGTTCGACGAACCTGGCCAGGCCCGAACAGCTGATGCCTTCCCCGCACTGAAGCGGCTCGCCGATGCGGGGATGTTTCTCCAGAAGCAAGACTTTGATGCCGGCCTGGGCCATGGTCTGGGCGGCCATGGAGCCGGCCGGACCCGCTCCCACCACAATGCAGTCGAACCTGTTATCCATCTTTGCGGTCGGGTTTCTGCTTCGGAGAGGACAGAGCAGCTTCGGTGGTGGAGACTTCGATTCGGAGGGCGCCGGTCGGGCAGAAGGTGCAGCAGTCTTCACAGAGAGAGCACAGATGGGGTTCGATCTTCAGACCGGAGGGAAGAAGCTCCAAAGCCCCGCAGGCACAGACCGCCACGCACCCCCCGCACTCTCCGCAAAGATCGGTATCATAAAGAAGCATTATGACTCCGCCGGAAGACAAGTGGTCGAGAAACGAAATCCAAATTCAAAACCGACTGAAAGCCTTGTCTGTTATGTTTGTTGTCCGATCCCAAATATACGCGCAGCCAATTTAACTCCTGCTTGGGGGAATATCAAGATGTTTTCCGGCATGCCGGTTGAGAATCAAGTTGCGTCGGGATATTGTTATCCCGACGCCAAGACAAAGCCTTTTCAAGAAGTGCATCGGGACTACAAAGTCCCGACGCAACAAAAATCCCGACACAACAGCGTTGATGTAAAAAAGAGGCCGGGAGAGAATCCCGGCCTGGTTAGACTGACAAACCTGTGGTCTTTTTCTGTACATGGCCCCAAGCGGACGAGCACTCGTCCGGATAATGCGTGTGATCGACCGGTCGGTTATTTGAGCAAAACCATCCGCTTGGTCTGTCTCATGTCACCTGCTCGGAGTTCGTAGAAGTAAACTCCGCTGGCCAAGTCTCGTCCCTGCTGATCTTTTCCGTCCCATGTCACCTCCATCGAGCCTGCATCCTGATTTTCGTCCACCAGCGTGGCCACCTTCTGCCCCAGGATGTTGTAAACGTCCAGCATGACGTGAGCCGACCTGCTCAGACGGTAACGGATGGCGGTCGCTGCGTTGAACGGATTGGGATGATTCTGCAGAAGCTCGAAATCTTTGGGTAGGGAGGATTGGATTTCGTCCTCCACCCCGGAGACCCTGGGGAAAATCAGAATGGCGTATTCCGGCTCGGTGTAGGTGGGCTTGATCGAATCGTAGGACACGGCATATTGCTCCTGCCCCGGCTGGAAGTTCATCCCCTCGAACGATTCTATCTGCCGGTAGTTGTGATACTCCACCAGACGCCAATCGCCTCCGGAATGGGATTCCACTAAAAGCCAGTAGGCATCGTGGGACACATATTCCGGATCGTTATGCAGGGTATCGCTGAAGGACTGCGAGAAGTAGTCCAGCGGCCTCACCCGTCCTTGCCAACCGTCGGCGGCTGCATCTCTGGCCGGGTCGCTCAAAGCCACCTTGGTCGAGTCGGCGGAGATGCCGGCCAAGCTGACAAAATGACCTCCTACCCGCTCCCAATCTAAATCCAACTGCCAGAAGCCCAAAAGCAGGACGATCCTACGGTTATCCCTCAGAAGGTCCGCCGTCTCATAGAAATCGGGCCGGGAGACTACGGAAGCGTCGAACAAAAGACCGTAATCCTCGAAGTACCGGTTCAATCCGGATTCGATGGAGTCCACGCGGGTTCCGCTGTCCGGATGCGTTCCGAAATAACCGGACAAAAGACGCACCAACTCCGGCGCGCTGGTCCCCTCCGGGACCGCGTCGAACCACCACAGACAGTTGGCCACCGCGGCAGGGCCGCACAAAGCAGCGGAGTCTCCAAATTGATATTGGTCGAAGTCGGGTGTGCCGCTGGGAGCCACGATGGTATCCGCCACCCAGTACCAGGAGCCCTGGCAGGCCCAGGAGTCGACGTAGCCGGTGGCGCGGATTATGGCATCCCCGATGTCGGAGCTGCCCCAGAATTCCACCCAGCCATGATAACCTCCGGTATCCAGAAACCAGTTGTCGCAGGTATCGGCACCGGCGGCCAGCGATAAATCCGTCACCAGGCTGGGAAGGGTGGAGCCGTCGGCATCGGTGAGATACACCACCTCCAGGAAGAAAGGCCCCGAAACACAACACGGCTCGGAAAAGGTGAGGTTCATCATCAGGGGGTAAGCCGAGTCGCTGGGAATGCTGAAGGTCTCCGAACTCAATATGGTATCGGGACCGTTGCATTTATCTCCCCCGCTGACGTCCCGCACGTTCACCTGTATGTCGACCGGCCAGAGATAGCCGGCGCTTAACGGTTCATAAAGATAAAACCGCGCCCCTTCTACCTGGAAGGGATAGGGATCGCCCGCCCCGCATTCGGCCGGATCCATATAGACCGCTATTCCCATTCCGGAGTCGAAATTGGCGTACTGGTCCTTGGGAACGCCGCCGTCGATTGAAATCTCGCAGAAGCCGGGAGATGAAAAGCCGACGGGTTCAGCAAAAGAATCGGCCGACTGGGGAATGCCAAGTGCGCCCCTCCCCTGGTCTTCTCCGGCTATTAAGCCTAAGGGCAAAGCCAAGCTGACGAGGATTGTCAGTCCCATGACAAAACAGTAACTCTTCCTCATCTTTTCTCCTCCTTTCACCTTGGAAAAAGAAAATTCCAACCAAGTGTCCTCATAAACCCACAGGTCCGACTTTCATATCATCGGCAACCCGGCCTTTTTTCTTTGCCCCCTAATTCGGCCAAAATCAATGATCACCAGATCGACTTGTGTGGAGAATTAGGAAGTTCGCGCCCGGTGCACGAAATACTCAATCCGCCGAAGATTATTCTATCGACAAAAAAAGAAGGCCGGGAAGGGTCCCGACCTCCTTGCATTGATCAATCCGTTGTATCGCATCACCGCGAACGCTCCCAGCCAAAGGGGAGCGTTGGGGCGCGTGACTCCGCTGACTACTTGAGCAGCACCAGGCGTTTGGTCTGGCTCTGTTCTCCGGCTTGGATCTGATAGAAGTAAACGCCGCTGGATACGTCGCTTCCCTTCTCGTCCTTGCCGTCCCAGGCGACGCTATGCGCACCGGCGGACATCCGCTCTTCTGCCAGCTTTCTCACTCTCTGCCCCAGGACGTTGAAGATGGTCAGCGTCACCTCTGCCGGCCTCTGCAAGTTGAACTTGATGATGGTCTGGCTGTTGAACGGGTTGGGATAGTTCTGGTCGAGCTCGAAGAATCTGGGCGTCGACCCGCCTCCCCCTTCATCCTCCACACCGCTGGTGGTGGGGCAGATCATGACCGCATACTCCACCTCGGTGACGTACAGGTCCTTTGTGCCCTCAGGCGCGGGCCTGCTGTATGGGATGAACTCCTCCGGGCAGTTCAGGCCGGTGAACTTGCCCGTCTGCCACTGATAGTCGATCTCCCAGTTGGGATTGCCCGGGCTGGGATTGGGGCTCTCCAACGTGCTTTGGTACATATCTTGGGAAACGTAAGCAGGATTGTTGTGCACCAGGGGATTGCCCGGATGAGGCGGATGTTCCTGGGGTCTCACTCGGCCGGGCCAGCCACCCTCCGCGGCGTCCATGTTGGGGTCGCTGACCGCGACCTTCAAAGACTCGGAGCAAACTCCGGCCATGGTGACGAAGTGTCCGCCCTCCCTATACCACTGCTGGCCGCTTTCGTCATAGAACCAGAATCCCAAGAGGAGAATTATGTCCTGGCATTTCTTGAGCGAGTCCTCCATCTCGAAGAAGTTGGGCATCTGGAAAGTCGATTCCGAAAAGGCGAATCCGTAGTCCTGAAAGTACTGTTGCAAGCCCATTTCCATACTGTCCACGTACGTGCCTACGGTGGGGTTGGTGTAGAAACGCCTGGCCAGAGTGTCGATCAGCTGAGGCGGGCTCCAGCCATCGGGAACCGCGCCATACCACCACAGGCAGTTGGCCGCCGCAGTCGGCCCGCAATAAGCCGTCCAATCGTCCTGGTTCTGGTCGAAATCGGGCATGCCGCTTGGCGCCTGGGTGGGCTTGTCCGGCTTCCAGTACCACAGATCCGCGCAGTCCGAGGACCCGGTTAAGCCCACCACCCGGATAATCGGATCCCCGGGGGGTGGAGGATACCAAAAATCGTCCCACGTGTAATAGGCGCCCTCTATCATGGCCCAGTTGTTGCAGGTGTCCGCCGCCGCCGTCGTTGAGTCCATGCTGAGGCTGGGGAGGGTGTCCACCCCCGCCCGTTTGCTCAGATACTTGATCTCCAGAAAGAAAGGCTCCCAGACGCAGAAGGGCTCGCTTAAGCTGTAGTCGATAAACGCGGGTATGTTGTAGTATGACGAGTCTTCGGGGAACTCAAAAGACTCCGAGTAAAGGGAACTGGTTGGGTCCGGCCCCAGACACTTGTCATCTTGGCTGACCTGCTTTATGCTAAACTCCATTTTCACCGGCCAGGTAACATGGCTCGCCAAGGGGACTAAATCGAATTGTATGTCGGTCACCCTGAAAGGATAAGTCGGTTCAGCCCGGCATACGCCCGGGTCCACGTACACCGAGAACGCCATCCCGGAATCGAAAACGGCCAGAACCCATTCCGCCACCCCGTCGTCTTTGTAAATGGGACAGAGGGTTTCCTTTGATTCCTGCTGAAACCAGAAGGGAGATTTGGCTTCCGCCGGAATCCGCACCGGGCTTTGTTTCTGAAACGCCCCAAGCGCGGAGCCGGCTGCAAGAAACAGGACCATGCCGCAGACTGCGATCGTGAACGGCTTTAGTAGACCTCTCATGGTTCTCCCCTCCTTGAAGTTCTGAAATCCGAAAGGATCTCAGGTTGTGGACGATGTCCCGCCCTATGCCTCGAATTTCCTCTCCGGAGCCTGCTCCACTCAGGCGGCAGGCGGAATTTCTGCTCTTTTAATCGCCCGGAGAACGAGTCCATCTGCTGACTATGGATTCCTCGTTCGGTCAGAGCATCGAGTCTGATTCCCCGGTAATGTCAAGAAAGGACATTGCCCGGAGCAGCGCAAGAGATTTTTCGCCGTCCGGTTGAATTTTCTGTCTGTAACGATTTTTGGAAAAAAGAAGATCGAATTGAGGTCGAGCCCGCCCATATCCCGCCTGGCGCTGTTTGCAGTCTCACTGTTGGTTCATACCGCTATCTATTTGAGCAGCACCATCCGCTTGGTCTGGAACAGTTCTCCCGCCTGAAGCCGGCAAAAGTAAATTCCCGAAGCCAGGTCATTTCCCCGATCGTCCTTGCCGTCCCAAACCACGGTCATCCGGCCGTTCTGACGAACCTGATCCACCAACGTTCTCACCCTCTGTCCCAGCACGTTATAGATAATCAGCGAAACGTCGGCGGGTTTGAACAACGAATAGCGGATAACGGTCTGACTGTTGAACGGATTGGGGTAGCTCTGGGAAAGCTCGAAAGATTCGGGTATGGCAGTTTCTTCATCCCCCTCCACCGAGCTTGATGTCCTCAGTATCAGGATGGCCTGCTCCACCACCGCGTACAAGCTTTCTGCAGGATCGAAAGGATGCGCATACTGCTCCTGGCCGGGCTGGAAATTCAGTCCGGCGAATTGCGATGACCAGGGAAGCGTGTCGGTCACGAGGTCTCGTAATATCCAGGCGGCGGAGTCGGGCCCCACCGTTAAGGTGTCGGACAGATAGGCGTCGTGGGAAACGTAACCGGCGGTGTTGTGGAGCAGGTGATCGTCGGGGTGCGCTTCGTGAGGCGGCAGGAACCTTCCCCGTGCCCCGGCCTCGGCCATATCCAAAGCCGGATCGCTCAGCGCTGCCCAGAAATAGGTCTTGCATTCGCCGGCCATGCTCACGTAATGCCCGCCTATCCGGTGCCAATCGTCGTCTATCTTCTGCCAGAATCCCAAAAGCAGGCAGGCGCTGACCGAGTCTTTGACCTCGTCCGCCAGAGTGGAAAAACTCGGTTTGTCCAACACAGTATCTTTTAGGCTTAGCCCCCGTTCGGAGAAAAGCGAGTCCAAGCCCAATTGGATCGAGTCGATCTGCGTGCCGCCGCCGTCTGAAGGATCGGTATGGATGTATTGAGTGAGAAAGCGGATCAAGCTGTCCGGCTCCGGGATGGAGGGAATGGCGTTCAGCCACACCAGGAGATCGGCCAAGGCCGCAGGCCCGCTCATGGCCACCGAATCCGCTCCGAACTGGTACTGGTCGAAATCCGGCAAACCGCTGGGAGCCTTGTATTCGTCCGGCATCCACTCCCAGCACAATTTCTCGCAGTCTATGGCATAAGGGTATCCGATGGCGCGTATGATGGCCCTGCCGGGGATGGGTGGGTCCCAGTTCTTGTACCATTCCCGATAGACGTTGGACCTGAGAACCCAGCTTTCATTGGTATCCGGCCGGTCGATGAGAGTGTCGCTCATCACCAGGCTGGGAATCGAACCCGAGGTGCCCGAGGTATAGGTGATTTCGAGAAAGAAGGCGGTGTCCACGCAGGTCACTTTGCTTAGCTCCACCTCTATGGGAGAGGGATTGGTCACCGGGTCCCAGGCGAAATCCTGGGGCACGGAGAAGTCTTCGTAATAACGTCTGCTGCTGCTGGGCATCACCGTGTCCGGGGCCAGGTAGATGTCGTGGATGCCCACCCTGATCTCGGCCGGCCAGACAGACCCTTCGTAGTCCAAAAGATAAAACTGCACATGACTGATCTTGAAGGGATAGGTGCTGTCGAACCCGCAGTCTGCCGGATTCATCAAAACCATTATTCCGTCTTTGGGTCCGAATTCGTTGGAGTAGTAGAGCACCGAATCCACATCGTATTGGAGATGGCAGAAGTTGGACTCCGCTCTTGAGAGAGGAGAAATCTCTCGCGCGTGAGGTGGAATGGGCAGGACGCGCTGTTTGTCCCCATCGTCGCCGGATGAAACCGACCCGATGGCGAGAAGGGCCAGACAAAACAGGGCAGCCGGAATGATACGGAGTGATCGGCTCAACTTACTCCTTTCACTTGTGTTTACGCAACAGTATAGGGAGCCGGTTTAGGTAAAACAAGGAATTTGTGTGAAGAGAGAGCGCAGGCAGGTTTCAGACCGCATGAATACAGCGATCTGTCATTCTGAGGCGTAGCCCTGCACCGTATGGTGCAGGGCGCAGCCGAAGAATCTGGGGGGCGGCTGGCCCGGCCTGCCCGTCTCCGGAGGGTCTGCTTGCCAGGCCGGGTCTATCATCCGAGATTTCGCAGCATTTTCCTTGACTTGCGAAGGTCAGCTGGGTATAATAGTCTTTGTTAAAAGAGGTTGTC
>CAZWAO010000092.1:0-9749 GCA_964631815.1 uncultured Ignavibacteria bacterium | reverse complement strand
TTAAAAAAAGCGGGAAACGGGATTCGAACCCGCGACATTCACCTTGGCAAGGTGACGCTCTAGCCAGCTGAGCTATTCCCGCTTATCCAATCTGCAACAAATATACGTCTGCCGAAATCCTTGTCAACTATTTTTTTGACGCATAAGTTCTTCGAACGATTTGGCATGTCCGTCGATTAGTCCTGCATATCTCTCTGCTTGTGCCGGACCATTATATTCCCGCGCGAATGTCAGGAAGTCCTTCTTCCGCAAGGCCAAAAGGAGGTCTGATTCCGCGGTCGCGACGAAATCGAACAGTCCCACGATCTGGTTTGCCTCGCCCTCCTTGAAAGATGTAAACATCTGACCGACGGACTTATATCCGATCCTCCGGTGATTGAATCCCATTATCTGAGGCATTCCCATGCTGATGGAATACATGGAGAAACGCGGGTGCTTGGATCGGGCGAACTCGAAGACCTCCCACTCCCTGGTCTGGCCTTTCCCGTGCACGGCTTTCCACCTTTCTTTGGTGCTGTTTCGGAATCTGTGTCCTCGCCAGGGTTTCTTTTCATCGAAGGCAAAATGATTCTGGAATTCCTCGGGATTGGACTTGCCCCAATACCTCCAGAATACATGATTCTCGAAACGGATCATCATCTTCCCATCGGAGCCGAAACCTTTCCCTGACGACTCCACGCACAACACCGCTGTGGCCGCTGCAGGATCAATACTCAATTTCCTACTCAGCTTCTCCAGCAGGCCGCCGAAATTGTCCCATGTTTGCTCCAGCAGCCTCTCATGCGGTTTGGGTCTTTCGGCACATTTCAGACGTTGAGTCGGCTTGAGCCCGACCTTTTGAATGTCCAACGAGTCCTTAAGAAACTCGTGAGGCTGAACGTCCTCGCCAATGCAGACGTATCTTCCCCGCACGAAGCCGACGGTGTCGCCCGCCTTCACCTTGAGCCAGCCGTCCAGCTTCTGCAGGATGATAAGCTCAGTACCCTCCGAAAGACTGGCGAGTATGGCGTGTTTGCTACCGGGACCCGATCTCAAGTGCAGAGAACTAACTGAAACGTGACCAGTCTGCTCGGACACGGTCGGCCTCCCCGGGACATTGAAGTCGTGATGATATGCCAGCGTCTAATACAACAAAGAAAAATAGCGGCGCAGGGACTCGAACCCCGGACACGAGGATTATGATTCCTCTGCTCTAACCAACTGAGCTACGCCGCCATTGCACGCCATTCTATAATAAAAGCGAAAACGATTGTCAAGTTAAATTCGGCCGATTTGGGCCGGTCTGCACCTCGATTCTGCGAATGAGGTGTCGGTCACTTTGACGTTGAGGGTTTGTCGACCGTTTTAGGCAGGCTACAGCTCCACCTCCTGGCCCAAGTCGGGCACCAGCACATCCGTAACTCCCAGGTCGCGGATGCCTTCAGCCAGAGCCTGAGCTTGCTCCTCCTCGCCATGCACTACAAAAACTGCTCTCAAGGAATCCTTTGTGTTCCCAACGTACTCCAACAGCCCATTTCTGTCCGCATGAGCAGAGAATTCGTTGAAGATTTCCACCTTGGCCCGAAGCCTGTATTCATCCCCGAATATCTTCACCTTTTCACGTCGTTCCACGATCCTTCGACCCAGAGTATCCTGGGCCATGAACCCCACCACCATTATGGTGTTTTTCGGATCCTCTATATTGTTTTTCAAATGATGCAGGATTCTCCCGGTTTCGCACATGCCCGAGGCGGAGATTATGATGCAAGGTTCATCCAGTTTGTTCAGTTCTATCGACTTTTCCACGTCGCGTATGTAGGTGACGCTTCCCCACCCGAAGGGACTTTCATCCAGCGCGATCATTCGGTTAGTCTCTTTATCGAAACACTCCGGATGCAACCGGAAGATCTCGGTGACGTTCACCGATAGGGGGCTGTCCACGAATATCTTGATCCGGGGTATCCGGTTGTCGATTTGCAGCCGGTTCAAGCAGTAGACCACCTCCTGGGTGCGGCCCAGAGAAAAGGACGGTATGATGATTTTCCCCCCGGCCTGCACGGTCTGGTTTACCACCCGGGCGAGTTTCTCCTCGACCAGAGACATGTCTTGATGGAAACGGTTGCCGTAGGTGCTCTCAATTATCATGAAATCGAGGTTCCCCACCAGACAGGGGTCTTTGAGTATGGGGAGATTTTTCCTTCCCAAATCGACGATGTACCCCAGACGCTTGGTTCTGCCGTTTTCCCGGAGTTCGAAAATGGAGAGCGCCGCGCCCAGGATATGCCCGGCATCCACGAAAGTCAGCTTGATGTCGGAGGATACGTAGAACCCCCGGTCGTAGCTGATTCCCCGGAACAGTAAAAGAGTCCTCTCTACATCCTCCGGGCCGTAAATGGGTTCGATAAGAGGCAGCCCGCGCTTTTCGTTCTTCCTGTTTAAGTATTCCGCGTCCTTATCCTGGATATGGGCGCTGTCATTCAGCATGGCCAGGCACAGATCGCGCGTGGCGAAAGTGGAATAGATGCTGTTGCGATATCCCTGCTTCACCAAGAGAGGCAGGTTGCCGGAATGGTCGATGTGCGCGTGCGAGAGCACCACCCGGTCTATCTCCGCCGGATCGAAAGGAAGGTTGCGGTTCCGGCGGTTGGATTCCTCCCGCCTGCCCTGGAAGAGGCCGCAGTCCAACAGAATCCTGTTCCCGTTGGATTCCAAAACGTGCATCGAGCCGGTGACGGACTTGGCAGCGCCCAAGAATCTCAGTTTCATGCTTTCTCTCCTTTGTGAAGGCAAGCGAAGATACGGCCAGCTGGCTCAGGGATTATCAGGCTGCATTTCCAAGTACTTTTGGCGCGCCGAAGCAGCCTCTTGTTCCCTGCCCATAGCTTCGTAGACCGAAGCAAGCAGTTGAAAGGCCAGAGGAAAATCAGGCTTCATCTTCAAGAGACGGTTTATCTCCTCCAACGATTCTTCTAATTTTCCCTGCCGGTAAAGGATAAAGGCCAATCCATAGTGGGCTTCGGCAAAATCCTTCTTGGCAGCGATTGCCTTGCGATAATACGAGGCGGATTTGTCCAAGTCTGGGACTTGAGCATAAAGGATGGCCAAGTTGTTGAGAACCTCCGGATCAGGCGGGCCCAGTGTCAGGGATCGAAGGTAGAAGGACTTCGCCTTCTCAAGCTGGCCCCTCTGCGCGTAGATGTCTCCCAGCCTGGCATAGGCGCTACCGTCTTCCGGTTGCAGTTTCAGGGCCTTGGTGAACATGGCCTCGGCAGTGCTCATATCTTTTGTCTTGACGTAGTACATGCCTAGGGCCAGGTAAGCTTCTCCAAAGTTGGGAGCGATTCTGATGGCCTCATTCATTTTGGCGTAAGCCTGCTGCAATTCTCCCCGGCGCAGGAGGGAGAGTCCCTCATTCACGTACCCCACTTCGGGAAACTTCTCCTGTATCGCTCGGTTCTCCCGATCCATTTCTCTGGTTTTGCCTATGCCGTCGAAGTAACTGGCCAGAATGAAATGGCCGTTACGACTTTTCCGAAGATCGAGGTTAAGAAGGTTTCTAAAACGAGAAACGGATAGTTGGGGACTGGCATTGATCACCACCCAGGGCAGTGTGAAGAGCACAGCTACTGCTATCAGGCCCAGTTTGAGATAGCCGGTCTTCGACTGAATCGCAGCCCGGCTGAAGAGATACAGAGCCAATAGGGTGTATCCTAATCCAACGCTGGCGAACAGATCCCAATCTCTGGGGGCACCCAGACCGGGATTGATTGCGAAGTTGAAAAGCAACTGTCCCAGAGCAGCGATCACAAGAAACTGAAACAGCCGATCCTTTCCAGCGCGAGGCTTGGGTCTGAATACCAGAAAGACAAAAAGCAAAAGCAGTCCCACAGGGGAGACCAGAAGTTGCTGATTTAAGAAGTCCAGAAGATGCGACCAGGAGAATAGTGTGTAATCAGGGCCGGTATAGCTCCCATGAAAAACGGGCATGAGATAACTGAAGACGTACCAGCTATACCTGTGGATATAAAAACCTATGGCGGCTCCGATAGCAACGATCAGAATCGACACCAGCAAGATTCTCTTGCTTCCGAGCACACGAGCTTCCTCTCCTTTTTTCCCGGCAAAAAGCAGCAGGAACAAGATGGAAGGAAAAAGGAAGAGGGAGGAGAAATGCAGCGGCAAAAGCAGAATGAAAATTCCCAGGGGAACCAAAAGAGGCGTTTCCCCGCGCAGGCTCTTAAGACTGAAGAATAGATATACCAGTATGCCCGAGTAGAGCAGGGGATAGTGTTCCGCATATCCCAGGAAAAGCTGTGTGCCTCCCATAAGCATCAGGGCCAGGAACACAAACAACCGGCTGGACCAGTCCTTGGAGAGAAATACAGATATGCGAAGAGCAAACACCACAAAGATCAATCCGCTGGCGTAACTTACCAGAGCGTATACAGCCGCCGCATTCGAATGGAACAGTCCCGAGAGCAGGTGAAAGGAAGTCAGATATATCCAAATGGCCAAAGGCTGACTCCAATTCACCGAGAGAGTGCCGGCAGCGAGACCACGGGTTATCTGAAAGCCGTCTCCCAGAAGCGGAATCCTGGTCCTGAACAGATAGAACAACACCAGCGAAACCGCCATCACCACCGGGTATCCCAAGAGCTTACGATTTTCCATCAGGGAGCGGAATATCGGAATGAGTTTTTGCCTGAGAAAAGACCGGAGTCTACTATTGACCACGGGGATCAAGATCAGTCCCCCCAGTACGATGGCCGAGGTTCGAAGCCAAAGAGGGAAATACGCCCATTGATTGATTCCCCATAGCCTTTCGTCCGGGAAAAACGCGCTCACCCACAGACCGGAAAGCAAAAGCACCATCAGCGCAATAGCCGCCTCCTGCCAGCCTGGGACTGATTTGTTGGGATGTTGCCGGACTTGATGCCTTCTCTTAGATTTCATAATCCGAATTTGAAGCTTTGTTGGCGGATTTGATTATCGGACGCTGCCCGAATTGCCGCGATCAGGCGATTACAACTCCTCTGGAGCATACTGATCGACTTGATAATTCTCGTCCTAGCATCATATTAACTACGGCAAATCGCGCTTCAAAAAAAGAATCGGCGGAGCATGGTCCCTGCTTCCAGAGGGCCAAGACTACAAGGTGTATCCTATGCCCGGAACGTTCGAACGAATGAACATGAAAGAGACATAACCCAAAAGAGCGAAGGCCAGCGCAGATATAGCCAGGATTCTGATGGCTAAGGTGTCGGACTTTCCCCAAACCTTCTCTAAGGTGAAGCTAGCCAGTCCCAGAGAAGCGATCATGGGAATCAAGCTCTTCATGTACAACGAAGGTACGAAGGTGAAAATGCAGGCTGTCACACCCAGAAGCAGACTGAGAACGGAGACTCCTAGGTAAAGTCGCTTTCGAGCAAGCGCGGGACGGGGCAGGAGGTCAACCAGAGAATAGCCGCACGCCTGACAGAAGGTGCTGGTCGGGTCCAGCGGCATTTTGCAGAAAGGACAGACCCGCATTGCGTCTTTCACGTTCCTCGCCCGAACCAAGGCCAATGGAAAAAACCTCGCTGCGGTAATTCTCTTGCTTTGGACGCAGCGCGCCTTTATATTATACTGATTTGACGCGCGGCGTCAACCGGTTATTTCTCCGGCGGTTATGCCGCGCCGAAGGAGGCTCGAGGTACATGAAGACCCTGAACGATGTTTTGGCTCTGGCCAGAAAAATTGGACCCAAGAGAGTCGCCGTTGCTCAGGCCGAGGACCTTGAGGTGCTATTGGCACTCGAGCAGGCCCGCAAGGAGAAAATGGTTGAGGTGATCCTGGTTGGCAGGCGAGATAAGATAGAGAATCTGGGCCGAAGCCATAACATGGATGCCGACAAGCTGGACATCCGAGAGGAGACCGATGGATACTCGGCTACTCTGAAATGCTGCGAGCTGGTGAACCGCGGCGAGGCGGACCTGGTGATGAAAGGACTGGTGGGAACCGCCAGCTTCATGAAGGCCATCTTGGACAGGGAGAACGGTCTGGGCACGGGGCGACTGTTAAGCCATGTGGCCGTATTCGAAATCTCTTCGTATCCCAAGCTTCTGATGATCACCGACGCGGCCATCAATATTTCACCCTCCCTGGCGGAGAAAGTTCAGATCGTGCAAAACGCAGTAGATTTGGCGCACTCTCTGGGCGTCCAAAAGCCCAACGTGGCGTGCATCGCAGCAGTGGAGAAGGTTTACCCGGACAAAATGCCAGCCACCCTGGATGCCGCCTGCCTATCCGTGATGTCGCGGAGAGGTCAAATCACCGGCGCCGTGGTGGACGGGCCTTTCGGACTGGATAATGCGGTTTCGGCCGAGTCGGCGCGGATAAAAGGTGTGAAAAGCGATATGCCGGGAAACGCCGACATCTTGCTGTGTCCCAGCATAGAGACCGGAAACGCGATGTACAAGACCCTGATGGAGTTCGGCGACGCCAAATGCGCTGCCGTGGTGTTGGGAACCAAAGTGCCGGTGGTCCTGACCTCCCGGGCGGATTCGCACCAGACCAAGCTTGCTTCCATCGCCCTGGGAGTGGCCGGCTGTGAACGATAGAGATAATCACCAGAACCTGGCTTAAGCCAGGTTCTGGTTCTATGAAGCTCCTGAACACCGAATGTTGCATTAGCACAACTCAACCCGGATGTAACCAAGGAGGAGAGATGCCCTTCGTGAAGGCTGCAAAGATATGGATGAACGGAAAGATGGTCAATTGGGATGACGCGAAAATTCACGTGCTTTCCCACGTGGTGCACTATGGATCGAGCGTGTTCGAGGGAGCTCGATGCTACAAAACCAAGAACGGTCCTGCGGTTTTCAGGCTGGAGGAACATACCCGAAGGCTGTTCAACTCCGCCAAGATATACCGGATGAAAATTTCCTTCACTGAGGATCAGATCAACCAGGCCATCATCGACTTGATAAAGACAAACCAGTTGGAGGAGTGCTACATTCGGCCGGTGGTCTACCGAGGATACGAACAACTAGGCGTGGACCCCACCGGCTGTCCCGTGGAAGTGAGCATAGCCGTCTGGAAATGGGGAGCCTATTTGGGACCGGAAGCGCTGGAAAACGGCGTGCCGGTATGCGTCTCCTCCTGGAACCGGATGGCTCCTAATACCATGCCCGACATGGCCAAAAGCGGCGCCAATTATATGAACGCCCAGTTGATCAAACTGGAGGCCAAAGAGCACGGATACGTGGAGGGAATCGCCCTGGATGTGTTCGGGTTCGTGAGCGAGGGAAGCGGGGAGAACGTCTTCATCGTCAAGGACGGAACTCTGATCACTCCACCCTTCAGCGCTTCCATTCTGCCCGGCATCACCAGGAACACGGTGATCTTTCTGGCGCTGGATATGGGAATCAAGGTGATCGAACAGGATATTCCCCGGGAGGCGCTCTACATCGCAGATGAGGTGTTCTTCACCGGAAGCGCCGCCGAGATCACCCCCATCAACTCAGTGGACAAGGTGAAAATAGGCGAAGGCAAACGAGGCCCGGTCACTGCGAAACTGCAAGAAAGGTTCTTCGGGATCGTCAGCGGACAGAAGGAGGATTCTCACAACTGGTTAACCTACGTGAAATAGCAGGCTGTCCGTTATCGTCGAGTACAAAACCTATGAGCCATACATGTAGCAAGCTTCGAGTCCATACCTAAACCATTTCCCAACCGGGAGAGAGATGACTGAGAAGAGAATCACGAGTTTCGATCAACTGATCTCCGAGGTCAAAAAGGGAAAAAGGAAAAAACTGGCCATCGCCTCGGCAGAAGGGTCGGAGATAATCCAAGCGGTAAAGCAGGCCACGGATGATGGAATAATCACCGGCGTGCTCATCGGAGACCAGTCCAGGATCGAGGAATTGTGCAAAAAACAGGGCCTTGATCCAAGCCGAGTGGAGATCGTCAACGCCACCGATCCGAATCTCACTGCCAGGCTGGCCGTTGAGATGGTCAAGCAGGGAAGGGCGGAGCTATTGATGAAGGGGAAGGTGGGAACCGGCAGCCTGCTCAAGGCAGTGCTGGACAAAGAGAGCGGTCTGCGCACCGGCGCTCTCTTGAGCCACGTGGCGGTGGTTGAGGTCGAGTCGTATCCCAAACTGATGCTGGTGACCGACGGCGGAATGAACATACGGCCGGATATTACTCAGAAGGCGAATATCCTCCGGAATGCCGTGGACGTGGCCATGAAGTTGGGATTGGAAAAACCCAAGGCCGCCTGTTTGACTGCCGTGGAGCTGGTAAATCCGGATATGCAGGAGACTGTGGATGCCGCGGGTCTGGTGAAGATGGCGGAACGGGGAGACATCAAGAACGTGGTAGTCGATGGTCCCATCGCCTTCGACGCAGCCATAGATGCCGAGGCTGCGCGCATGAAGGGAATCGTCTCTCCCGTCGCAGGAGACACGGACATCTTCTTGGTGCCGGATATCGCCTCGGGCAACATATTCGTCAAGTCGCTGATCTACCTGGCCCGTGCCAAGGTGGGCGGCGTAGTGGTCGGAGCGGGCGCTCCCATCGTTCTTCTCTCGCGCTCGGATTCCGCTCAGGCCAAGCTTTGCTCTATGGCGTTGGGAGCCATGATTAGTTAGCGCATAGACTCGTCGGCTTCCGACCGACCCCATGGTCGGGGAGAATTCGATTCAGCATATAAACGCAGAGGCTCAAGATATGAAGGTATCAGTTGGTTGTGATCATCGGGGTGTGGAACTGAAACAGGTGGTCAAGGAGTATCTTGTTGGATTGGGCCACCAGGTAACCGACTTCGGCACCGACTCAAGCGATTCGGTGGACTATCCCGACTTCGGATTCAAAGTAGCGGAATCGGTGGCGAAGGGAGAAGTCGATTTTGGGATTGTGATCTGCTGGACCGGAAACGGAATGAACATCGTAGCCAACAAGGTCAAAGGAGTCAGGTCGGCTCTTTGTCTGAACGAAGAAATGGCTATGCTGGCCCGGGCGCACAATGACGCCAACGTGATGGCTTTGGCCTCCAATCTGGTTTCCAAAGACAAAGCCAAAAGAATCCTGGACGTGTGGATGACCACCGATTTCGAAGGCGGAAGGCACGCCCGGCGGGTGCAGAAGATAAAGGATCACGAAACCTAACCAGCGAGAGATCGTTTGGCCATGCGAAGGCCACATGCTTGAGGGCTGCCGAAGTTCAGCCCACCTTAGCCAGACATCTTTTGGGACCGGCGCCCAGCTCGAATGGGTGCCTTTTTTTGGTGATTGTCTGTAATGAGAACTGTGATTATAGTACTCTTCATTTCTCTGGTGCTGGTGAGCATCGTGGCAGTAGTAGCTATGGTCGCGAGCTTGGTCGGCCGGATACGGCGGGCGAGAAGCAGGACGGACAGATTTCGGCCGGGTCGGAACAACATCGGGGAACAAATGTGGAACCATCGTATGCTGGCGGAGTATCATGGCGGTCTCAAAGAGGCGACTGATCGCAGACTGGGATTGATGTTCAAAAAGGGTTTGGCTCTGAAGAACAAAGGCAAGTTCTGGCTGGCCATCCAAGCTTTTGAACGCTGCCTGAAGGAAAATCCAACTCCCAGGCAACACGCCGCACTTCTGGTGACCGCCGGCAACTGCTACTATGCGGCAAACGACCTGCCCTCGGCAAAAGAGCACTTTCACAAGGCGGGCTTGATCTCGATGGAGTCCAATGATGATAACGCCCATCTCTCTTCACTGATTAACTTGGGCATCGTCAGTGCCGCGCA
>CAZWAO010000091.1:0-9779 GCA_964631815.1 uncultured Ignavibacteria bacterium | reverse complement strand
AGGACGGCATCCACAAGAGAATGGACATAGACGAAGAGTGGCTGACCCACAAGACCATCACCACATCGTTTTTCACTCAGCAGCAGATGGAGATCCTGAGATGGGCCTCACTGGACGTGGGACTTGCCTGGAACCTGCTGACCTCCAAGAGCGTGGATGCCAAGAGCTCTCTCGATCCATCCGCGGGAATCTGGCTTGACCTGATCCGGTCCCTGCGGCTGCGCCTGGCCCTGTCGCGCGCCACCAGGTTCCCCACCCTCAGGCATCTTTACGGAAGCGACTCCGGCAATCCCCATCTCAAGCCGGAGAGCGCGGTGAAGCTGGAGGCCGGAATCGAGTTCGACGCCGCTTCCCACTTGCACATCCGGATGGATTTCTTCCGGAGCGAGGTCAAGGACCTCATCGAAAGGATGGAGCGCGGCTATCAGTACGTCAATTTAGATCAAGTGGTAATGCAGGGCATCGAAGTCGGGTTCGACGGCTCCATTCACGAACGATTGCGCTTCGACTTAGAATACGCCTATCTGGATGCCTATGAGGACCGAACCGAATACTGGCTGCCCTACCGTCCCTCTCACAAGGTGGACGGAGACGTTTCTTACCTATTCTCTTTCGGGCTGACCACGTATGCCACCGCGCAATACGTCAGCAGGCGGGTTACTCCTCACCCGGAGAGCGAAATTTTGCCGCACTACTTTGTGGTCAACCTGAGGCTCTCCCAGGAGTTTCTCCATCGCTATCATCCCTTCCTGGAGATCAAGAATGCGCTCGACGAAAACTACGAGGAGGAGAAAGGCTTCCCCATGCCCGGAAGGACACTGATGGGCGGCTTGAAGATTATGCTTTGAGACCTCACCCCCTATCCCCCTCTCCATGAAATGGAGAGGGGGAACACAAGGGGGAGAGGTTTCATGCGCGAGGCGCCGTCCCCGGTTCGGCGGCGCCGCACCTCTTCTTGAGATGCGCCGGGGCGGACATCCCATCCGCCCCGGCGTTTGTTATGTGTCAGGCGAAGGGAAACATGTTCGCTTCCAGTCGCCGGAATGATGGTCCCCCTCCTTTGGGGAGAAGGGCAAGATGGGAGATCTGAGTCCGAATCCGACACAGCTGCGCCCCCTCGTCTTTTTTTACTTCGCCGCTGCGGCGCAACACGTAATAATAATGGTGCCGATCAGTGTACAGTGTTGATAGATGAGGCCCGCCTCACTCAAGCACGGTAAGAATATGGGTAAATTCAGACTGGTATCCGACTATCAGCCCAGGGGCGATCAGCCCAAAGCCATAGCCGAGCTGACCGAGGGAATGCGTCAAGGCAGGAAGTACCAGACTCTCCTCGGGGTCACCGGTTCGGGGAAAACCTTTACCATGGCCAATGTGATCGCCAACACCGGCAAACCCACCATTATCATATCCCACAACAAGACCCTGGCGGCCCAACTATATGGTGAGCTGAAGGGGTTTTTTCCGCAAAACGCGGTGGAGTTCTTCATCAGCTACTATGACTACTATCAACCGGAGGCCTACGTCCCCACCTCGGACACCTATATAGAGAAGGACACTTCCGTCAACGACGACATAGACCGGCTGCGCCTGAGGGCCACCAGCTCGCTTTTGGAGAGAGACGACGTGGTCATAGTAGCAAGCGTCTCCTGCATCTACGGGATCGGTTCGCCGCAGGACTGGAGAGAGCTTCTGACGTTCGTGGAGGTAGGCCAGGAGAAGGAAAGGGATCAGATTCTGAAGGAATTGATCGACATCCACTATTCCCGGAACGACATCGAATTCGCCCGGGGCACTTTCCGGGTGAGGGGCGATACCATAGAAGTTCATCCGGCCTATGAGGAGACCGGCATTCGGATAGAGCTTTTCGGCGATACCGTCGAGAAGATCTCCAGAATAGACACGCTCAAAGGCGAGATTCTGGAGGAGAAGAAAAAGGTGGCCATCTATCCGGCCAAGCACTTCGTCACCACCTATCCCCAGCTGGAAAGGGCCATCAAGGATATAGAGGCCGAGCTGGAGGAGAGGCTCACTTGGTTCAGGTCGCAAGGGAAGCTGCTGGAAGCGCAGAGACTTGAATCGCGTACCCGCTTTGATATCGAGATGATGCGGGAGATAGGATACTGCACCGGAATCGAGAACTACTCCCGCCACCTCTCCGGCAGAGCTCCGGGCGAGCGTCCCAGCGTGCTTCTGGACTTCTTCCCCAAGGATTATCTGATGATAATCGACGAGTCGCACCAGACCGTGCCCCAAATCAGGGGCATGTATGCCGGCGACAGGTCCCGCAAAGAGGTTCTGGTGGAATACGGATTCAGGCTTCCCTCCGCTCTGGACAACCGGCCCTTGTTTTTCGAGGAGTTCGAATCCATGATAAACCAGGTGGTCTTCGTTTCGGCCACTCCGGCGGAGTTCGAGCTGGAAAGATGCAAGGGCGTAATCGTGGAGCAGGTGATCCGGCCCACCGGACTGGTGGACCCCAAGATCATCGTCAGGCCGTCAGCCAATCAGGTAGACGACCTTCTGGAGGAGATCAGAAAAAGAACCCAGAATAAGGAAAGGGTTTTAGTCACCACCCTGACCAAAAGAATGGCCGAGGATTTGGCGGACTACCTGGCCCAAATGAACGTGAAGGTACGCTACCTGCACTCCGAGATCGACGCCATCGACCGGGTGGAGATCTTAAGGGATCTGAGACTGGCTGAGTTCGACGTTCTGGTGGGTATTAACCTTCTCCGGGAGGGCTTGGATTTGCCCGAGGTTTCCCTGGTGGCCATACTGGACGCCGACCGGGAGGGTTTTTTGAGGTCCGAGACTTCGCTGATTCAAACCGCCGGCCGCGCCGCACGAAATAAGGCAGGCGAGGTGGTACTCTATGCGGATGAGATCACCGACTCCATGAAGAGGGCTATGGCTGAAACGGAGAGAAGAAGGAAACTGCAGGAAGAGTATAACCGGGAGCACGGAATTATTCCCCAGAGCATCTACAAATCCCGCGAGGACATACTCAGAACCACGGCCTTCGCCGACTCCAAGACTCCGCCTCCGGAAAAACGAGAGAGCCTGGATTTCCTGGACAAGCTCTCTTTGGACGACAAGATTCGGGAACTGCAGAAGGCCATGAAAAGAGCAGCGGCCGATTTGGAGTTCGAAAAGGCGGCCTATTTCAGGGACGAGTTGTCCAAGCTGCTGCACCAGGCAGATAGAGGCAGCCGCCGATCTAATTTCATAAGAGGAAAGAGAAAATGAAAAAGAGCGGGTTGCTCCTGACGCTTGCCGCCGTCTTGCTGTTGTTTCAAACCGCTTGCGAAAAGAAGACGGTCAACCCCAAGCTGACCCACTGGGATGCGGTCAGGACCATCATCTCCGAAAATCCGGAGATTTTCCAACTGGGCTTTTTCGACACCCAGCCCGACACCTTGTTCTATCGGGAGATAACCAAAAGCGACGCCGACATCGAGGAGGGAATCTTGGTGGAGGAGGATACCGCACATTCCGGTCCGGATCCGTTCTTTCCCAATATCACTTTGACCTGGGGCGACACCTTAAGAGGCAAGTTCCACTATCGCTGGAACGGCAGCTGGCGCGAAAAAGCAATCAAATCCATATCCTTGACCAAAGGCTTCTTCGAACGATGGGGCGACAGCAGCGATCCCTATCTGGGCTGGATTCTGCAGAAGTTCAGCGGCTCGGTGATCAGCTCGGTGCCGACCACCAAGCATCCTTCCATTCTCTATGTGATCTCATCCGGGGTGAACGATACCATCACCGAGCCCAGGCTGTTGGCGCTGGTGAAGAAGACCGAAGTCCGCACGTTCGGAAAGGGCCAACTGGTTACGTTCATCGTGGAGCCCGCCAGCGACACCTCCGACTTCTTCCTTCTTCATGTGGAGGAAGGCCAAGGCTATCAGAAGATACCGTTTATCAACAACGGGGATGAAACCCTATCCGCCAGTTGGACCACCACCAGCGATCCCGATCCAGACAGGCGATATTACCACGCCATCGTGGACATAGTGAGCCGGGAATCGGTAACCGACACCCTGGCGGACTACGACTCCAAGGCTTGGGGCATCATCTATAAAATACAATAGACAAAATAAAAAGCAGGTACCAAGGCAGCCTCTTTCCTCGACAAACGGAGATATCGAACAAAGGGAACGGAAAGCGGCGATTTCTTGAGGCTGAATAAAGCCCGAAGAAAAACCTTGTCAAAGCGAGAGGTTCCATTTAGCTTGGTGCTGGTATTGGCGACTTTGCGGAGGGATTTGGGCATATGAACAAAAAAGAGGGTGACCCCATGCAGATAGATTTGCAGGAACCATATGACCTGATGGACGGAGCCACCGGACAAGTCCTGGAGGTCTCCAAGGAGATCGAGTGGCAACGTAAGATAGCGGCCGACAAGAGCTATCCTTTGGACAGGCGAATTGAAGCCTACGAGGATATAGTCGATTCGGAGGTGGGAGATACCTCCTTGTGGCGGGCGCGCAACATCGAGCGGGAGGTGGGCTTTCGGCAGATCTATCTGAAGTTTGAAGGGAGCAATCCCACCGGCACCCAGAAGGACCGCATAGCCTTCGCCCAGGCCCGGGATGCCATGCGGCGGGGATTCGAGGCCATCACCGTGGCCACCTGCGGGAACTACGGTGTGGCTATGGCTTTGGCTTCGTCCGTAGCCGGGCTGCGGTGCCTGATTCACATTCCGGAGAACTACCAGACCAAGCGCATAAAGGAAATGACCGATCTGGGCGCGGAGATCGTCCGCGTGTCGGGCGACTACGAAAACGCGGTTCAGGTCTCCCAGCAGCAGGCGGAAAAACTGGAATACTACGACGCCAATCCCGGCGGCCACAACACCTCATTGCAGTTGAGCGCCTATGGCGAAATCGCCTATGAGATTTACGACGAGCTGCGCGACTCGCCGCTGGCGGTGGCAGTCCCGGTTTCCAACGGCACCACCCTGGCGGGCATTTTCAAGGGTTTCTTAAGCCTCTACCGTCGGGGCAAAACCTCTCGCATGCCCCACATAGTGGCCGGTTCATCCTTCAAGAAGAATCCCATCGTTCAGGCCTTTCTTCACAACAGCCCCAAATGCGAGGATCTCAGGCCGGAACATATCCACGAGACCAAAATCAACGAGCCCCTCATCAACTGGCATTCCATAGACGGCGACCTGGCCCTAAGCGCCGTACGGCAATCCAAGGGCTGGGCCACGGACGCCTCGGACAAGAGCATGCTGGCCTTCTCCAAGCTGATAAGGGAGAAAGAGGGGATGAACGTCCTGCCCGCCTCCACCGCGGGCTTAATCGCCTTAGTGGAGCAACACCGCAAGGAAGCTTTGCCCGGCGATCGATACGTGGTGATTCTTACCGGCAAAAAATGATGAGCACACTTCCTGAGGGAAATGCCCTGGTCTATTGTCAGGGGGCATTCAACACGCCCAACGGCAAAACCGCGCACGGACTGGTTCGCTTCACCCGGCGGTACCGGGTGCTGTCGGTGATCGACTCCCGCTACACGGGTCAGGATGTCGGCTCTGTGCTGGACGGAAAGCCCGCAGGAATTCCGGTTTACGACTCGGTGCAGGATGCTTTCCAACATGCCCGCGACGCAGGAAAGCCCGCCACCTATCTGGTCGTGGGCTTAGCGCCCGACGGAGGCCGGCTCAGCGCTTCCGCCCGCGAGGACGTCAAAACAGCCATTCAGATGGGCTTGAACGTGGACTGCGGGCTGCACGATTTCCTCTCGGAGGATCCCGAGATCTCCGATCTGGCCGCGAAGAACGGAGTAAGGTTACGTGACGTTCGCAGGACACCGCCCAGAGGCGAGCTTCATTTCTTCAGCGGAAAGATCGAAGAGGTCACTGCGCTGAAGGTAGCGCTTCTGGGAACCGACTCGGCTGTGGGCAAACGCACCACGGCCTGGAAGCTGATCGAAGCGCTTGAAGATTCGGGCGTCTCGGCACAGATGGTAGGAACCGGCCAGACTTCATGGATGCAGGGCGCCAGATACTGCATCATCCTGGACTCGCTTATCAACGATTTCGTCTCCGGGGAGATCGAACACGCGGTCTGGACAGCCTGGCGGGAGACGAAAGCCGAAGTGATCGTGATCGAAGGTCAGGGCAGCCTGATGAATCCCGCCTATCCCGGCGGATTCGAGATTCTGGCCGCGGGCCGGCCGGACTTGGTGGTGCTGCAGCACGCTCCGGCCCGCAAGGATTACGACGGCTTTCCCGGTTATCCCATACAGCCGCTGGCCAGGCAGATTCAGGCCGTCGAGCTGTTGTCCGGCAAGCCGGTGGTGGCCGTCACCATCAATCATGAGGGAATCGAGCCTGATGAGATTGAAGACGTGTGCCGATCCATTCATAAGGAGTCTGGCTTGCCCACTTTCGACGTTCTGACCCAGGGAGCACAGGGCCTTGCTGACGTCGTATGGTCGAGGCGGAAGAAATAGGGCTGCATGCTTACGGCTACAGGGCGGAAAGCGTTCTGTTACTGCTGACGTAGCCGGAATTGTATCGGAAGTAAGGATGACCCATACATGAATGCTCAAAGGAAATCTTTAAAAGGTGTCGATCCCTTGTCGGCTCTGAAGGTCTTTGACCGGCTGGAGGTGGGACCGCTCAAGCTGGAACCGCGCCGGTTGATCGCTCCCTACCGACTCGTTCATAAGGGTAAAGAGGATCAGACGGAGTTGGTTTACACCTATGAGGAAGACGTGTTCGATCCCTCCGATCCGGCCAGCGGGAACTTAGCCGCCATGCTGGCGGCCCAGGTGGCCATGAACTACGGCCTGTTTTGCCGGACCATGGTCTTTCACGGCCAATTCGACGATAAGGACCGGCGGTTCATCCTGGACATGATGGAGAACACCGCGCGGGAGATATATGTCAAGAAGTTCCTGGAGCCTAATCCCTTTTTGCTTGGTGCGGCAGCGCATCTTCCCGTCGAGAAGAAAAAAAACTACCTGACGGCTGCGGTGGAATTCCCAGATCAGGATTCCGGCAGAGACAAGGCTCCCTGGCGACTTTGGCCCACGGACAAGAGGAAACACTGCATTCTCTCCAGCGGCGGCAAGGACAGCCTTTTGACCTTTGGCCTGCTGGGCGAAATCGGTGCGGAGACCCACCCGGTTTTCATCAACGAATCCGGGCGGCATTGGTTCACCGCTCTGAACGCTTACCGTCACTTCAAGCAGAACGTGCCTCACACCGCCAGGGTGTGGGCCAACTCCGACCGGGTGTTTTCCTGGATGCTCCGGCACATGCCTTTCATCCGGCAGGACTTCTCCAATGTCCGCTCGGACGAGTACCCCATCCGGCTGTGGACCGTGGCGGTCTTCCTTTTCGGGACCTTGCCCCTGGTTCGCAAGAGAGGAATAGGCCGGGTGCTGATCGGAGACGAGTACGACACCACCATTCGCAGCTCCTATCAGGGGATCACGCATTACGGCGGCCTGTACGACCAGAGCCGCTATTTCGACGAAGCCCTCTCCCGTTACTACATGCAAAAGGGATGGGCCATCAGCCAGTTCTCCGTGCTGCGTCCGGTATCCGAGTTGTTGATTCAGAAGATACTGGTGGAGCGCTATCCTGATCTGCAGCAGCATCAGGTCTCGTGTCATGCCACCCATCAGGACAAGGAGCGGACTTATCCCTGCGGCAAATGCGAGAAATGCCGCAGGATCGTGGGCATGCTCTCGGCCATCGGCTCCGATCCCAGACGCTGCGGCTACAACGACCAGCAGATCAAAAGCTGTCTTCACGATCTGGAAACCCAGGGAATTCACCAGGAGATCACCTGCCAGGAACACATGCTCTTCCTGCTCTCACAAAAAGGTTTGATCAACCTTCCGGAGGAGAGGAAGAAAGCCGCCAGGGAGCATCCGGTGGTGCTCAAGCTGCGTTTCGGTCAGGAAAAATCGCCGGTGGATGGAATCCCCGTCGACTTGCGCAAGCCGCTTTACCGCATACTGCTGAAGCACGCCGACGGCGCCGTGCGCAGACAAGGCCGCAGATGGAACGATTTCAATCCGATGGCCGATCCCGGCATCTCCCGGCCCTTCGCCTTCGAGCTGAGCGCGCAAAAGGCGCAGAAAACACAGCAACCGACGATTGCAAGCGAAAAAAACGTCTATTTGTGGGCTGAGCTTACCTGGCCCGAGGCGGAGAAGAGATTCCAGGAAGTGGATATCGCCCTTCTGCCTGTAGGCTCTATCGAGCAGCACGGCCCTCATCTTCCCCTGGAC
Organism: uncultured Ignavibacteria bacterium; assembly: GCA_964631815.1. Classification (GTDB taxonomy): domain Bacteria; phylum Zixibacteria; class MSB-5A5; order MSB-5A5; family SM1-73; genus SM23-73-3. Next base: position 1,523 of record CAZWAO010000091.1, on the reverse strand, counting down.
ACCGACGCTTTCGATGCCGACTATCTGGCCCGGCGGGTGGCTGCCGCCTGCAGCAATCCCAAGCCGCTGGTACTTCCTTTGATTCCCTATGGCATCTCCTACCACCATGCCGGCTTTCCCGGAACGGTCAGCATCGGCAACGATACCCTGTCGCGTTTGGTTTACGACGTGGGCATGAGCGCAGCCCAGAACGGGATCAAGAAGCTGGTGATCATCAACGCTCACGGCGGCAACGGCCCCGCTTTGAATTTCGCCGCTCAGATGATAAACCGGGACGCGCGCATCTTCGTCTGCGTGGATACCGGGGAAACCAGCGACGTGGACGTGAACAAGCTGATCGAGACGCCCAACGACGTGCACGCCGGTGAGATCGAAACCAGCACCAGCCTGGCCGTGCGTCCTCATTTGGTCAGGATGGACAAGGCCGGCAAGAAGATTCCCGCTTTCTCCAGCCGGTACCTGGATTTCTCCTCCAAGAGAGCCGTCTCCTGGTATGGCCGCACCAAGAAGATCTCCCCTACCGGCGTGATGGGCGATCCCACCAAAGCCAGCGCCCAGAAAGGCAAGGACATCTGGGAGATCATGATCGCCCACCTGGTGGCCTTCGTGGAAGACCTCAAGGGTTTGACCCTGGAGGAAATTCACCAGAAAAGGTATTAGAGAAGAACCCATGAAGATTTCCCGCCTCGAGGCCTGGCCGCTTAAGATGGGCCTGGCCGAGCCTTATACTATCGCATACGAGACCATTGAGTCCACCACCAACGTCTTCCTGCGCGTGGAGACCAGCAAGGGAATCACGGGCTTCGGCTGCGCCGCGCCCGACTTGGAGATCACCGGCGAGACCTCCGATTCCGTCCTGCAGGTCTTTCAAAGTGTGATCGAACCCACCCTCAGAGCAACCGACCCCTTGCGCCCGGCCTTGCTTCTCGAAAGGCTGAAGCCGCGCCTCGGGCCGCATCCGTCTGCGCTGGCCATGGTCGACATGGCCTTGCACGATATCCTGGGCAAGGTCGCCGGATTGCCGGTGTACAAACTGCTGGGCGGCTTTCGGGACCGCATGAAGACCAGCGTCACGGTCGGTATCCTGCCTTTGGAGCAGACCGTAGAGCGGGCCAGGGAGTTTGTAGAGCAGAAGTTCAGAGTGCTCAAGATCAAAGGCGGAGTCGACGTGGAGCAGGATATCGAGCGCATATTGAAGGTGCGGGAAGCGGTGGGCGAAAAGATTCAGCTTCGCTTCGACGCCAACCAGGGCTACACCGTGGAGCAGTCCCTTCATTTCGTGGAGAAGACCCGGCCCGCAAAAGTGGAGTTGTTGGAACAGCCCACGCCCAAAGCGCAGTTGGATCAGCTGGGCAAGGTGACCAGCGGAGCTCACATTCCGATCATGGCGGACGAAAGCCTGATGAGCCTGGTGGATGCCTTCCGGCTGGCCCGGCGCGATTTAGTGGACACGGTCAACGTCAAGCTGATGAAAGTGGGCGGCATTGCCGAAGCTCTACAGATCAATGCCGTAGCTAAAGCAG
>CAZWAO010000090.1:8278-9792 GCA_964631815.1 uncultured Ignavibacteria bacterium | reverse complement strand
GGGGAAACAGGGGGTGAGGTAAGAAAAAAACCATGTCCGTATACCAAAAGCTTCTCAACGTCCGCGACCAAAAAGGCGCCGGATTCCTGGTGCTTCTCGATCCGGATCGCATGAGTGTCCAGGAAATCGTGGACCTCGCCCGAAAATCGGAGCAGGGAGGCGCCGACGGCTTTCTGGTCGGCTCCAGCCTGCTTTTGTCCACCCGGTTCGACGAGGCGGTGAAGGAGATCAAGGCGCACGTGAAGGTTCCGGTGACCATCTTTCCCGGCAATGCCAACCAGGTCTCCCGACACGCGGACGCCATTCTGTTTCTTTCTCTGATCAGCGGCAGAAATCCCCATCTTCTGATCGGTGAGCAGGTCAAGGCTGCGCCCGCCATCAGGGAATTCGGCCTGGAGCCTATACCCACGGGCTACATGCTGATCGAATCCGGCGCGCCCACTTCGGTCCAGTTCATGAGCGACACCCAACCCATTCCCAGAAACAAACCGGACATCGTCAAAGCTCATGCGCTGGCTGCGGAATACTTGGGGATGAAGATGGTGTTTCTGGAAGCCGGTTCCGGCGCGGAAAATCCGGTGCCGGACAATATCGTTCGCGAGGTGAAGAACTTCATCTCCATACCTATTATCGTGGGTGGTGGGATTAAGGACCCGGACGTGGCGCACAGCAAGGTAAAGAGCGGCGCCGGTTTCGTGGTGATCGGTAACTTCCTGGAGGAAGACGACTCCTTGATAAGAGAATTCGCCGAAGCCATTCACATAAACAGAAAGGTGAAGACCTCTTAGGTCTGCTGTCATGAAAGCCGAAGACAAGATCTCGTTGATCCAAAAGGAGTTTCAGGAAAGCATCGAACTGAAAGACCGGGTCAAGCGCGAGCTTTCGGAAAGAATAATCGAAGTGGCTCATGCATTGGCGGAGTGCATCCGAAACGGCGGCAAGATTCTGCTCTGCGGCAATGGCGGCTCGGCTGCGGATGCCCAGCATCTCGCCGGAGAGCTGGTGGTGAGGCTCTCGTCGGATTATACCCGCACTGCTCTTCCCGCCATCACCCTTTCCAGCAACGACTATGTGCTGACCGCTTGCGCCAACGATTTCGGCTTCGAACAGGTCTTCTCCCGCCAGATCGAAGCTCTGGGAAAGCCGGAGGATCTTCTTTTGTGCATCAGCACCAGCGGCAACTCGCCTAATCTGACAAAGGCGGCCGAGAAGGCCAAAGAGAAAAAGATGAAAACCGTGGGACTTTTGGGCAAAGACGGCGGAAAACTCAAGAGCCTTTCTGATCTCTCCATAGTCGTTCCCTCCGAGAATACTCCTCGAATACAGGAAGTCCACATTTGTATTTGCCATATCCTGTGTGAACTAATAGAGAAAGAACTTTTCGGCTGATGTGTGTGCCATGAGAACAACGAACCTTTCCCCCTTTATCCCCCTCTCCATGAAATGGAGAAGGGGAAATCGAAGATCCTAGGACAGGGGGTAAGGTAAGAAAGGAGCCGCAATCCTCGGATTGC
>CAZWAO010000090.1:0-8178 GCA_964631815.1 uncultured Ignavibacteria bacterium | reverse complement strand
TCCCCCTCTCCGTTTTACGGAGAGGGGGAAAGAGGGGGTGAGGTAAAAAGGAGTCATGTACGTATAGCAGGAGCCACTCAACAATCTCCAACCGTTACAGGAAGCCCTTCAGTTTCACCAAACGACACGATGTACTTCAGAATCCCGGTTGCTGACTATTCTCATAACATTCAATAGGGAGAACGAGCCATGAAAGCCAGGCCTCTGGTCTACTCCGCGATAATAGCCTTGTTGCTTCTGCTCTCCTGCTGCACAGAGCATCCCGACAAGCCTTTTCAGGATCGAATCGCCGTCATGTTTGCCTTCGATGCGGAGGGCGAGCTTCTCCGAGATCGAATAGCCCTCGAGGACAGTGTCTTTTCGGTGGGCCGGGTTTTCTGGATCGGCAACCTCGAAGGGAAGGACGTGATCGTGGTCAATTCGGACGTGGGCATGACCAACGCCGCCATGACCACCCAGCTTCTGATCGATAAGTTCAGGCCCAAAGAGATCATCTTCACCGGGATATGCGGGGGAATCAACCCAAACAACAGAATCGGCGATATCGTCATCCCGGAATGCTGGGTGACTCACGATTACGGGCTGTATAATAAGGATGGCTTCAAAACCGGCTGGATCTACGTCTACCTGACGGATAAACAAGCTCCCGACACCGTAACCTTCTTCCCGGTGGACAGCAGCCTGCTTGCCGTCGCCAGGAGAGTAAAGCCCGAGTTGAAACCCATTCTGGGCAGGACTCCCAAGATCACGGTGGGAGGCAACGGCGTCAGCGGGAACGCTTTCATAGATCAGGTCGAAAAGCGTGAGTGGCTTAAGGATAAGCTGGACGCCCAGATCGTGGACATGGAATCGGCTGCAGTAGTGCAGGCGGCGAGCATCAACGGGGTGCCGGTTCTGGTGGTGCGGTCATGTTCCGATCTGGCCGGCGGCTCCGGCTCGTCCACCGCCAGAGAGGAGATTCAGGAGTTCTTCGGAAAAGCGGCCGACAACAGCGCGGATTTTGTGTTGGAGTTCCTGAGGCAACTGTAAGGCCGCATGCGGTGGAACTTCCTGTCCGGTCGTATGTTGGCAAAGATGAATCACTTTCCTAAGTCGAGCACTCCGGGCATCTGTCCTGCCCGGGGCGTCGCTTAGCAGCAAAAAAACCTTGACTTTCCGACCCCCATGAAGTACAGTATATAGTGTATCCTTTTCAATGAGGAATCCGGAGGCCCTTTTTCCTAAGATCACATCATTCACCATCAGGGCTGTCCCCCCACGATGAAACTCAGAGAGCAGAGGAGGTGGTCCAAACAGCCGAGTGAGTTTGCAGGCGTGTTTTCTCTAATCGGGTTCTCTTGATCCGTAATGTCATCCCCAAGTGGTGAAGCTTGCTGTCCTTTTGCTTTATCTCGAGTGAACATTATTGGAAAAAGAGAAATCATCACTAAACGGAGGTCTCCATGCGAGGCAGCAAGCTTTACGTGGGAAACATAGGTTACAACGTGGCCAAGGATGAGTTGGAAACCTTGTTTTCCGAGCACGGGCAGGTTAAGGACATTCGCATAATCGAGGGTAAGGGTTTTGGATTCGTGGAAATGTCCAGCTCTGCCGAAGCCGAGAAAGCCCAGGAGGCGCTAAACGGCGCCGATTTCAAGGGATACACCCTCAAAGTCGACGAGGCTCGACCACCCAAGAAGCGATCGGGCGGCCCGCCCAGAAGGGAAGGACCCCGAAGGGATTTCAGACGCTATTAGCTTAAGGCCGTGAGCGTATCGTCATCTTGGTCGGTTTGTCGCCGCTGACTGTCGGCGACTCATATGAATATAACATCCAGGCTCGTGGTGCATTTCTTGCGCTACGAGCCTCCGGTTTTTTTGAGCTGCGATTCGCCGGGAAAGCAAACCACTTGACTTATGGTCTCAAACCGGATAGTTTGACAGGCGGAAGATCTGCTTTGTGCAGACGCTTTATCGATCACGATTTTCCGGGAGCATTGACGATGGTCAGATCAGTGGTTTTGACGTTGCTGATATCGTTCCTCAGCTTCTCCTCCGTCCCGGCCCAGGATCAGGGTTTCGGATTGGGCGTGATCCTGGGCGAGCCCACCGGAATAAGCTGGAAAGCCTGGAGCGGCAGCCGTACGGCAGTAGACGGAGCCGTGGCCTGGTCCTTCGAAAAGGAGGCTGCGGTTCACTTGCACGCCGATCTTCTGTGGCACAATTTCGGCCCGCTCAGAGCGGACAGAGGGGAATTCAATCTCTATTACGGAATCGGCGGGCGGGTCAAGTTCGAGGACGGCAGCAAGCTCGGCGTTCGAGTTCCACTAGGTTTGGGTTATCTGTTCGATACCGCGCCCATGGATTTCTTCATCGAGATCGTTCCCATACTCGAGCTGGCGCCCGAAACGGATTTCAGTCTGAACGCAGCCCTGGGGGTGAGATATTTCTTTGGGAACAGTGCTCACAAATAGCCAAGAGCACGTGGACTGCCGTTGTATGTTGGACTTTCCCCCGACGCTCCATGCCAGCGGCTGGGGGCTACGAGAGGCAACGACAAAATTCCAAGTCAAACGAGCCGTTCGGTCCGTCGTACAAGTAGTGGTCCAGCAACAAGTCCTTGGCCTTGTAACCGCAATCACAAACTATCACACTTGTGGTAAAGATGACGAGGACGCAAGTCCGAACCATACTCGTCGGTGATCTGGTCGGCTCCCGGACAATCACGGAACGCGGACAATTTGGGCGCCGGATTAGGTCGGTAATCGACCAGGCTGCTCGGAAGTTCGGAGGTGAATTCTACGCTCCGCCTATTCTGACTCGCGGCATAGATGAACTCTCCGCCGTCCTCAAACGCCCCCACAAAAGCTACCTGATTTGCCGGTGGCTGAATGAAAGCCTCTCACCGTACCAATTCCGTTTTGCTATCGTTCGAGGTACTTTGGATGTCGCGGTGGCTTCTAAGGATGCAAGAAGAATGGATGGGAGAGCTTTTCACGTTGGTGCAACCATGATCGAACGTGCAAAGAGGGAAGATCTGTACTACAGCTTCAGTCTCGGATTTCATCATGTGGAGTTCGATCTATGCCTCAATCAGTTAGCTCAGCTTGTGCATGTCATACGTGCGCTCTGGACCGATCACCAACGCCGCGTGGTCAGCCTCTATGAGAAGTACCGAAACCAAGAGAAAGCTGCAAGACAGCTGAAAGTGACGCAACAGGCCATCTCTGATGCCTTGATACAGGCTCATTGGAAAAAATTAAGGAAGGCCGAAACACTGATCGAGTCCATCCTCCAGGCGGATGAATTGATCAAGTCGTAACGCTTGTATTTAGTAAGACAAGTCTGTCCGCTTGTATATAACCGGGAGTTGACATGGGCTCTTCCTGTCGAGTGGACATAGTTCAATACGGCATTGTGACCTTGGGCTATATCATCACCTTGGCCACCAGCGGGCTGGTTGTTCGGTCCTTCATAGGCACCTCAAACGGGTCTTCCGACGTGGATCCCGAACCTACCGATTCCACGGATCGCTACGATCTCGGCGCAATAATCGGCAAGTGTGAAAATCTTTTGACAATCACTCTGATCCTGGCTCAGGCCTTCACCGGATTGGCCCTCATATTCACGGCCAAGTCCATTGTCAGAGGCGGCGCCATCAAGAAGGACCCCAAGTATTATCTCGGTGGCACCCTGGTGAATTTCACCTATTCGGTCCTGATGGGATTCCTCCTTCGGATCTTACTGCGCGCCACTGGCCATCCGGTATGAACCTTTGGCTTTGACTTGACGAGATCAGATCGCCGCTCTGCCGTTCTGGGTTTTGACCCAGTCGGGGCTAGCCAAGGTTGCCTTCATTTCGACGATGATCCCTTGAAATCACTGGTTGATTCTCATGAATCTCGTAATCGGCTATAACGGCAGTCACGTGGGATTAGTCACCCTTAAGCAACGAAACGTTCATGCTGTTCCAATACACTCCAGCGTCTGGGGCTTGAGAAATTGTCCATCCAAAAGAAAATAGCCAAGAACGCCACCTATAACTTCCTGGTCAAAGCCATCGGGTTGGCCTTCGGCTTTGTGGCCTCGGTGGTGGTGGCCAGGTATCTGGGGCCGGAGAAGTACGGCATCTACAGCTTCGTGATCTGGTTTCTGGGCATGGTGGGGCTGTTGGTCAACCTGGGGATACCCACAACCATCACCAAGTATGTCTCCGAGTACCTGGGCAGAGGCGACTACTCCGCAGCCACATCCATCTTTAACCAGCTTTTCAGATTCGAAATCACAGCCGGCGTGGTGGTCAGCCTGCTGCTTTTCTTTTTGGCCCCGGTCATCGCCGGATGGTACGACAATCCCGATCTGGCGCTCTATCTCAAAGTCGCTGCATTGGTCATCCTGCCTATGGGCTTGATGTGGCTTTATAACGGCCTGTTCTTCGGGCGACAGCGATTTGATCTGATTGCTCTGATCAACCTGGTAGTTTCGCCTCTGACGCTGACCGCCATCCTTCTGGTCATCTATCTGAGCGGCAAAATCGAGTGGTTGGTGGCGGTAAGCGCCGTGTCCAACGTGCTTCTGATCACAGGTTACGTGTATTTCAAAAGGGCCAAGTTCCCGTCCATGCAGCGGTATGCACCGCATGGTGCATACCAGGAAACCCAATCCCAGGCGAATCTGCGCAGAAGACTTCTCAAATTCTCGGCCGGTGTATTCGTCATCGTGGTGCTGGAGGCCCTGGTGTGGGAGCGTTTCGGCATCTTCTTCTTGAGCCTCTTCAGCACTCCGACTGAAATCGGCTTTTTCAACGTGGCCTTCATCTTCGCCAGTCGTACCATTATACTTTTGCCGGGCGCCTTGACCGGAATATTGCTTCCCGCTATGTCGGAGGTTTACGGCGGAGGAAACAGAGTAGAGCTTGCCCGGGTGCACGTAACAGGCACCCGCTATCTGGCCATGCTCTCCTTCCCTCTGTGTTTGGGAGGAATAGCCATATCCCGTCAGATGTTCCCGACGCTTTACGGACCCTCTTTTCAACCGGCCTGGATCATCTTTTCAATACTCATAGTCGGGGGGACGGTCGGCTCCGTCGCCACTTCCAGTTCATCGCTTCTGTACGGAGCCGAGCTTCAGAGGGTGGTGGTGGGAGCCGGAGTGCTTTCCGCCGTGCTCAATATAGGGGGCAGTCTGCTACTGGTTCCGACCTTTGCAGCCCGGGGAGCCGCTTTGGCCACATCTCTGAGCCAGGTTGTCGGCGGAGCCCTCTTAATCGGCTACGCTTACAAGAGTTACATGAAACAGAGTATCCCCTTCGGAGCCATCCTCCGCATACTATCTGCCTCGGCAGTCATGGCCTGCACAGCCTTCGCCCTGTCCGAGTTCGTCAAGGGTTGGCCAGGACTGGTTTTGGCTTTGGCCGTATCTTTCCCCATTTATGTGCTGGGCCTGTTTCTTTTCCGGAGCCTCAATCCCGGCGACGTCCGTCTGATGGAGAGCTTCCTGCAGCGGCTGCCGCAACCCTGGAGTCCTCGTATCCTTAAGCTGCTGAACAGACTGGCAAGACTCCTCGACATGGAAAGCTGAGTTGGTATTGATCTTATTACTCATACCAGTCCTACCCAATCCATCCAGGTTCCAACCACACAGGTGCGGTGGGGCATGCTTTGCCTCATCCCGGCACCACGCCCTTTACCCTGGGGGAAAGCCCAAAACAAGCAAAGAATTGTTGACAAAAGAGGGACTCTGAGGCATATTTAGGGTTTGCGCGTCGTTTGAAGCCCGTAATCTCTAATCTCAGGAGGTAACTGTGAAGGATTTTACAGCGGATCAGATCAGAAATGTGGGAGTGGTCGGGCATGGAGGTGTAGGCAAGACCTCCCTGGTGGAGGCCATGCTTTTTGCCGCCAAGGTTACCTCCAGGCTGGGCAGCGTGGATGCCGGAACCAGCACCTCGGACTACACCGACGATGAGATCGAAAGGAAGATATCCATAGGCGCGGCGCTTTTGCACCTCGAATGGAAGAATCACAAGATCAACATCGTGGATATGCCCGGCTATCAGGACTTCATCGGGGAGGTGGTCGGGGGATTGAGAGTTGCCGAGACGGCTTTGATTCCGCTTTCCGCCCAATCCGGCGTGGAGGTGGGAACCGAGCAGGTCTGGGGCATTGCCGACAAATACAAACTGGCCCGGATGTTTTTCATCAACAAGATGGAAAAGGAACACGCCGACTTCGACACGGCGCTGGGGCAGGCCCGGGAGAGCTTCGGGCATCAGGTAACCCCCATGCAGATCCCCATCGGCCAGGGACTGGAGTTCAAAGGGGTGGTGGACTTAATCCGGATGAAGGCCGTCTATTTCGAAAAAGACGGGGGAACCAAGGAGGAGAACATTCCTGCCGAGCTTCAGGATCGGGCCAAGGAGTATCACGAGAAGCTGATCGAGTCGGTGGCCGAGGCGGACGATGCCCTTTTGGAGAAATTCTTCGATCAGGGCAAGCTCTCCGACGATGAGATCAAGCAGGGACTGCGCAAGGGAATAACCCAAAGGGCGATTTATCCGGTTCTCTGTGGTTCCGCTGTGGGCAATATGGGCGTAACCGCGCTTTTGGATTACATCACCTCCTACATGCCCTCTCCGGCGGATTTTGGACAGGTCATGGCCAAGGTGCCGGAAACCGATACCGACAAGGTGGTGAAAATATCGCCGGATGAACCGCTTTGTGCATTCGCCTTCAAGACCGTTTCCGAGCCCCACGTGGGCGAGCTGACTTTCGTCAAGGTGTATGCAGGGAAACTGCAGTCCGGCATGGACGCATTTAACTCCACTCGCGACGCCGGCGAAAGAATAGGCCAGATTTTCGCCCTCAACGGGCGGGATAGAAAGGAAATCGAGCGGCTGAACGCGGGCGATATCGCTGCCCTGGTGAAGCTGAAAGCCACCAAAACCGGAGACACCCTCTGCGACAAGAAGCAGCCGGTGATGCTGCCCCCCACGGATTTTCCCACTCCGGTTATCAACATGGGCATCCGGGCCAAAAACAAGGGAGACGAGGAGAAGATCGCCAGCGGATTCGTCAAACTGCACGAGGAGGATCCCACCTTCATCATGGAGGTGGATCCCGACATACGGCAAACCATCATATACGGGCAGGGTGAGTTGCATCTGGATATAATGATCGACCGCTTGAAAAGAAGGTTCGGGGTGGAGGTGGAGCTGGAAGAACCCCGGATACCTTACCGGGAAACCATCACCCAGAAGGCGGAGGCGCAGGGCAAGTACAAGAGACAATCCGGCGGCCGGGGGCAGTATGGCGACGTCTGGCTGCGCATCGAGCCTTTACCCCGGGGAGAGGGATTCCTCTTCGAGAACGAGATAGTGGGCGGTGTGGTTCCCTCCAAGTACATCCCCTCGGTGGAGAAAGGGGTGGTGGAGGCCATGCAGGAAGGCATTTTAGCCGGTTACAAGGTGGTGGACACCAAGGTCACCATCTATTATGGTTCGTATCACGAGGTGGACTCCTCGGATATGGCCTTCAAGATAGCCGGTTCCATGGGGATCAAAAACGCGGCGGCCAAGGCCAAGATGGTCATGCTGGAGCCGATTTATAACGTGGAGGTCACCGTGCCCAAGGATTTCATGGGCGATGTGATGGGCGACCTTTCCAGCCGAAGAGGCCGGATATCCGGAATGGACGATCTGGGGACTTTCCAGAAGATCAGGGCGCAGGTTCCCTTGTCAGAGCTGTACAAGTACTCCACGTCGTTGAGGTCGTTGACCCAGGGAAGAGGGCTTCACACCAGGCAGTTCTCTCATTATGAAGAGGTGCCGCACGAGATAGCCCAGAAGATGATTCAGGAGGCTGCCAAGAAGAAAGAGGAAGAGAAATAGCCTGGTTTCCTCTCGTATAGTGGTTTTGACGGTGGACATTGGGACACGGTCAACGGATACAGCGGATTAAACGGATAATTCGACGGATAACAGTCTCAGTTGTTTTGCTGCAGACAGCGGACTGTCGACCGCGGACGTAAAGACACCGTCAACGGATGCAACTGATTAAACGGATAGCTGGAGGAATAGAGGCTGTTGTTGTTTTGCCACCGACTACGGACCACGGACGGGACAGGGGTGGTTGGTGAGTTTAAGCTACGGACTACGGACTACCGACCACGGACGCAGGAAGGGTGGTTGGGGGCCAAGCGG
>CAZWAO010000089.1:0-9808 GCA_964631815.1 uncultured Ignavibacteria bacterium | reverse complement strand
TCTGGTCATCAAACCATGTGCTTCCTGCGATGTCCGATTATTACCTGGGGAGTTCTTATGTCGAGGCCGTACTCATGCCTCAATATGCTCATCAGGCGAGAGTAGGTCTGCTCGTCCTTCTTCTCTCTTATCAATCGATCAATGGCGGCCTTGTCCGGACTGTTGCAGATTACACAGTCGGTGACCGGTGAAACCGCGATCCCAAAGCGCTCTTTTACGAAATCTCCGAGCAACAGCCTCAATTTCTCCCTAACCCTTTGGTTGATCCTCTCCAGCTTGTGAACTTTCCTTTTCATTCTCCGTGCGATCTCTCCGTAGGTTCTGAATTCGAAGTAGAACAACTCCACGAACTGCTTCTCATCCGGCAGCAGTCTGGCTACGGCCTTTCTGACCTCCAGATCGATGGATTCGTCTTCCTGCGTTTCCCGACCAGGCCCCGAGCAAATCTGCCCGCCGTTGTCCGCCGATTGGCCGTCTGAGACTCCGTACAAATCGGCGACCCAACTCAGATTGCGAATCCGTCGCCTCTTTTTCTTTCCGGGAGAAAGAGTGCAACTGTGGTGGTCGACGAAATGCTGCCCAACACGTCTGTCCTTTTCATTTTGCCTCATATGACGCTCCTGGTTAGTCCGGCAGCAATCTACACGGAAGCTAAGCGGACGCAATCACATGAGGATCGCCTTTGTGTCGCCGGGGATTCACCCCAGGATCATCTCTGCTGCGGGGTTCGCGTGGGATGTTGAGTGAATAGGTGCTAAGCTGTCGCCGGGGCAGAAAAGAAAAAGGCTCCCGGGTGTGCCGAGAGCCTTTATGCATGACAATTGTGAGCTTCTACTTTTTCTTGCCGCCTTTCTTGGTGCCCTTCTTGGTGGTGCCACAGGGCTTGCGACTACCGCAACCTTTTCCGGCCAACCTGCTCACCTCCTTCAGAGGCAGAATGGTTGAAGATGCACCCCCAATCAAGGAAGTCGTAACCGAGGATGCATAGCCAGGCGAACATGAGTGCAACTACGCCTTACCAGGCTTCTTCGGTCTCTTTCTCTTCCTCTTCCACCTCCTCTTCCTCCTGTTCGTCCTCCTCGAACGGTCCCATATCTGCGCACTCCTCGCAGCAATATGGCAGATCGTCCACCCACAGCGGATCACCCTTTATGGCGTCTCCGCAGGAAGCACACTTCATTTTCTCACCTCCTTGGGAAGCGGTGTTGTTAACTCCACAAAAAGGAGGCCTATCCCGGCCGACCTTGCAATAGACCTTTAATTTGTCGGCCGATTTTGGCGACTGATTATACGTTTACGGAATGTATCCTGTCAAGAGAAATTTCGCGTTCCGGGAGGGTCAGGGGACAGGCCCCGACTTGGAGCCGGTGGGCTTCCCGGACTCTCCCGATTTGTTGGGGTTTCCGTAACAAATGATCTGGTGATGTCGTAAAGAAGAGCATACCCGCAAGGAGGACTCATGTCGCAGCATAACCAAGAGAACGACCGTCACTGGAACTTAACCGGAGGGATCATCGTGTTGGGAGTGGGATTGGTCTTTCTCCTCTCCAACCTCGAGGTCATCCCGGACTTCGGAAGAATGTGGCCTTTGGTTTTGGTGGTGGTCGGAATAGCGCTCGTAGTCGGGGCGGTGCTTGGTCGGGACAAGCGAAGCGATCAGAACGAACACCAGATTCACCATCCCTGAGTATAGGAAAAAGGCGGAGCATGAACTCCGCCTCATGGTTCTCGTTCTGAGACACTCAACTTAAGCGCATCCCGGTAACGGGGCCCGCCCTCCCTTGTAGAGATAGTTCAGCAGATATATGGCGTCGGCCACGTTAATGACGCAGTCGTCATTGGGATCCCCCACGTGCCGGGGTGAGGGCTCGGCACCTCCCTTGTACAGGTAGTTCAGCACGTAGACCGCATCCCCCACGTCCACTTTTCCGTCCCCGTTGGCATCTCCCCGCACATCTGCATGGGCTGTGTTCTTGAAAATCAGATTCTCCGCTTCCCAGTTGCTGACGCCCAAATCGGGTTTGTGAGAATAGTAGTAGTCGAACACGATCTCGGTTGCAGGGGCACTGGCCACGGAAACCCAGCCGCCGGCTAAGTTGGAGCAGTATTCGGTAATCTCCGATGTGTCGCCGTCGACTATCACGTATCTGAGCGCATGGGCCGGATAGTGGTCCAGATAGAATACCTTCTTCACGCCGTCGCCCGCATGTGTTTCTCCGACCACGTGCAGCACGCCGTCGCCGTCCACGTCCCCCCAAACCATCTCCTCCACCACGACCTGATAGGCTGAATTGCACTGCCAGGCGGGAGTGGTTCCCAGCATTCCTCCCGTGTTCTGGTAGATCTCAGAATATCCCCACCATCTCCCAGCAGCCAGGTCCTTGTCCCCGTCGTTATCCACGTCGCACCAGGAGACGGAGGAACCATATCCCTGGGTGGCGGATTGCCATAGGGGAGCCGTCTGCAGCGTGCCGCCCAGGTTGTGATACACCTGGAAGTATCCGGGCTGGCCCAGTTGGTCGTTGTTGGCCACAGCCAGGTCCAGATAGCCGTCGTTGTCCATATCGCCCCAGTTGAGGGTGTTGCCGTCGTAATAGCCGCCCGAATTCCAGGAGGCGGTGTGCTCGAGGGAATCGCCGTTATTGTAATAGACGAACAGCGGGCCTATGGAGGAGATGAAAGCCAAATCCAGATCACCGTCATTGTCCACGTCCCCCCACTCCACGTCATAGCAAGGCGTGCTGTCTGTAGATGTCCAGGAGGGGGTGGTCTCCAAAGTCCCTCCGATGTTGTAGTAAATTCTCTGAGGCTCGCGAATGCTGTGATAGGATTCGCCGCAGGCCACGGCCAGGTCCAGATCACCGTCTCCGTCCGCGTCCCCGAAGGCACAGGCGAATGAGTGCATGGAGTCGGCAGACTGCCAGGAAGGAAGAACGGCCAGCCCGCCGGTTCCGTTGTTGAGATACAGGTGAACGGTCGAGGTCCTCCAACTGGTGGAGATGTAGTTGGAGACCGCGAAATCCAGATAACCATCCTGGTTCACGTCTCCCAGAGCCGAATGCCCGGAATAATCCATGTCCAGAGACCTCCAGCCGTGATAGGTCTGCAGGCTGTCCCCGTAATTAAAGTAGACGTAGTTGTAGGCCGAGGCCATGTCGTTACCGTTGGAGACGGCGAAATCCAGGTAGCCGTTGTTGTCCACGTCCCCCCAGTTGGCGCCGGTGGAGTAGACTCCGGTTTCCTTCGACTGCCAGAAGGGGGTCTGCTCCAGGGGAATCTGCGCGGCCGCGAGAGCGGTCAATGCCAACACCAGAAGCAACACATTTATGCATGTTCTCATATATCACCTCGAAGTAGGAGGGGGGCCTTGCTTAAAAAGATAGTTGAGAAGGTAAATGGCGTCGGAAATGTCGACTAGGTCGTCGCGGTTGGCGTCGCCCGAGAAGAAAGGCAACGGCGCCGGTCCGCTCTTGAAAAGGTAATTCAGCAGATAAACCACGTCCGCCAAGTCTATCAGCTGGTCGTTATTGGCGTCTCCCCGAAGGAACGACTCCGCCTGCAGGGTGAAATCGTAGTTTGCACCGCCGCGCACCTGCACCACCGTATCCAGCGGAACGTAACCGGGATGGCTAACCTGGAAATCGTAATATCCACCACCAATTTGGTCAAATTGAAAGGCCCCGCTTTGAATGGTGGTATCCGAAACGCCCAACTGGGCCATGTGCACCAGAGTTCCCGAAGAGTCCGGGGGATGATCCGATAATCCCACCTTGCCCGCCACCTGGAAATAATTTTCCACTACCACCTGCATGCTGTCGGCGCTTGAGTTTCCGTAGCGGTCGGATGCCTGGACTTTGACCCAATAGGCGGCGTTGGGAAACTGCTCGGTGTCCCAGCCCAGAAGAAAGTCGGAGGCTTCGATTACACTGTCGCCGTCCGTGTTGGTTACGATGAAGAAGAAGTCCCTGTAGTCGTAGTCCCCCTGCGTGTAACAGGTTTCGTCATTCTGATAGATGGTGCTGACGTTGTCCTCCCAATACAGTGTATCGGTGAATATGAAGGAGAGGATCGGCCCGTAACTGATGCTGTCGTTGAAGATCGAATATTCAATGCGATATGGGATCAGCCTCCAGGTTGCATGGTTGGTCTTGTCGCTTATCCGGGCGACTATGTCCACCTGCTGCCAAAGAGGGCTTCCGGGGTCGAAATAATAGTGGGAGTTGTTGTAGCAGAAGGCGAATTTGGCCCCTGGCCTGGCGTTTTCAAATAAAGGAGGATCCGGCTCGTTAATAGGCGTCAACTCGTCCAAAGGATTGGCGATGAATTTCCAGTCGGAGGCCCAGGTGACGCCCTGGTTTCTGATCTTGACAAAATGCAGGTGATGGAATCCCGCCACCGGCCACCATACCAAATCGCCCAGGTAGTCACCCACCTGCACCGAATCGCCCACCTGCACCTGGATGGTGCTTTGGTCCAAATGGGCGTAAAGCCAGCCGTCGCACCATCCCGAGCCGGCAGAGTCACCCACCGCCACCCTCCAGTGGTACTCGGCCGAAGTGGTAAGCACGGCCTTGACTATGCCGGATTTGACGGCGTAGACATGAGTTCCCCCAATCTGCAAGATGTCGATGCCGGGATGAAGATAGGGATACCCTCCATAAAACTGATATTCCCCGTAATTGTTTCCCAGGGGAAGCGACTGATCTCCGGTTCCAAACGGCCAACGGATCGCCTCTGCCGGGAGGGCTAAAAGGAGCAGAGCGAGCGCGACAAGTGCCGCCACCCGGAATTCTTTCAGACTTGTCCGTGTGCCGGTTTTCATCTTTCCCTTATGACGGGAATCAGCAGTAATCATGTCTAACTCGTTGGATTCCAATAGATTCAAGCCACAGCCCAACCTGTTGCTTTGCGTCGAATTGTGGAATTAGACGCAAAGCCTCATTCATTTGCTCTCTATTGTTCAGTATAGCACGAAACCGTGAAATGTCAAGATACTATTTGGATAAGCCCGTCGGAATCCATGACTTGGGACTTTGGTCAAGTGTTGAGCAGCGCTTGAATGATGAGATCCCCATTCGCTGAAAAGCCCCTGAAAGGGGAGAGCTTTGTCGGTTTCGGGGTTTTGGGGAGAGCCACAGCCATCACACTCGACAAGCCCGTGCCCATTATCTTGGGGGCGATGGCCACCAGAAGATGATCAGCCAAACGATCCCTCAGAAAAGAAGCGATCACTTTGGATCCCCCCTCGACCAGGATCGAATGGATGCCGGTCTGACCCAGCCTTTCCAAGAGACGGCGTAAATCCACGCAGCCGGATGTGTCTTCTCCGATCGTCCAGACCTGCGTTCCTGTGGATCGGAGCTTTTCGATCCGCTGCCTGTCGGCTTTCCGGGTGACTGCAAGTATGGTCGACCGAGCTGACCGTCCTTTGACTATCCTGGCAGTCGAGGGCGTTCGAAGGCGGCTGTCGAGCACGATCTTCAAAGGGTCTTTGCCCTTTACCAGACGAACGGTCAGAAGCGGATCGTCTCGAACGATGGTGTTTACCCCCACCAGGATGGCATCGTGCCAACTCCTTAGATGGTGCGCCAGCCGAAGCGATGACGGCCCGCTTATCCACTTGGAATCGCCGCTTTTGGTGGCAATCCTGCCGTCCAAAGTCTGGGCGTATTTCAGGGTGATAAAGGGAAGGCCGGTTCTTGAGTATTTGGAGCGGATAAGTCGGGCCAGCGAACTTTTTAGGTGCCGAACATCCTCTTTTTTCAACACGGGGGCAGTTTTCATTTCGCATTCAGGTCTGCAGGATTCCAACCTGGGAACGGTAACAACTCCTTGCCGTCTTGTCAAGGCGTAATCGGAGACACCTTCGGCCGGCGTCTCATCCGGTTTAGTTGTTCCGCCTTGAACCGAACGGCTTTTGCATCCGGAACAAACTTCAGAATCTTGAAAGACCGGTTATCGCACAGGTATACGTTCCGATCTCGGAGGTTCAGACTCCCCGGCTTGTCAAGAGAGCCATAGTCCGCGGCCAAGACCGGATCAGAGGGAACGCTTATGTCCACTGCCTCCACGCTTTGATCGTCGAGGCTGAGATAGGCATAATCGCCCTCCACAAATATATCTTTGATCTTCTTTCCGGTGGGGTAAAAGCCCAGAGATTCCGGGGCTGGGGGATCGGAAAGGCCGCATATCTTTACTCCCACATCCTCGCATACCAGCAATATGAGGCTGTCTGCCCGGAAAAGGTTGGTGCAATCTCCGGGAGTGGGAAAGGAGCCCGTTACTTGGGGATTGTCTTTATCCGAGATGTCCACGATGGTCAGGCCGGAGTCTAAGTCCGCGACATAGAGATAATCGCCCCTTACCACCGTCTCCTGAGGAGTACCGGGAGTCCTTACCGATCCTCTGGGCAAGGGTGAAGCGGGATTCTGAACGTCGACGATTTGAATCCGGCCTCCCGAATTTCGGAGATAGGCGTACCCCTCCTCCACTTCCACGCCGTAGGTGTAGCTGTCCGGATGGTATTGGGAAACCACCACGGGCAGCGAGGGCGCGGATACGTCCACCACCTGCATTCCCGTTAATAGGGCAGTGACGTAGGCGTAGTTTCCTCCCAGGTCGACGTCGTTGTTATTATAGGGCAGGGCCAGGATGCCCAAGAGTCGGGGATGGCTCGGGTCTTCCACGTTCAGGATATGAAGTCCCGAATTGGCGCACACAACCAAGGCTAAGCTGTCTTTCAGCGCAACGTTTTTGGGGCTGCCGGGGATGATCCACTTGCCGGCCACGAAGGGACGATGGGGATTGAAAACGTTCACCACCCTGGTGGGGCCGAAAAGATCGTTGGCGAACACGAAATCCGAAAAGCAAAAGAGCGCGCGGGCATACTCGCCCAAGCCCAGGGCTGCGATTTCCTCGGGCGAGTCCTTCTCTGCAACGTCCAGGATAGTCAGGTGCTGGTAACCAGTCGCCAGATAGGCCTGGTTGCCGGAGACTGTGAAGTCCACTATCTCGGATGAAGGCGTAAAAGCCGAGACGGGCTGGATGTCACTGGGATTAGTCACATCCACGATGGATAGTTGAAAGGGGTTGCTCAGATAGGCGTAAACTGTCTCACCCTCCTGTGCCACGAACACTCTATTGGCGCCGGGGACAGATGGATCGGAACCGAACAGGTAGGGGAAAGAGGGGAAGAGAACATTAATCAACCGCAGGCCCCCGATTCCGCAGAGATAGGCTAAGTTTCCATGAAGACAGAAAGCCAGCGGCTGAAATCCCTCCACGCCACACGAGCCGATCACGGCTGCTTCCGAAGGATCGGATACATCCACCACCCAAAACCCGGCGCTTTTGGCCGAACCATAGACGCAGTTATCCCTGACCTGGATGCCGGTGAAGACATCCGGCAGCTTGAAGTCGTCTGTTAATTGGGGAGTGGTAACATTGGTCATATCAATAAGATACAAAAACGTATCTTCGGAGGCTACATAGGCATAATTGGAGGTCGTGGCCAGTTTGAGGCCGGGATGGGACAACTCGATTTGCCCTACCTGGGACGGCGAGTTGATATTGGAAAGGTCCAGAACGGCCAACCCGTCGAAGAAAAGGCAGTAGGCGTTCGATCCCTGGAAGTCCATATCCCTCAAATCCGACCACAGGAAGCTGGAAAGCTTGACTATCTCGGCGCTCTGTCCGGCCGAAGCGCAGAAGAGCAAAAGGGCCGCTGCCAGAACGCCTCGTAAGGCGATTGTATGTGCTGCAGAATTCATCGGATGCTGACTGTTGTGGACAACAGGACTGTTCCAGCCGGAATGTCAGGCCAGCTTAGCTAATCTTGGTTCCGGTTTCGCTTTTTCTCTTGACGTTGCCGCCTATCCGGCTTATATTAGATTTGTATTCAGGACCACACAACAAGACGATTTTGAGGGCGAGCTCTGGATCCCCCAGGATAGTCTCTTAGCCCCCCTATCCTACCAGACTCCGCCCTCATCTTTTTTACGCAGACTTTGGAAGGCTGGTGGCAAAATAGGGGTTGTGTTACGGCACTCTTCTTCTTATAATTATGTCGGTTTCGCCCTCGATAGGATAAACACTATGGATCGACTCAAACCGAGATATCTGCTGGGGATCATCCTCGCTCTGATTCTAATTCACTTTGTGTGCGGGTGCGTGGGAAAGCCTCCGGATAACGACGTGGAATTGATTAAGCAGGTTTTGGGTACGTTCGAGCGGGGAATCGGCCGGTCCAGTCAGGCTGTGCTCGACTCCGCGATGCTGGATAAGAAGCTGGGTTTGTCCGCAGAGCTGCTCGACAGCCTCTCCATGCAGAAGAAGCTCCTGGGCGGCGGGATAGCCAAAAAAACCTTCGTGATCGTCGGTGACAGCGCTCAGGTTGATCTCCGATTGAATTTGGAGTACGCCGGCGGGGCGGAGGCACCGGAAATGACGGAAAAGCCGGTGACGCTTTTCTTGCACAAGAAGAGAGGCAAATGGAGAATCAGCCGGTTTAGCATCCCGCTTGAGAAGCCTGAAGCGGGATCCGCCAAAGACAGCGTTTTGCAAGGGGGAGGGGAGTTCAAACCCGGCCGTTAGTCGTTGTAATACGGTCTTCAGAGCGCGCCAAGAGAGTCTGGTTTTATCGATTGCTTACAATCAACAAGAACACGACGCAGGCTGAAGCCTGTGGCTACATTTCTCCTCTCCGGTCGGGGTCGAGGGTCTGCTTGTCTTGAAGCTTAGACTGGTTTGATCGTTTTGATCTGTTCGTAATCCATGGCCGAGCACGTAGGTCGCCAATATGCTTGATGTAGATGAAAGCATCGACAAAGAAATTCATCATGCGGTGAGCTTCATCCAGGAAGCGTTGGAACAGGAGCCATCCTATGTCGAGGTGGAATCCACGGATGAAGAAGCGGAGCCTCTGCTTCTGGATAAGGACCTCGACGAGCTTTCTTTTCATTTGATCCGGGAGAAGCAGCCGTCAGGTGTGGTCGTGGCCGTGGACGGTGGGTCTGCCACGGTGGTCAAGGGTCGGTCGTTTCTGATAGCCGTGTATCGGGTTGGGGCCGTTTTTTACCAACACGGGCGCAGGATAGATCAGAAGCTGTTTCCCTTGAAATTGGTGTTAGTCTCCAAGGCTAATGCGCAGCAGTTGTATAATTCGGCTTACAGCGGTCTGGTGGGTGAGCCGCCCTCCGACACCCCGGGAATGGAGAGGATACTGGACCGTTTGCGCCTGTTCTCCGAATGGAAAATGTCACAGCAGGTTTTGGCTGAACTAAGCGCGGATGACATTTTGCTTTTGGATGGATCGCTTAAGGCCAGCATCGCCCCGCCTTATCGGTTCGTTATGGAGTTCTGCGAGAAAGCGGAAAACAAGGGGGTGCGTCTGGTGGGCGTAACGAAAACCAGCACGCTGTATTGGGGAGACAAAGCTCCTCTGATCCCAGCCGTGATGAAAAGAGGGGAGCGGTTTCATCCCCACTCAAAGTGGTTCTGCCGTCTGTCGGATGAGAAGCTACATACCACCGGCTCGAACTATTTCGGCAGAATCTATGTGGCGCGACTTAAGGCCTCCTCCAACTTCGGATTTCGGACAGACATCAATCGATTCACGGACACAGACGAGGATGAGATTTTCTCGAATCTATCCTGGCTTTCGGGAGACCCAGCCTTCTTGGGATATCCTTATCCTCTGGCCGCCGCGCACAGTGTCGCCCGGATCACATCCTCCGAAGTGGAAGACATCAGGTACAAGCTGCAATCCGAGGCCTTTGCGGGAGGGATCAGCCAGTCGGACTGGGATCTT
>CAZWAO010000088.1:0-9814 GCA_964631815.1 uncultured Ignavibacteria bacterium | reverse complement strand
CCATCAGGCAGAAAGCGGCGGCCATACTGGTCGAGGGAAACGTCGATTTGATCACTTTGTTTCAGGCCGGGATCACCAACCTCGTGGCGGCCTCCGGCACCGCCTTCACCTCGGATCAGGCCAGACTCCTGTCACGATACGCCGAGAAGGTGTATCTCTTCTTCGATGCCGACTCGGCCGGACAATCAGCCACCTTCCGCAGCGTGGATTTGCTGTTCTCCGAGGGGGTGGAGGTCTTGGTGGTAACATTGGAGCAGGGTCAAGACCCGGATTCCTTCCTGCGCCAGAAAGGGACGGATGTGGTGAAGGCCAGAATTGAAAATGCCTCTCCTTTCATCGAATTCAAACGTCAGTCCCTAAGCAAGGACTTTCAGGAGCTATCCATCAGAGAGCAGGAGAAGGTAATCGGTGATTTAGCCGAGACCGCCGGCAAGATTTCGGATGAGATCAGAAGAAATCTTTTCGTCAAGAAGGTCTCTCAGGTCTTCGGAATGGAGGAGGCAGCGGTCGTCAAGCTGGTGGAGAAAAAGAAACCGTCCGCGGTCCGCAGTCCGTCGTCCGCAGCTTCGACAGCGACTGGCAAACCGCCAACCTTGTTGACGCCGGAAGAGAAGATCGAGAGAGGGATTCTCAAGATTCTCATGGAGGATCGCGCACTGCTGAAGCTGACCGAAGGCAGGCTGAAGTCGGAGGATCTTTGTAGCCTGCAGCACAGGGAGTTTCTTGAGCTTCTGAGCACCGATAGGAAAGCCAGCTTCGCCAATCTGCTGGACAGAAAGGTGAGCGAATCCACCAGGGAGTTGATTCTTCATTTAGCTGGATTGGATTTGGGTTCGGCAGAACTTTCGGTCCAACTGGAAGATCATCTGGTGGCGCTGGACCGGTTCAAGAGAACCAGACAAATGAAATCGCTTAAAGACGATATCCACAAAGCACTGCAAAACGGGGATAAGAAGACCGCCGACCGGCTCACCAAAGAGTTTGAGAAGCTCAAGAAACTCTAATAAATTGAGCAAGCGGACAGTTTGAACCTGTGGGGCAGTCGGCGCACTTCTGCCAGTGCTTCCCGATCACCCATCGCCCCCAGGCAGCGTTGAATAAATATCCTTTGCACAACTAATCCGGCGTCCGTATGTTCAAGGATACGCAGATCGCGACAGGAAGATTCCATGCATGCGAGAGCAATCCCATACAAATATCTGGCCCTGTTCTATGCAGCGCTGATCTTTTTGGTTTCCGCCATCCCCACGGCGGCACCGACGTTTCAATTTGAGTTCGGCGACAAGATTCTACATTTCATCGAATACTCCGTCTTCTCGCTGCTTTTGTTTCTGACGTTTTTCACCTGGGGCAAAGACTTTTTGAGGAAACACGTCTTCCTTCTCTCGTCGTTCATCGGAATAGCCTATGGGCTTTCGGACGAACTTCATCAAAAGCTGGTTCCCGGAAGAACCTGCGATGTTTTCGACTTCCTGGCGGACTGCCTGGGGGTGATCCTGATTCAAACGGGCATATGGCTCTATCTGAAAAGAAAGGGAAAGCGCACCGTTGCGACTTGAGTTCGTTCAGCGCGAGACACATCCCGATTTGGGTTTTTGCCGTTGCAAAAGCGGAGGAGTTTGATTATTATGCTGGGTTGGATATGATGCGAATAAACTCAATCATCAAGGAGAGTAGGAGTCATGGCAACAGATCGCGATAAAGCTTACCAAAGGCTGATGGAATTGAGCACGCAGGTCCATCTTCTGAATTCCTGCATGGCCCTTTTGGATTGGGATCAGAAGACCTACATTCCCAAGAATGGCTCGGAGAATCGCGGGAACCAATTGGCGCTTCTGGCGGGTTTAGGCCATCAGAAAGCCACCGCGCCGGAGATCGGCGATCTCCTCCAGCAATTGGAGGGAAGCTCTATGGCAGCCGATCCCGACAGCTTCGAGGGGGCCAACATCCGCGAGGTCAAGCACTCTTATGACAAGCTGGTCAAGGTGCCCCAATCATTGGTGGAAGAGATCACCCGGGTAACCACCGTGGCGCACGATGTCTGGGCGGATGCCCGAAAGAAGTCCGATTTCTCCGTCTTCTTCCCCTACCTGGAGAAGATAATCAAACTGAAACAACAGCAGGCGGAAGCGGTAGGATACGAGAAGCATCCCTACGATGCGCTACTGGACGACTTCGAGCCGGGAGCCACCATCGAAAAGGTGGCCAAGGTGTTTGCCGACTTCCGGGACGAATTGGTGGGTTTGGTCAAAGCCATCAGCAATGCGAAGAAGAAACCCGATGCTTCCATTTTGGAGCGGAATTATCCCGTTGATCGGCAGGCCTCTTTTGGGAAAGAGGCCTCGGCTGCCATCGGATATGATTACGACCAGGGCAGGCTGGACGTCACGGTGCATCCCTTCTGCACCGGAATCGGCCCGGGGGACGTGCGCATTACCACCCGCTACAATCCCAATCATTTCGGCCAGGCCTTCTTCGGCATACTGCACGAGTCTGGTCACGGTATATACGAACAAGGTCTGGATCCGGAGCGTTTCGGCACTCCCGGGGGAGACGCGGTTTCTTTGGGTATCCATGAATCGCAATCCCGCATGTGGGAAAACATGGTGGGTCGGAGCATGGCCTTCTGGAAGTATTTCTTCCCCAAAGCGCAGAAGGCGTTTCCGGAAGCTTTGGGAGGAGTTAAGCTGGATGATTTTCATTTCGCCATAAACGAAGTGAAGCCTTCCTTCATCCGGGTGGAGGCCGACGAGGTCACCTACAATCTCCACATTCTGGTGCGGTTCGAAATCGAGCAGGCATTCTTCAGCGGAGACCTCAAACCCAAGGACATTCCCGCAGCCTGGAACGACAAGTTCAAAAAGTATTTCGGCATCACTCCGCCCGACGATGCCCAGGGATGCCTTCAGGACGTACACTGGAGCGCCGGTTATATCGGCTATTTCCCCACCTATTCGTTGGGCAATCTATACTCGGCTCAGTTCTTCGTGCAGGCTCAGAAGGATTTGGGTGATCTGGACGGGCAGTTTGCCAAGGGAGAATTCGGCAAGCTGAAGGGATGGCTGAACCAGAAGATTCACCGCTTGGGCCAGAGATACCGGGCAGAGAAATTAGCAGAGGTGGTCACCGGCAAACCACTTTCACACCAACCGTTGATGGCCTATCTGAAGGCGAAATACGGTAAGCTTTATGGGGTGTGAGACCGGCAGAAGGACGGTCTGATTACAGTATGAGGATGGGCGGTGAGCCTCCAAACGTCGTTTATGGCCGGCGCGTATTCTAAGCACGAATTGCAGGTCCAGCTTACCCCGAAGGGAGAAACATGAGAAAATACGCCATTGCCATCGCCATTCTTGTGATTGCCTCTTTCCTCGGAGTGCAGAGTCTTCCCGCAGCGGACACCGCCTCCCAGGATAAGGACAAAAAGGAAAGCTCGTCGGAGAAGAAGGATTCTTCGTTCACCTGGTACAAATACGATGAGGGTCTGGCCAAGGCCCAAAAAGAGAAAAAGCACGTCATGGTGCATTTTTATGCCACCTGGTGCGGTTGGTGCAAGAGAATGGACGCCAATACCTTCAGTGACCCGCAAGTGAGGAAAGTCTTAAGCGAGGATTTCGTGTCCATCCGGGTGAACGGACAGTCCAAAGACGAGGTAAAAGTAGACGGAAAGGACATTCCGGAAAGTCGGGTGGCGGCGTCGTATGGCGTGAGGGCGTATCCCATTACCTGGTTTCTCAAACCGTCCGGCGAAAGAATCGCCCCCAAATCCGGTTATTGCGGCCCGGAGGAGTTTCTCTATATACTCAACTGGGTCAAGAGCGACCTTTATGAGAAGATGAGCTTCCAGGAGTTCGTGGAACAAGAGCAGAAGAAGGAGAAATCCGGTAAAGAATAGGATAGCCCTTCCGCAATTTCCTCAAAAATTGTTTCTCGCAAGATGCGGGGCGGGCAGAAGTCCGACACCTCATCAAGCTTTCCAGAGTTTTTGTATTCTTCTCCGACCGTGATGCTGAAGCAGTCCCCGATGGGGGATCAAGCTGGCTCTGCCAAGCAAAGGAAAGCGGGTTTTAATTCCCTTGCGGTGATAGGACAGCGCCGAAGCAACTCAGTTTCTTGACGGTTTTTGTTCTTGACAAAGAGGAACTTGTCCGTATTTTGATTTTGCCAATGAGGAAGGTGGTAGCGATTTATGAATTGCTCCCACCTTGAAGGTTGTTTGTTCACCATGGGGCCGTAGTTCAGTTTGGGAGAACGTCTGACTGGCAGTCAGAAGGTCACGGGTTCGAGCCCCGTCGGCTCCACCATATTCCAAGAACAAAGTCCCTTCCCGTTACAAGGAAGGGATTTTTTCGCGCCTGCAACTGCATGTTAAGTTGCACCGAAAACTGAATCGACCTATTGGTTGTGTCTGTCGGGGGAGAATCCTGCTGGATGTTGGCGGGTGTGGTCTTTTTGGACAAAAAAAGAGACAGATCCGAATTCCCTATAGCATTTTCATGCTTTTTTGGGGACGGTTTTGTTCGGGGACGGATCTGTCTTCTTATTGTCACTCTGTCGGCGGAAAAGCCTTCCTTGCACTCCATGTCTATCGGTTATGTCCGCATGTTAGATCGGCTCGTTTCCGCATTTTGTCTTACGTTTATATGCTCGGCATAATGGTAAAATCCTTTAGCATAAAAATTGCGAGTCCCGACATTTTCTGCCGATCGCTGCCGATTTACCATGTCCGGACACATAAGGGGTGACTCCCTCCGGCCATTTTCCCTAAGGTTTCCTCGGGGTCATCCCAATCCGACGCTGAAAGTCGAGGCTTCCATCCGGGAATCCGGGAGGATGGCCGCCACAAGGGTCAGCTATCTTTTTTTGTGAGCTTGTTCGGCCCGCCGGAACTTTTCCTTCGGCCGCGTGTAAAAATACAGCAGACGATTAGAAGAAACGAAAAACTCGAAAGGAGGACAAAACCATGTCGAAGAGAATCACGGCAGTTTTGATTCTTGCGGCTTGCGTCATGCTGTTTGTGGGCTTGGTCCCGGTGAGGGCGCAAAAATACGACGTGGCGGTGCAGAAGTATGAGAGCGGTTCCGATGGGGCTTGGCTGGGGGTATATCTTCAGAACCTCACCGGTGACCTGAAAGAAGCCATGGATCTGGAATCGGACGAGGGCGTGTTGATTGCGGGAGTGGTGGAAGACAGTCCGGCAGAAGAGGCGGGCTTGAAAGAGGAGGACTTGGTCACGGAATTCGACGGCACCCAGGTGAATAGCACTTCTCAATTGACCAAATTGGTCAAGAAGCACTCGCCCGGCGATGAGATCACGCTCAAACTGGTGCGCGACGGGAAAACGAAGACCCTAACCGTGGTATTGGGCAAGCAGCCGAAAGAGAAGATGCTGCAGCGTTCTTACACCGAACCGTTTCTCGGTTTCTCAAAAGGGCCGGGCGTTTACTCCTTCACCATGTCGTCGGGCAATCGGATAGGCGTTCGGGTGGAGAACTTAACCGAGCAGTTGGGTAGCTACTTCGGGGTAGAAGACGGCCAGGGAGCGCTGGTCACCGAGGTGGAAGAGGATACACCGGCGGAGAAAGCCGGACTGAAAGCCGGCGACGTGATCGTCAAGGTGGATGGAGACGACATCGAGGATGCGGGGGATCTGACTGAAGCCATATCGGAGAAGGAAAAAGGCGACAAAGCAGAGATCACGGTCATTCGAGATCACGCATCCAAAACCTTCAACGTGGAGGTGGAGGAGGGTCCTTCGTGGTACTCCCGCAATGAGGGCGACTTAAACGAGTACAAACTGTTTATGGACCAGGCGCTAGCCCCGCACGCGCTGCGGCTGGAGGAGTCGTCATCCGGGCTGCAGGATGAACTGGACGAGTTGAAGGAGGACCTTCAGCAGTTGAAGGAGGAAATAAGAGAGCTGAAGAAGGAGCTCAAGTAGAAAAGCAGATAACAAAGAAACCGCAGAATTTCGCCCCCCAATTTTCCCTCTCAACGGTGGGAACGTGCCTGACGGCGGCGAGCCAACCACGTAACCAGATTCAAGCCCCGTCGTTCCCGTCGCAAAAACACAGGGGAGACTTAAGTTTCGGTCTCCCCTGCCTGCTTTATCGGTCAATCTCGATTACGGACTCAACAACCGGGTGGGTCTCCGTTTTTGAACAGGTAATTGAGCAAGTAGAGCGCGTCGGCCAAATCCACTATTTGATCACAGTTGCTGTTCCCGGATTCGAAGGGGGCGGGTGCCGGGGCGCTCCGGAAGAGGAAGTTCAAGATGGCGATGGCGTCGGCTAAGTCTATGATACCATCTCCGTTGGCATCGCCGCGGATAAAGGATAGGTTACAATAGATGTTCCAGTTTTCATCCGTATCGCCCGCGTAAACCGGCAGGAGTCCGCCTTGGGCGTCACACAGGGCCACCGGATGGATCTGATTCCCGCCTCCCTCGGTCACCGGCAAAGCAGCGGACCAGTCTCCGTCATATACGCTTTGATACACTTCCCAATCTCCATCCCGGTTGCTTTGCCACACGACGATGATCCGGTCACCGCTGCAGCAGGTGATGCCCGGATACAGATCGTCTCCGCCATCGGTGGTTATGGGATAATCGGCAGACCAGCTGATTCCTAGATGGTACTTGGCATAGATATCCGGATTCCCGTTGCGGTTGCTTCGCCACGCCACCCACAGCCTGCCGGTTGAATCGGCCGCCACTGAAGGCTGCACGTCGTATCCCGGATCGTTCGTAACTCGGAGTTCGGCGGACCATACGGTTCCATTATAGTATCTGGCATAGATATCCCAGTTGCCGTTCTTTCTGGCGTACCACACCACCCAAACGTTTCCGTCTCTGTCTACGGCTACCGCCGGATCGCGCTCCTCGTTCGTAGACGAGGCTAAGTATCCTTCCGATGACCAACCGTAGCCGTTGTAATAGCGGTACATGATGTCCGAATCGGGTTTTCTCTCGGCCCGCCACACCACCCACACGTTCCCGGCACTGTCCACCGCCGATTTGGGCTCCACATCGTAGGGCTGAGCAGAGGTCACTTGTATGGGGTCGGACCATGACGAACCATCGTTATACTCCGCGTAAATGTCCCAACCGTCTATGCCGTAATCCACGTCCCGGTAACTCTGCCAGAAAATCCAGACCTTGCCCGAGTTGTCGGCGCACATGCTGGGATGGAAATCCCAGGGAACCGCAAAGGCTATCTCCTCCGGCTCAGACCAAACGGAGCCTTCCGAGCGGCTGGTCCAGATGTTGGACCGGATGTCTCTGCCTGAATTCCAGGCCACCCAGAGGTTGCCGTCGGGATCGGTGCAGGCGGTGGGATTGCCGTCGGTAAAAGGAGATGGATCTATGGGGGAGTTGCCCCACTCGACCGTGCTTTTGGGCATCCTCTGTGCGAAGAGCCTGGGAAGCCCGGCGGCACTTCCCTGCCCATGCGGCTTGAGCGTGGGATCGCCGAATATGTGACAGCCCCAGAACCACTCATAATTCCACCACATCCAATCCAGGAACGCTTCACCCAGGTTCTTGCCCATCTGCAGGCCCGAGTAGAAATCCGCAAAGTCGTCCCCATACATGATTCGGGTCTCTCCGATCACCGCCACCACCTGATCGCTTCCGAACAGATAGGATTGTCCCAGGTTGTCGGTCTCGGTGTACTTGGCGTTGGAGCAGGCGTTGAGCACCACGAAGTTGGCTTGGGGATTGAGTACAGGCATCTCATAGCTGAAGACGCTTCCCCCGCCATAGGTGTCATTATGCATGTAGAAGGTGCTGCCCCAGGGAGAGGAGTGGGCCAGAAGATGAACCCATTCGTAGCCTTCGGTCAGCCTGGATTTGTAGTCCAGCGCGGTGGTGGTGTCGGCTTGGTCCACGTAAGTTACGTCGTCGTAAACCCCATGGAAGTAAGTCTCCATCTGCGGATACCAGTCGCATTCCATGTATCCCAGCAGGCGGTCCGGCAGGCTCAAGCTTCCGGTGCGATAGGCATGGTTTTTCTCGAAGTATTGGTTGAGCAGACTGACCTCATCGCCGAACATGCAATTCGACGGCGTTATCCTGCCGGTCCAGATCTCCGGCTCTAAGCTATCGCTCAAATTGTCGTAAAAGCCGTCCGCGTCATTGTCGGCCCAGGTCCCGTTCAGATCCATGTAAAAGTAGTCTGTGGGTAAATGCGATACATAATACAAGTAGGTTTCCATCCAGGCAGCGGGCACGTCTCCCACGAATATGGCCCCCACCAGTCCGGAGGCGTTATACTCCGCTAAGAGAACGGCCCGGATTTCCTCCGGCGTCCGATTCCAGACTTTAGTCAGAGCCGTAGAATAGCCTTCGGCCTGAAGGTCCAGCAGGAACTGATCCAAGCTGGCCTGGACGTCTGTATATAGAACCGAATCCACGAACACGTGTACCAGGCCGGCGTCCTTTACACCACGGAGGGCCTTGGTGTCGGGTCGTGGGGTCGCGCCCTCCAGCAGTCTGATTTGCTTGAAGATGCCCGCAGGAACCGCAAGCGGGTCCCGGCACTCGGCGATTATCTTTTGCAGTTCGGCCACCTTGACAGCGTCGTCCGGGTTGGCCGACGCAGAACCACATAGGCCGATAGAGAGGATCAGAGAGAGGATCATCAGATAGCGCACTTTCTTACCTCCATTTGACGCAAGAAGCTAAAAGCGGCAAGCAAGATGGAAACCGGCCGCATGGAACGGCGCGGCGCTTCCGAAAGACTCAAATTCAATATAGCTGAAGACCGAAATAAAGCAAGTCCAAATAGCGCCCGCCGATCGGCCCTTTGGCATATGGCGGTCTTCGGTCCCGTCTCCTGACGGCTCGATTAAGTGACCCATATCAGGTGTTCGGCAGAAAGCCCGGGCGCCTTACCGCAAACTTCCCCCGCCTCCGGCCGTATACAAGTTTCGACCCAGGTCAAACCTGCCGGAGGCGGGGATTTTTGTCTTGACAACTATCGGCAGGTTGGTTAATATGGAGCGCAATGAAGGTACCGCTGAGAAGAACGTCGGAAGATTTCGTCGAGAAGCAGACCCTCCAGGACAGCCCCCAGGCTTTGGAGTTGGAGGCGGAAGGGGTGACTTTTGAGGATCCGGTTAGAGTGGAGTTGACGCTGGCCAAAAATCAGGACCAGTTGATCTGCAAAGGACGGGTGAAGGCCCGGGTGAAGCTGGAATGCTCCCGGTGCCTGGCGGAGTACCCGGCCGAGCTGGGCTCCGATTTGGCGTTCGTGGTGGATCTTGACTGCGGGGCGGGAAAGGAAGCGTCGGCAGAGGAAGGATATTTTGTGGCCGACCCGGCTGCCACGGATTTCGACATCGACCATCTGGTGCGGGAAGCCGTGGTGCTGTCTTTGCCCTTCAAGCCGCTGTGTTCCGAGCAATGCCGGGGACTGTGTCCGGTCTGCGGAGCAGACCTGAATCGATCCTCATGCGACTGCGCGAGGGAAAGCGTGGATCACCGATGGGACAAATTGAAAGGTTTGCTAAAGAATAAGGCATAGCCCGCTCCGGCTTCCGAAGGGATCGACCTTAATCCAACGAGGAAAACACGAAAAGATGAACCATGCTGCCGGGAAGGCGATGATCCGGTTTGTCGGAGTTTAACCATTACGGGAGGCCAAGGCAGCAAGCCTGGCCCGGACCAAAGAGGAATATCAGATGCCATTACCCAAGAGAAGACACTCCAAGACGCGCGGCGCCAAGAGGCGAACCCACTGGAAACTCACCGTTCCCAACGTGGTGGAATGCCCCAATTGCCATCAACCCAAGCTGCCCCATCGCATATGCTCCA
>CAZWAO010000087.1:0-9885 GCA_964631815.1 uncultured Ignavibacteria bacterium | reverse complement strand
GCGGGGGCGTCAGCCGGGACTATGATGATTCCTATGGCGTCACGCATCGGGTAATGCGTCAACCCCAGTTGGACGTCAAGGTTTGGGTGGATAAGGGAGAGGGTTCCATTTACCATCCGGGAGACGACATAAAAGTTTATTTCCAGGCTTCGCGGGACTGCTATGTGGTAATCTATAACATCGACACCCGAGGCTATGTACATCTGCTCTATCCCGTGGATTCGGAGGACGATTTCTACGTGGAAGGCGAGAGGGTTTATAGGATTCCGGACAGGTTCGACGATTACGATTTGACCGTGGACGGCCCGGAGGGGGTGGAATACTTGCAGGCGGTGGCCAGCCTGGAGCCTCCTGACCTTCCCAATTTCCCCGGCGAGTACGAATATGAGGGACAGGTGTATGCCTACCGGCTGGATGGAGAGGATCCGTTCGAATTCATGGCGGACGTGAATGCGGAGATCGCGCCGTCCGATTACGCCTCCGATGCGTGCGTGTTTTCAGTGGAGTACGAACACCCCCGATGGTACTATCATCCCGATGTGGTGTACGTCGACCGTCCGGTAGACCTGTATTGGGGCGGCGTGTACTTAGACTACCCCTGGGGGGTGGAGGTGTGGATCGACGGCGTGTACTACGGTATCACTCCCATAACCATCCCCGCGCTGGTGGTGGGCAGACACTACTTGAGCTTCTGGTTTCACGGCTGCTGGATCTGGAGAGATTGGTTTCATGTCAGGAGAGGCTACACCGATCGCATTTGGGCCGACTGCGGCGACAGGTACCGATACGTCAGAGAGCGATTTGTGGAGAAAAACTACCGGACAGAAAAAGCCGAACGCAGACGCGGGTCCGACCAAGCCGGAAGTCTGGTAAGACCCATGCGGCGCTCGGATGGAAAGATGATAGCCGCTTCGGAGCCCAGACGGGTCATAACCGAGACGCGCTCTCGTGTCGAGGAATCGGTGAAAACCAGGCTGCCTGAGGATCGGTTCACCCCCACGCAGGTCAAGCAGAAAGCCCAGCCGAAAGGTATCGACAAGGCAACCCGAAGTACCAGCATGCGGGAAAGCCGGAAGGCGAGTGCCGACAAGGCGCCGGTGAAGACCAGGCTGAAGGCAGAGCCAATCAAGTCCCAGAGCAAGGAACTGAAGACGGAGAGGAAGCGAGCGACCACCAGCACCGGAAAGACGACCCCTACGGCCGAGAAGATACGTAAGGAGACGAGTTCCAAGCCCAAGCCGGAGAAGACGAAGATAAGCGCGCCGGCAAAGAAGGCTGCCAAAGCTTCCTCCTCGGGCAAAGTCAAAGCCCCTGTCAAGAAAACGGGCGATAAACAATCTGCCAAGAGAAGAAGGTGAGAATTTCCGGGAATGACCTATTGACAGGACGACGATGGGAGCTATATTAGAGGCAGAAACCTAGAAAGTCACTCTGCCGGTTGCAGAGAGCCAGAGAGGGTTGGTTTTACGCCCCCGAGAAGTTGTTGTCGAGAGGTGAGAGAGATGAGAAAAACGTTGGTTGCAATGTGTGTGTTGAGTGCGTTCGTCTTCGCGTCATCTGCGGGGGCCGTGGATCGGAGCCCCAAGAGCAATGAGAAAGAGGAAAAAAAGAAGCCGGCGCAGATAGAGGAGATGAGCAAAGAGAAGGCCAAGGAGAAATCCAGGTCTGAGGCTCTCACCGGAAAGAGCGTGCGGGGCGGCGAGGGCAAGTACCAAACGGTCCCCAAAAAGTCGGATGCCTCCAAAAAGCGATCGGACTCGCAAAAGGGATCGGAGCGATACGACTATTTCCAGGACTCCAATAATAATGGGGTGGACGATAGATTGGAGAAGAAGGCAAAGAAGGAACAGGCTAAGCAGGCGCAGAAGCCGGCCGCCACCCAAGAAAAGAAAACCCCGGCTAAAATCACTCCCACTGCGCCTCCACCCGTATCTCCCAAGCCGGAGAAGGCCAAGGAGCCGGCGGCGAAGGAGAGAAAGAAGGAAGCGGAGCCGAAAAAAGCGGAACCGAAAAAAGCCGAAGGGAAGTCTCGTTCGGATAGCCGGTAAGGCCAAGTCTTTTACAGGCAATCCCTCGAAGGCCTGACCCTTCGATGAACCCGGTGTTGACCGGCTCTGCCTGATAGGCAGGAAGCCGGTCATTTTGTTTGAGGCGGGCACCCCACAGCCTTATCAATTACACTTCTCACCCTATCATTTGCTTCTCCCGCCGTTTGCTTCACGAATCGGCCAGCGGCTCTTGACACGTCCGCCTTTGCTCCTCCTGCATTCTCGAGACAAGATGTACTGTCTTCAAATCGGGGCGGGACGCCCCGTCTAACCAAGGCCATATCAATATCAACGTAATTGGTGCAACAGAAGCTACCGGACGCCCCGTCTACCCTGGGATATATCAGCATCAGCTAGTTGATGCGACAGGAGCTACCAGACGCCCCGTCTGCCCGGGAACATATCAAAATCAGTGCAATTGGTGAGACAGAAACTACGGGACGCCTCGTCTACCCGGGGACATGTCAACAACAGCGTAATTGGTGTGACAGGAGCTACCGGACGCCCCATCTACCCAAGGACATATCAGTGAGTGCGTCGTCTGTTCGCTACGAACGGCATCTTTTTTGGACCGGACGTTAAGATGATCGGGTTTCTTCCCGATTATAAAGGATGGACAAAAGCAGGTGCAGGCGGTGTTTGGGGTGGGGGCCAAGGTCTTAAGTTACAGCTACATATTCCATAATATGGAAACCAAAACAAAGGAAATGGCGGGGCTGGCAGGGAACCTGCGCACGGTTCCCCTGTCCGATCTTCTGCAGCTGATCAGCACCTCCGGGAAGACCGGGATGCTGTCCGTCAGCCGGGAGGAGCAAAAAAGGGAGATATACTTCCTCAAGGGAAACATCGTGCACGCTTCCTCCTCGGGCAGCGAAGAAGAGCTCTTAGGGAACATCATCCTCAACCGGAAGAGCATAGAGAAGTCGGACCTGGAACGGGCGTTGAGCCTGCAGAAGGTAACCCGCAAAAAACTGGGAACCATTCTCTCCGAGATGGGGCTGATAAGCAGGGAGGAATTGGTGGAGTTCCTGCGGTTCCAGATCGAGGAGATCGTTTACCGCCTGTTCGGCTGGACTGCGGGCGATTTCGTTTTTTATGAAGGCAAAATGGCTGCCACCGACCGGAGCAGCGTTCAGCTTAATACCATGAACGTGATCATGGAGGGAACCCGGCGAATTGACGAGTGGATTCACATTCAGGAGACGCTTCCCGCGGACGACGTGCGTATTCGGGTGGTGAAAAATCCCAAAATGAAATCCAGCAAGGTGACCATGAAGGTGGAGGAACTGCAGGTGCTCTCCTTGGTGGACGGCGAGCGGACCGTTCCAGAGCTCCTGCAGGTGAGTCCTTTGAGTGAATTCAGCACGCGCAAGGCGCTGTATAATCTGATCAACTCCGGTTTGATCGAGGGAGGGGAGAAGGTAGTTGCCAGAAGGCAGAAGGTGGAGGAGGAAAAACTCTTATTCGGGATGATAGTCAGGCTTTACTCGCAATCCTATCTGAGGGTGGAGAGGATGGCTTCCGCCAAACTGGGAGAGGGGGCCAGAAAGGTTTTGAAACGATGCTTAGACCGGCAGAAAGCTCTCAACCCTCTGCTGTCCAAGCTGGAAAGCCCTCAGAACTTCTTGGATTTTCGCCACCTGGAGGCATCGCTGGAGAGAATTCCGGATTCCGTACGCTTTCATCAGGTGATGGTAAGCTTAAACGACCTGCTCTTGGAGTTCTTGAAGGCCATCTCTCGAACTTTGGGTTCGAACCTGAGTCGACAGGTGGTCTCCGAGATCAAAAGAGAGGTGGCGCAAGTGGTGGCCGAGCGCAGGTCCATGGCCAAGGAATACGACCTGGAAGGTGAACTGCTGAAAACCCTCAAACAGAGTGAGCCATGTGGTTAAACAAACTTCGCATTCCTAACGTGACCGGCACCCGCACCCGGTTGGTCTTCCTGGTGGCGCTGTGCATAGTTCTCCCCTGGGCGCAAGCGGCCTGGGGACAGGCAAACGTCGACTCATACGCCGCAGCCGGGAGCTCCCACGAATCCCGACTGCTGCCCACCTTGCTGGACCTTTTGCTTCTGGTGGGCATCGTGGCCTGCTTCGTCATATCGGTGAAGGTCAAGTCGTTTCTGCGGGATGGGGAGCTGTCCTCGGGTTGGAGCCTGTTTTCCCTTTCGTTTGTCTTACTTTTCGCGGCCCAAATCCTGAGCTTCTTCACAGACGTCAGAGTTTTGGAGCTGTCCTCCAGCATAATCTCCGCCCTGCGCGTTCTCTTCGTCATCTCCCTGGGCTGGGGCATTTACTTTATGCGGAAGGTTTTAAGCTGACCCTCGGGTTCACAAAACCTTCTCCCCGAAAGCCTCGTCACCCAACCTAAGGGGTTGACTGTGGTTACCCCCTTTTTTCCGCACCCCAAGTTAAGTAACAGAATTAGGCTGTCGATAAACTAATTAGCCAGATTTCATGCACTTCTCTGATCGGGATTTCAGAAAGCATCCGGGCCCGGTGACCCCGACGTAGACGGGGAGGTTCTATGTCCGGGCCGGTGCCGCACTGGCGGAGAGGATTTATGCAAGCTACCGCACAGTTGGAAGAGAGAATCTCCAAATGCGAAGAGATATTGTCCCAGAATCCCGAGTCTTTGGTTTTTGCAGCCTTGTCGGATGCATATCGCAAGAAGGGGGATTTGGGCAAGGCCTTTCACGTCTGCAGCCAGGGGCTTAAAGTCAATCCCAACTACGGGCCGGGACATCTGGTCATGGCCAGGATCAACCTGGAGCGGGGAATGTACACCGAAGCCGAGAAGGAGCTGGTTTGTGCCGAACAGGCGGACGGGCGAACCAGGGCCACGGAGTTGCTGATGGCGCAGATTCTGATCAAGAAGGGCCAGATCAAGGAGGCCAGGAAATTTCTGGAGAAAGCCCGATCCACGGATCCGGACAACCAGGTGGTGATGGAACTGCTCCAATCCATCGAAGAGGAGAGCAAAGCCGGCAGGCCCGGATGGGATCTGATGACCGTGGAAGACCGTCTCCATATCTCCAAGGTGGTGGATCTGAAGGATGGGGTGCACTATCTGAAAGCGCTCCCCGCAGTGCTGGGGGCTTTGATAGTGGGAACGGATGGAGTGGTGGTGGAAAGCAAGCTCAATCCTAATCTCTCGCGGGAACTGGTGGGTGCCGTCACCGCCAGGATAACCGCATGCATTGAGCCCGGCGTATCCAAGGCAAATTTCGGACAATACCACGATATATGGGTGGATGCAGTAGGTTTCGAACTCTGGATCCATGCCTTCGCGGGGCAACACCTGGTGCTGTGCTATTCTCCGGAGGCGAACGTGGGGGCCTTGAGGCTGAGGGTGAACGAGCTTCTGGACCATCTCTCTGCGAATCTTCAGTAAAGGGGGCTTAAGGTGCGTCAGGATTATCGAACTGAGATGCGGGGATTTCTGCTGATCACCTGTTTTGTCTTGGTGGTCCCGCTGATACTCTTTCCCAAAGACCTCGGCGTGAGAATCGGTTTGTCCGTTTCTCTGCTTCTGGCCCTGGAGCTGGGGTGGTATGCTGTAGTGCTTTTAGCCTCGTTTCCCAAGGAGCCGGCGTCGAGGGTCTTTCCATTCATTTTGATCACCATAGGCTATCGGGTCGGCCTGGGGGTCGGTTTCGGGATACTCCTGGTGGTCATGTTCTCGTTGTCCATCGGCCCGGCCGTGCGTCTGGGGATTTATCAGTATGCCCCGGCCTTTCTGCTTCAGGTGGTCATGGCTCCCTTTGTGCTGAAGCCGCTTTTTGGGACGATGCTCAAGAGCAAGCCGCGGGTGGTGGGGTTCGAGTCGGCAGAAAGTGAGGTCACGGTGCCTGTCTCCTCCGAGGCGGCGGAAGGCACGCCGGAATCCAAAAGGGCAGTTTCCGGGGACAAGGAGCTCAAGATGGCGACAAAAGCAAGCTTGGAGGGGGTGCTGCATTATCTGAGGGAATACTCCGGAGTCAAAGCTGCACTTTTGGTCGACCCGGAGGGACTGGTGGTGGCCTGCGATTGCGCCGAGGATTTCGACGCGGAGCTGGTCGCCTCCTATTCCCGGCATCTCAAGAACAAAAACGACCAGGTGCTTCGGGCCATGGGAGAGGGGAAGTCGGAGAAGATCACGATTCATACACCGGACGTGTGGATGTCCTTTCACCAGATAGGAGAATTTACCCTGGTGGTGCGCTCCTTGCGCCGCACCGATGAGCTGCTTTCGGTCCGGGTAACGCAATCCATCTCCATGATAGAGAAATATTTAGCCGAGAAGTATCGGCTGAACACGGCAGAATCAGTGGAGGCCTGAGATGTACGACATATTGAACGAGCTCAACAAAACCGCAGGGATCAGCGGGAGCATGGTAGTGGGACAGGACGGGATAGTGATCGCCGCCGACATGAACACCCAGCTTCAGGACGAGACAGTAGGGGCTTTGGCCGCGTCCATCGTGAGCACGGTGAAAAGCTCCATGGAGCGCCTATCCAATGAAGGTCTTAAGCAGATAACCGTGGAGGCCGACAAGGGCAAGCTCTTCCTGACGGATGTGGGAATAGGCATCCTGGCCGTCACCACCGATCCCCAGGTGAACGTGGGGATGGTCCGGCTGGAGATCAAGAGCGCGGCGGAGAAGATAAAGCTAGCGCAAAAAATGGGTTAGCGGCAGGGAGAATTCACCCAAGGGAGAGGTGCGATGGCTTCCATAAACTATGCTTCCAAGGAGATATCCTGTAAGATCGTCTTCTACGGCCCCGGTCTGTCTGGGAAGACCACCAACCTTCAATACGTGCACAAGAAGATCCCGCCGCATTCCAAGGGGGATCTGATTTCGCTGGCCACGGATCAGGACCGGACCCTGTTTTTTGACTTTCTTCCCGTGGACATCGGAAAAATCCATGGATTCGCTACCAAGTTCCAGCTGTACACGGTTCCCGGCCAGGTATATTACAACGCCACCAGAAAACTGGTTTTACGGGGAGTGGACGGTTTGGTCTTCGTGGCCGACTCGCAGAGAAGCAAAATGGACGAGAACTTAGAGAGCCTCGAGAATCTGGCGGAGAATTTATCCGAATACGGCTACCGGGTCGAGCGCATCCCCATGGTGATGCAGTACAACAAAAGAGACCTCAATTTCATCTGTCCTTTGGAGGAGATGCAGAGGAAACTGAATCCCCGGGGGCTTCCGCATTTCGAGGCGGTGGCCACCAAGGGCACCGGGGTTTTCGACACCCTCAAATGCATCAGCAAGCTGGTATTGGATCAGGCCAAAAGAAAGCAGCTTTTTCCGGACAGGAACATGACGGTCAAGCCGACTCAAAAGGAGGAAGTTGAGGTTGATCTGGCGCAGGTGCCGGCGGCAACGCATTCGGCCGAGGCGGCTGTCGCCGCCTCCGGAGAAGGTTCCGCGCCGGCGGGAGAAGCAGCCATTACGGCCGTTCTGGAGGAGCCTGCACCTCAGGCCGAAACCGGTGTAAGCGAACCCGAACCGACGCCCACAAGCTCCGGGGGACAATCGGCGTCGGCTGCAGGCAGCGCCGATGAGCAGGAAAATCAGCCCGAAGACAAGATCACGGCAGATGACAGTTCGACCATAATAAGCTGGTCAGCGGGAAGATTTCACCACCGGGGAAAGTCCCGGGGTTTCTTCCTGCTGCGCTGGCTGGGCAAACTCTTCAAATAGACAGAGCGGAGGTGAGACATTGAGAGAGGAGGACCTGGTAATCTATGAAGAGCAGATCGAGAAGATCGAAAGATCTCTGGACCGGCTGATCAAGAGCGCACAGGCCAAATGCGTTCTTCTGGTGGACAAGGACGGCCACCTGATCACGCGCCAGGGCTTCACCCAGTCTCTGGACACCACCGCGTTGGCCGCGCTTCTGGCAGGAAGCTTTGCCTCCACTCGGGAGATCGCTCGGCTATTGGGTGAGCCGGAGTTCTCGGTTCTGTTTCATCAGGGAAAGAAGGATCACGTTCACATCACCCTGGTGGGAGAGAGGACCATCCTGGCCGTCATATTCGACGATCGGACCACCATCGGAATGGTCCGCCTGTATGCCAAGGAGGCCACCGAGGATCTGGAACGGACCCTGTCGTCGACGCATCATGCGGCTCCTCAGGTCAAGGACGAGGAGAAGACCGAGCAGGACGGGGAGTTCTCCAGCTCCCTGCAAAACCGGCTGGACGATATATTCTCCGAGCAGTCCTGATACGCCACGCCGTTGCGCCTGCCATCGTATGGGGGGAGTTCAGAACAGGGAGAAGGTGTTTTCTCCGGACCCGGAGTAGGATGGGGCGCCTGACGGGTGGACCCGACCACAGCAAGCACGGAAAAGAGCTATGTCACGCGAATTGGGAAACATCCTGGTCAAGGCGGGCAAGATAACCACTGAACAGCTCGCCAAGGCCCTGGACATACAAAAGGGCAGCAAGGAGAATCTGGGCAACATCCTGGTGCGGTTGGGTGCCGTGGCCAGCGAGGAGGAGCTGGCGGAGTTCACCGGCAGACAGTTGAACATCGGCGCCCTCCGGCTCTCCGATATAGAGCTGAATCCAGACGTGGTGAAGATGATTCCTCTGGATATCGCCAGGAAATTCAACGTCATCGCAGTCAGTAAGTTGGGGAAAACCCTGATAGTAGCCATCTCCGATCCCAACAACATCTACGTCCTGGACGCCATCAAATTCATCACTCGTCATTCGGTTCAACCGGTGATCAGTCCGGAGAAGGCCATTCAGAAGGCCATAGATACTTACTATCAGGACACTTCGGGAATAGACCAGATCCTGGAGGGAATGAAAGAGGCGGATCTGCAGCTGATCGACGAGTCCGAGGACGTACCTACAGAACA
Organism: uncultured Ignavibacteria bacterium; assembly: GCA_964631815.1. GTDB lineage: Bacteria > Zixibacteria > MSB-5A5 > MSB-5A5 > SM1-73 > SM23-73-3. Next base: position 977 of record CAZWAO010000087.1, on the reverse strand, counting down.
GGACATCAGATCTCAAGTCCAGGACAAACCGCTGGTGAAGCTGGTGGACTCCATCATCGCGGAGGCTATCCGAAGGGGCTGTTCCGACATTCACATGGAGACTTACGAAAAAAGAGTAAGGGTCAGATACCGGCTGGACGGAGGGTTGCAGGAAATGGCGCCCATACCCTTCAAGTACCGGGCGGCCGTGGTATCCAGGGTGAAGATCATGGCCGATCTGGATATCTCCGAGCGCCGGCTGCCGCAGGACGGCAGAATAAAAGTCAAGTTCGGGGAGCGGGCGGTGGATTTGCGGGTTTCCGTTTTGCCCACCATATTCGGAGAAAAGGTGGTGATGCGAATCTTGGACCCGGGCAGCGTCAACGTGGATCTGACCAAACTGGGTTTCTCGGAGAGCTCGCTTAAGAAATTCGATCAGGCCATTCGCCTTCCCTACGGCATGATACTGGTCACCGGTCCCACGGGGAGCGGTAAGACCACCACCCTGTACTCCGCCCTCAAGCAGATCAACCAGCCGGACATAAACCTGATGACGGCCGAGGATCCGGTGGAGTTCAACTTCGACGGAATCAATCAGGTGGCGGTCAAAAGCGACATCGGTCTGACCTTTGCCGCAGCCTTGAGATCGTTCCTTAGGCAGGATCCGGACGTGATCATGGTGGGAGAGATCCGGGACGGCGAGACCGCAGAGATCGCCGTGCGCGCAGCTTTGACCGGCCACTTAGTGTTTTCCACCCTGCACACCAACGACGCTCCCAGCAGCGTCGACCGCCTGATCGACATGGGCATTCCCAATTACTTAGTGGCCTCCTGCGTGAGGTTGATCATGGCCCAGAGGATGGTGCGAAAGATATGTCGAAGCTGTAAACAGGAGGCCAAAGTTCCCAGGGAAACGCTGGTGACGCTGGGCATCCCCGAGGGTGAAGTGGACGGCGTCAAGGTGTATGAGGGCAAAGGATGCTCGGAATGCAACGGCA
>CAZWAO010000086.1:0-9907 GCA_964631815.1 uncultured Ignavibacteria bacterium | reverse complement strand
GCCAATTGCGAGAATTACGCCCGCATGAAGGTCGTGGGCGTGGGCGGGGCGGGTGGAAACGCGGTCAACCGCATGATAGACTCAGGGCTTTCAGGCGTGGACTTCATCTCGCTGAACACGGATCTGCAAGACCTGGAGAACTGCAAGGCCAATCACCGCATCCAGATCGGCTCGCGGCTGACCAAAGGACTGGGTGCCGGAGCCAGTCCGGAGATCGGCAGAAAAGCCATGGAGGAAGACCGGGACGTGGTGGCCGAATCCCTTTTGGGATCGGACATGGTGTTCGTCACCTGTGGAATGGGAGGCGGAACCGGCACCGGCGCCTCTCCCCTGGTGGCGGAGATAGCCAAGGATCAGGGCGCCCTGACCATCGGCATAGTCACCAAGCCCTTCGAATTCGAGGGCAGGAAGAGGATGAACCGGGCCTTGATGGGAATAGAGGAACTGAAGGACCGGGTGGATACTTTGATAGTAATTCCCAACCAGAAGCTCCTGGCTCTGGCCACGCCGGATACCAAACTGACCGAGGCTTTTAGGATGGCGGACGACGTGCTGCTTTCGGCCACCAAGGGCATCTCCGATTTAATCAGCGTGCCCGGTTTGATCAACTTAGATTTCGCCGACGTGAAAACGGTCATGTCCGAGATGGGCGATGCCCTGATGGGAATCGGCTGCGGGGTGGGAGAAAACCGGGCCACCGAAGCCGCCACCCAGGCCATTTCCAGCCCGCTTCTGGACAACGTTTCCATAACCGGCGCCAAAGCGCTTCTGATCAACATCACCGGCAACAGCAACATGAGCCTGCTGGAGATCAACCAGGCCGCCGGCTTAATCACCGAAGCGGCGGGTGCCGACGCCAACATCATCTTCGGGGCGGTGATCGACGAATCCCTACAGGAGGAACTTCGGGTGACGGTGATCGCCACCGGGTTCGGCAACGGCCATCGGGATATCGAATCCGATTCCGGCGCGGATCTGTTCTCCTCGCGCAAGGTAGTTTTTGAGCATAAGCCGGAAAAACAACCGGAACCAGTGGCCGAGGCTCTCAGGGTCTCCGGCAGAAGCAAAGTGGAGGCCTTTCAGGCGGACGATTGGGAGGTTCCCACTTTTTTGAGAAGGCAAAACGGAGGCTAAAATATTCTTTGGTCCATATTGGCCAAAACCGGAAGCACGAAAAAGGAGACACAATCTAACTCAATCCCATTCTTCAAACTTCCCCCCTCAACACCTCCTTTGCGACGGGCCCTGCCGCGCCATGCGGCGGGGCTTTTTTATCCTATCGTGGTTGGTTGTAGCGCTGCTTACGTTCTCCAGACCTTCTTTGAGAGATGGGCCGGGTAGAACGTCTGTTGCTCCAAAAACAGATGACCAGAACCTGGCTTGAGTCAGGTTCTGGTCAGCCTCCGATGATTCTGGAGAGATCGCAGACTACCTTCGCGGTGCAGGATTTGGCCCGATTATATCTGCACACTACCAGCCACTCGGATTCACGATTTTACCGATGAAGAGAATCGTTCCCGATTCGTTCTCCCTGATCATGAATATGAAGGGACAATCCACCCGGAACCAGAAACCGGGTGGTTGTGGTCCCAAAGTCATCTCCACTACTGTGACCGCAGCGGCTTCTGTGCCCTCTTCATTCACCTCTACAAAGGTCTTGTGCTTCACAGAATCTATCCACACGTCGACGTTCTTGTACATCTTGCTGAAATCGGCTGCGGGATCAAAAGCGATTCCCATGCCCAATGCAGTGAGAACACGGTTCATGGTCAATCCATATTCCAGTTTGAATCTCGGTAGGTAGACATCACCGGAATCGCTGGAGAAACAGCCCAGCCAATAATCAAGACTGTCCGGGTCAAGTCTTGCTACGAGATCGTCCACGTCTCCTCCCCAGTATGGAAGGAAAACCGTCATGCTGAAGGAACCGTCTCCATATGGAAGGTCTACGGCATGGAAACCTCGGCCGGCATAATACTTGAAAAATCCTCGCTGTTCCATCATCTTGCACGTTACGCTGGTGCCACTTGACCGCTTGAATAGGTCATCCTGGGTGTCGTTCGGGTCAAATTGGTAGGTCCAGGTTCCTTTGAAGTGGATGGCATTGATCAGAAACATCATGGTCAGTGGACTGATCGGAGCATTCACTATCTTCTGAATCTTGCCATCGGTTTTCTCATCGATCCAGGCATTAATGGTGTCGGCAGCAAAAGGGTCGTTGAAATCCAGTCCCCTCACCAGCGCGTCGAAGTATTCAACGCACACGTCTAAAAACTCCTGCTCGGGAAGGGCTGTAGAATCTCTGTACCAGATGGAATTTGCGATCCCAAACCGCACCTTCGGATCGAGCTCCGTGAGCAGTCTAATAAGATTCTTGTACGATAGATTGATCTCTTCCACAGTCAGCCCGGAGAGCTCCAGGGTCTTTTCCATTGCCTGTTTGGTGGTGCCATCGGCGCCGTTGTATGTCATACCCAGCGCCATGGAGACGCTCAAAGGGGAGATGAAGATGTTTGTGTCCCCCTCCTCTTCGACGATTTCCTTGAAGAGCTTGATCCCGAACCTGTTGTCGGAATCTACCAAACCCTTGGCATACCACGCCGGTCCGTGAGGATCGGCTTGATTGTCGGTCACCGGATTCTTAGTCGTACAGTACACGAAAACAAGAGCAATGAGCAGAACTCCGATCAGAGTCAGCTTCCCATTCATCTTGTCCTCCTATCCTATTCTGGATTTTAGTAGAATCAATATACCAACCAGAGCAGCAACTGTCAATGAGTTTTAGCACATGATATACTGAACAAACATCATGCCGAGTTCTTTCCCCCCGGTTGTGACGTTGCAACTGATTATTTAACAAGGCAATAAGGAAACTGCTGCATCCGGTGAATTCGCCAGTCTAAGTTGTCATTCGCAGATTACAGCGAAGTTGAGGGGGATTGACGTTACAGGCGATGGACAACTGTAAAGGATCAAACGTATTAAGTCGAATCGTCAGGTATCGCGAAGGAACAGCAAATACTTTCGACTTCTTGTCGACGCAATCCGAAATCGAGTTCTTGGGAGAAGGAACTCATTCGAGTGAATGGGAATTATGAATCCTCACTTATTCTATGATGTGCAGCCAATTACCCAGAAGGAAGTACATTCTTCCGATCAGAAGGGACATGCGGGACATGACCGTGTATCCGAAGGAAGCGCCGAAGGAGATCATCAAAAACCAGATGCCGACCTTGGCTCCGGTTCCCAAAGCTCCCTTGTGTTCCTTGGAGAAAAAGAAGTAGATCAGACCGGTGATCACACCCACGGTCAGAAGGATATTGTTCACAGAGGTGAGCCAATGGTCGGTCCACAAGGGCAGCAGGTTGGCGTGAATCTGCAGGATCAAGTCTCCCGAGCCGTAGCCCACGATGGTGATCCCGGCGTAAATGCCGATGATCAGCGCCATGGGCCAGCGCGAAAGCCACCCGAATCTGTTGGTGAAACGGGAAAAAAGCAGAATGCCGAAGGCGAAAGGAATCAGAAGAAGCAGCCGACCATCCTTGGTCAGCGGGTCCCACAAGTTGGGACGGAACACGTTGTGGTACTCCAGCGTGGCCCAATAGCCGGCGGATATGCCCACGAACACATGCTCCGCCAGCTTGTAGAAGGGATTGTCCTTATACAAAAAGGAGAATATGCACAGGGTCAGAAAAGCACCCAACCAGATTCCTACGGTGTCCCAAAAAGGCATTTAGGTCGCCTCCAGATCCTGGATCGAAAAGCAAACCATCATCGCGAGGCCTTTAATCTCTTCTTCAGGCCCTTGACCGAAAAGAAAGCCACGTTGCCTATCAATATGAAAACAAAAACCACCACGTGCGAAACCGACTGCGCATCCATCCCTCTTTGGGCCGTGCCCGGGCGATGAATCAGCTTCTCGTATTCGGCCGCGCCCTTCATCCCACCCAGAAGTCCCACTAATTGTCCCGACTGGACGTAAGGGTAAAACTCCGGCGCGCTCACCGCCGTGCAGCCCGATCCCAGCTTGACGTGATAGCGCGACTGCACCTGCAGCACCCATTCCTTGGTTCCGGGAAGACCCCCGGAGACATTCATCAGAAGGGCGATATCATCGAAGGTTTTCACCCCCTGCATGATGGGCAAATCCTCCACCTTGTTGCCCCGGGAATCGGTGGGGAAGGTTTTGGGTATGTTGGTCCCCATGGAAACCATAACCACCTCCCGGCCCTCCTTGAATCCCAGATTGACCCAGTCCACCCCATACTTCTTATCCGGAAAATCCTTCAACGTCTCGGCCATGGCCCGGTCGGCCAGAAGCGTGCCGGTGGCCCACAACTGCATGGAGATGATCTTGAGGTTGCGGGATAGGAGATGATGGAACACGGCCACGTTCATGGGATACAGCTCGGGCATGGAGCCCGGATCGTAATCGCACGAGACCAAGACTTTGGAGCCGGGTGGAAGGCTTTCAATGGTATCGTAAAGGCTCTTTACCGGCGCGGTCACCGAAAAATCCAGATTCACCGGCAGAATAAGCGGGATGGCAACGGAAAGCCCTATGAAGATAAATATGATCCTTCGATCCAGCCTTTCCAGCTTTTCAAGTAACTCTCTCACTGCTTGCTCCTCAGAAAACCCGTCTCATACTCGCTCACGGCCCAACGAAATCATCAAATCCAGGACGCACAGAAACCAACAAAAACTTAGGTATCAGAGCCAACTTTCTATTCCCCTCCCAGATAGGTTCTCTCCAGACCGGTCAGGACCTTCAAGGCCGTGGATACCGCACCCAGTGCGGCGCCGATCATGATGGCTCTTTTCCCCGCCAATTGGGGCACGTTCATAATCCATTCGGTCAAGTCGGGGAAGGTTCCCCACAGCTTCTCCCCTATCGGCACCCGGCCGATCATCACCAGCACGGCGGTGACGGCCAAAAGCGAAGCCTCAAACGTCCTTATGCGGAAGGCGCGAAAGGCGGCGGAGGCGATGAAAAACGCCAATAGAGCGAACATGGTGGCCTGAAGAGGATACTGGGCGTTGTAATACACCCAGCCGAATATGGTTCCTTCTTCGATGCCTCCCCACACTCCCACTATGATCATGAAAAACAGACAAACCAACAGGATGACTTTGTAAAGCCAATCTCTGCTTCGTTTCTGGATGACGTGATAGTTGACCCTCACGATGTTGGCCAGCCCCAGGACGTAGGCGAAAGCGATGACGATTATGGCCCACTGCCGGAAGGTTTCGAAAATGGACAGAATCCTCTGGTGGGGGATAAAGTACTCCAGGATGAAGGAGATGCCGGCCAGAAAGCAGATGGCCATGGGGATTTCGCGTCGCATGCTTCTTTTCCCTGAAAGAACCGGCTGACTAGTTCAGCCCTTGATGAATGAACTCCTCATTCGATGAAAAACCATTTGGTGAAGCTGGTGACTCCCGCAGTCTCCAGGATCGCGCCCAGCGCCAAAAGGCCCATGATGATGGCTTTGGCCAGATCCGACCCTTTCAGGCTTCCCAAAAGCTTGGGCTCCCTGGACAGATAAGCACTGGTGGCGAAAAGCTCTTCGCCGATTATGGTATAATCACAGGCTACGATGAAAAAGGGAAGCTGGTGGATATTGGCCGTGCCCGCCACCTGTATGGCTCCGGTCAGAAATCCGGTCTCCGCCAGCATCAGGGATTCTGCGAAGAACGAACCGAACATCAAGTTGGCCGCCGGGACGTCCCGGAGCATTATCCCGTTTACCCCGGCAGCGTAGGCAAACTGCTCGTCGGAGATGTAGCGGACGTTATCTCGGTTGTAAGCGTCCGGCCGGCCTGCCGCAGCATACCCCTCTTTCACTCTTTCCTCCGCCACCGGAACCACGAACGGCCGGCAAATGGGAACGAACAAAGGCGTGTCATACTGGGCCACCATCTTGGCTACGTTTCCCAGGATTATCATGGAGGCTACGGTCTGGATGTTGTCCACGTCCTCGATTCCCGATATGTAAAGCACCGGCCGGCCCATCTCGGTGGCCCTGCCCACGGCTTCTTCAATGGCGTCCAGTCCTGCGATCCTGCGGATAAACAGGCTTTTGCCCTTTTTCGCTCTTTGGATGAAGTAAATGATGAACCCGAAGAAGACCACCAGAAACACCAGCATGTTCACCCGGTGCGGGTTGAACCAGCTGCTGGAGAGATCGTCTTGGGCCAGGGACCAAACCGGAGAAGCCAGAAGGATAGCGGAACCCAAAGCCAGACTGCGGAGGATGGCGCGGAGTGTGAGCCTATGCCGTGCCGATCGAGATTCCATGTTTTTATCTCTGGATGATATTCGGTATGCGGATAAAAAGCGGCCTCACCCTACCTCCCCGGCCCGAGCGACATTAGAACACGGCGTTCCACAACTGGTGGAAGTAATCGCGCAGGAAGACCACCCTCTCGGCCAGAAGCGCCACCCGGCCCATGACCGTCATGCCGAATCCCGCTCCGAAACCCACCATCAGGGTCCAGATGCCGAACTTGGCTGCGCCGCCGAAGACCCCGGTGTGCTCTTTGGAGAAATAGAAGTAGGCCAGGGCGCAGAACACCATGATTATTATCAAAATGTTCGTGATCTGAGGCCAACTGGAAAATCCCACCGGAAGCATGCTGGCGCTAAGCTGCCGGAGCACATAGTTCTGCAGATACAGCGGTATGGCCACCCCGGCTCCGCTGCCGATCACGAAACCCAAAGTGGGCCGGGAAAGCCACTGCCATTTCCTGGAGAAGCGGGCCCACATCAGAAGACCCAGTATGCCGGGAATGACGTACCAGTACTGCCCGGAACTCAAAGGGTGGATGAGCTTGGGCAGAAAGGCGTTGTAGTAGAGAATCATGGCGAAGTACCCGGCGGAAACCCCCACCACCAGGTGCTCGGCGAACTTGTAGAAGGGATTATCCTTGTACAGAAACGAATAGATGCTCAACACCAGAAACGCCGCCACACCATTCCAGATCAGTTCCGTTGTTCCCATGACTATCCCTGTTTTTTCCTCTTGGACATGAAATACCCAACGTTCCCCACTACTATGAAGAGTATTATCACCACATGGGTGGTGGTCTGAATGGGCATGCTCTTGGAGGCCACAAGCTGATCTTTCTCCTTGGAGATGTAGCCTCCCTTGGCCGCAAGGTACTCATACTCCGAGGCGCCCTTCATTCCGCCGATCAGCCCGAAGATCTGCTTTGACTGCAGGAACGGGTAATAGTCCGAGGTCATGACCCCGGTCACGCCTATGGCCAGCTTGGCATTGTAGCGACCGTTGGCGTAGTTGATCCAATACTCCGTGCCGCTGCCCGCGGATATGTTGATTATGGCTCTCACGTTATCGAAATTGGTGATGTTCCGCATCATGGGCAGGGAATCCAAGGGAGTTCCGTAATAGTCCTCGGGAAACGGGATTCTGAAGTTCTGCCCCATGGCCAGGATGGTGATCCCGGGGTAGGGTTTGTATCCCATGTAGACGTAATCCACCCCGTTGACCTTTCCGTATTCCTTGGCCACCTCGGCGATCACCTGCTCCACCATTCCAGGGCCGTTTTGATGCAGGCAGCACAGCAGAAGCTTAATGTTCCGGGCGAAGCATTGTCTGGTAATGGCGTAGGTCATGGGATGCAGCTCCGCCAAAGCCGAAGGATCGTAATCCACGCCGATCATCAGGACATCTCCCGGCATCAGGCTTTCCACATAATCGTATATGCTTCTCACCTCCGGGGTGACGTACAGCGGAACGGTAAAGGACCAGATGGCGGTGACCACCACCACCAGGCCGATCACCAGATATATCCACCGACGGTCAAGATTCATCATCCTTTCATAGAAACTCATCGATCCTCCTCAATCTCTTCCCATGTAACCCCGCTCAATGCCCAACATGATCTTCAGGGCCGTGGCGCTGGCGCCCAAACCCACTCCCAGCCAAAAGGCTCTCTTGGCGGCCATGTTGGGCACGGTGAGCACGAAATTCACCAGCCACTGGTTTATCGGTGACAGAGGTCCCAGGGGAACCAGCCTCAGCATTATTATTATGGCTGAGACTAAAAGGATGGTGGCCAGGATAGTGCGGGCCCGGAAGGCACGGTAGGCGGCGGAGGCGATGTAGAAGGCCAAAAGCGAAAACATGGCCGCCTGAATGGGAATGTAGATGTAGGTGAAGATGTCCATGAAAAGCGTGCCATATTTGAGGCTCTCTTGATAATGCGGCACCAGCCCCACGAAAACCATGAAGACCAGCCCCCCCAAAGCCACCAGGCTGTACCCCCACCCCGGTGATTTTCTTCTGACCTTATTGACCATCACGTTGGTCAAGCTATAAAGACCCAATGCCATGGCGAAACAGCCGATTACCATGGTCCAGTCTAAGGCCCACTCGTATAGCGTCTCAAACTCCTCCAGGGGGATAAAATACTGAATCAGCATGAAGAAGCCGACACCGGCGACGATGGCGATGGGTAGTGTTTTGCGCATTTACTGCTCCTGACTACAGCTTCACCGTGAACAGATTCAGGAAGAACTGAAAATGGAAAGTCGCTGCCAAAGCTCCCAAGAGAAGGGCAATCATGACTGCCGCCTTGCCCCAATCCTGCCCCTTGAGGGTACCCAGAAGGACCGGCTCTCTGCCCAGGTAGGCTGAGGCGGCGTAAAGCTCTTCCCCGATTAAGGTATAGTCCGTGGCGGCCACGAAGAACGGAATCTGGGCGATCTCGTCCGTGCCGGATATTTGGATGGACCCGGCCAGCGAGCCGGTCTCAGCCAGAAGCAGGGATTCGGCGTAGAACTTGCCCAGATAGAAATTGGTGGCCGGCTTCTCCCGAAGCATTATCCCGTTTACTCCGGCCACGTAGGCAAACTGCATGGAGGTGAGATAGAATATGTTCTCCTCCTTGTAGTGATCCGGCCGGCCAGCCTCCAAATAGGCCGCCCTGACCGTCTCCTGTGCCACGGCCATGACGATGGGGTCGTTGCAGGGAATCAGAATCGGAGTCTGATACTCCGCGGTCTTCTTGGCCACCCGGCCCAGGATGATGAATGAGGCGATGGTGGCTATCATATCCGCACTGCCCAATCCCAGAATATAGAGGATGGGCTTGCCCATCTCGGTAGCTCTGCCTATGGCTTCATCTACCGCCTCGATCCCGGCTAAGGGACGAATGTAAAGCTTTTTACCCTTTCGGGCCACAGTGATAAAAACAAGACAAAAAGTTGAAAAAAGCAACACCGCCACTACCACCGGAGTCTTTCCCTTGTGATACCACTGGCCGTAAGCGAAAGCCGGAGCGGAGACCGTCGATTCCGAGTAACGACCGTCGCTTCTGGCTCTGACTTTGTAGTAGAAGTCTTTGTGAGGAGGAAAGTAGTTGGCGTCGGACTTCTCCTTGGCTCCCTTGTCTTCGAAGATATTCTCACCCGCCGGCGCCATACCCCGCAGCTCGAATTCCCCGTCCGGAGAAGCGGAGCGCAGCACCTCATAGGACACCACGTTTTTGCGGCCGGCCCCATCATCCGCCGAAAGGGTCCAGGTAACGGTTATGGAATGCCCGTTGTCATTGGGGGTATCGTAGGCCTTGACGTTGGTCGGCGGCGCGGGAGCCTGGGCTGAAGTGTCCTCCGGGACAGCCGTCGTCTCCTCTTGCTGGGCATTAGGAACACCAACGCTCAAAAGCAAAAGAAGAAGCAGCAAAAACACAGCCAGCACCACTCGACTGCACCGGTGAGATTTCTTTTGCATATCGACTCCTCGATGAAAACCGTCAACGGATCAAGAGGAAACGGATGAGAATAATAGAGCCCGCTGAATCCGCCACATCCGTTGATTAAACAGACTAATACAGGCCCAGCCAAATCTGAAAGAGATAGTCCATCCTGCCGATCAAAAGG
>CAZWAO010000085.1:0-10610 GCA_964631815.1 uncultured Ignavibacteria bacterium | reverse complement strand
AGGGGTCGAGGGTTCAAGAGTTCAAAGGTTCAAGAGTTCAAAGGTTCAAGAGTTCAAGAGTTCAAGAGTTCAAAGGTTCAAGTGCGAGTATGTTTGGTTGAGGTCGGGTACTTCCCTTTCATTGGATTATATCAGCTATAATAGATCGTTTTGAGATGCTCAAGAGTCTGCGGATAACGAATTACGCTCTGGTGGATCGGCTGGAGGTCGAATTCCGTCCGGGGCTTAGCGTTATTACCGGAGCCACGGGCGCGGGCAAGTCCATCATCGTGGGAGCGACCAATCTCATCCTGGGAGAGCGAGCCAGCACCGAGGCGGTCAGGAGCGGGTGCGACTCCGCCGGCGTGGAGGCGGTATTCGAGACGCCTAATGACCGCACCTTAAAAGAACTTGCCGGTACAGCCGGGGTGGCGGTTGAAGACCTGCTCCTGATCCGGCGGGAGGTGTCCGGCAGGGGGCAAAGCAAGTGCTTCGTGAACGACAAACAGGTCACCCTGGGAAGCCTGAAGTCCATCGGCGATCGGCTGGCCGATCTGCACGGCCAGCACGAGCACCAGTCTCTTCTGAACGTGGATCGACACGTGGAGTATCTGGATCATTACGGCAGTCTTCAGGACGATCTCTCCCGGCTGGCGGAAACCTATCGACTGCTCAAAGCCAAACAAAAGGAGCTGGACGATATCGAAGCCTCAAAGAGGATGGACGAGGAACGACGTCAGCTTTACCGGTTTCAGATTCAGGAGATCGAGCGAGCCAGCCTGGCCCCGGGCGAAGAAGAGCAGCTCTCGGAAGAACGGAAGGTGCTGGAGAACACGGAAGCGCTTCACCAGCTCTCCTCCGGCGCATATGAGCAGCTTCACGAAACCGAGATGTCCATTTTGGAACGACTGGGAACCCTGTCTAAGGAGCTTAAAAAGGGCGCAGGCATCGACTCCCGGTTGAAGGAGCCTGCTGAGGCGTTCGAGTCCGGGCTGATCGGTCTTCAGGAGGTGGCCCGGTTCCTGGAAGACTATAGAAGCAGACTGCAGTTCGATCCGGAGAGGTTGGAGGCGATCAGAGAGCGGTTGAACCTGCTCAACACCCTGAAGAGAAAATATGACAAGGACATCCGTGAGATTCTGGCATACAAGGAACAAATCGCCAAACAGTTGAATCAAATAGAGAACAAAGACCAGATCATCAACGGCCTTCGAGAGGAGATCAGATCGGCTTCCGAGACTCTGAAAGAACAGTGCATTTCGCTTTCCGAGAAAAGAAAGTCCAAAGCTTCCCGATTGTGCAAGAAGATTCAGGATGCTTTGAGCGGCCTGAGCATGGACAAAACGGAGTTCCAGATAAAAATCACCCGGCGGGCAGATGAAAACGGTCTGGTGAACATCGAGGGAAAAAGGTATTTGGTTGACGAGAGGGGAATGGATCAGGTGGAGTTTTTTGTTTCGCCCAATCCCGGAGAGGAACTGAAACCTTTAGCCAAGATTGCCTCGGGCGGCGAAATATCGCGTATAATGCTGGCGTTGAAATCCATCCTGGCCAGGACCGACCGGGTGGACACCATGATCTTCGACGAAATCGACGTGGGAATCGGCGGAGAGGTGGCTTCGGCTGTGGGTAAGAGCCTGAAGGCTCTGGCCTCGTCTCATCAGGTCATCGTCATCACTCACCTTCAGCAGATTGCCTCTCAGGCGGACGATCACTTCCAGGTATTCAAGGAAAACGTCAAAGGACGGACGGTGACTAAGATCAAGAAGCTGACCAAAGACGAAAGAGTCAAGGAAATCGCCCGCATGATGTCGGGCGAGAAAGTGAGCCAGCTGGCTTTGAAGCAGGCCCGGGAGATGATCACAGACGGTAATTCATCATAAGACCAACGAATGAAAGATCGGTGAACCTTCGTTCCCTGGACCTCGCGGTGAATCCAAAGCGAAAGGCGCGACAATAGTTCAGACATGATAATCAAAAGAAGAGACTTCTTTCTGCTGCCCAACCTTCTGGCCTTCTGCCGGATTTTGCTGTTTCCCTTCATCTTCTTCTTCCTGGCGCAAGATACCGCTTCGACTATGACTTTGGCCCTGGCCCTGATCGTCCTTGCAGTAGCAAGCGACGTTTTGGACGGCTATCTGGCAAGAAGGCTGAATCAGATAACCGATCTGGGTAGAATCCTGGACCCGGTGGCGGACAAGCTGGGTTTGGCCATCTTCATTATCTTCATCATAATCCACCGGGGATTTCCCGTCTGGGCGGCAGCTTTGCTTTTTCTGAAAGATTTCCTGACATTGATCGCCGCAGTGGCGATGGCTAAAAGGAAAGGATTTGTCCTGATGTCGAACAATTGGGGCAAGCTGAATTCCTGGATATGGGTTTTTACGGTGGTGGTCTATATCGCACGGATCGAAGTGCTGCAGCAGGCTTTTTTGATAATAGCCACTATCTCCGTGGTGAACTGCATCATCCAATATCTCAGGTTATTCATTTCCCAGTATCGTTTAGGTCCGGCAGAGTGACCTTGCCACTCGCCGGGTCTCCCAAATACCAAAATGAAGATCAAATCCATAGCCCGGGGGAGCATCGCTTCTCGATTGAATATCCTAGCCGGAGATGAGCTTCTTCGGATAGACGGCCATCCGATACGAGACGCCATCGACTATCGGTTCTTCTCCGCGGAAGACCGGCTGGAACTTGAGATTCGCTCGCCCAACGGCAAAACGAAGACGATAAGGCTGCGCAAGCAGCCGGATCAGGATTTAGGCCTGGAGTTTTTTCCCATCCGATACAGAAGCTGCAAGAACAACTGCATATTCTGTTTCGTTCACCAGCTTCCCAAGGGTCTCCGAAAGGCTCTCTATTTCAAGGACGAGGACTTCCGCCTTTCGTTTCTTCACGGCAACTTCATCACTTTGACCAATGCTTCAGAACAAGACCTCAAGCGCATCATAGAACAACGGCTTAGTCCGCTTTATATTTCGGTGCATGCCACTGACGAGAAGCTGCGAAAAGAGATTCTTGGGAACGAGAAAGTCCCAGACATAATGCCTCAGATCGAAACCTTGGCCCGGTCCGGCATCGAAATGCACGCTCAGATCGTCTTGTGTCCGGGGATAAACGATGGGGGACACCTGGAGAAATCCGTGAGGGATTTATCCGCCCTCTATCCACAGGTGAAGTCGTTGGCTTTGGTCCCGGTCGGCTTGACGAGATTCCGCAGCAGGTTGCCGAAAATCAGGCCTGTTGGGAAGTCCTATTCCCTAAAGACTATTGACATGGTCGATGAGTGGCAAAAGGGCTTCCGCAGGAGATTGGGAACGGGTTTCGTCTATGCAGCAGACGAGTTTTACACCAAAGCAAGGCTCGATGTCCCACCCAGGCGCTACTACGATGAATTCTACCAGATCGAAAACGGCGTGGGGATGCTCCGTCAACTTCTGGACGATTTCGAGTCCAAACGCAAGCTTCTGCCCAAGCGGCTGAGAAAGAATCTTCGAATCACCCTGGTTACCGGAGTGTCGGCTTTTCGTGCGATTAGCGAACTGGTTCGGAAGCACCTGAGCACAATCCCCGGCCTAAAAGTCCAATTGGTCTGCGTGAAGAACGATTTCTTCGGGCACTCCGTTACGGTGACCGGTCTTCTGACCGGCGGGGACATCATTACCGCTCTGATAAGGAAAAGGAGTCTCGGCGATGTGATTCTGCTACCGTCGAACTGCATCAACCAGGATGGTTTGTTCCTGGATGATCTGAGACCGAAAGACATCGAAAGAGAATGTGGTTCGGAAGTCAAAGTCGGGTCCTACGAGCTGGTTGAAAGCGTAACCAAAGCACTTGAGGAACTCAGACCCAAGACATAAGATGTCTGGCCAGCCTTCGGGGCGGTTCGGCGGTTTTTTGTTGCCTTCTATCGGCTTCCGGTTTATCTTCCTCTCGAAATACGATAACCAGTTAACATGGCAGAATCAGAAGGTCTTTCAAACCACAGTGGAAAAGGAGTCTCCCGCCATCTCCGAATTTAGGCAGAGGCTACCGAATTCGCTCAATCCGTTTCATCCGTTGACCATGTCCACACCCATCGTCGCCATAATCGGTCGGCCCAACGTGGGCAAGTCCACCCTGTTCAACCGGCTTCTGAAAAAACGCATTGCCGTTGTGGACGATCAGCCGGGTATCACCCGTGATCGAAACTACGCATTGACCTCGTGGGACAAGAAGAGTTTTTATCTGGTGGATACCGGGGGCTATGTTCCGTCCAGCACCGACCAGATCGAAAAACTGGTTAAGGTGCAGGCCGAGATAGCCATCTTCGAGGCGGATTTGATCGTGCTGCTGGTGGACGCCAAGGTGGGCGCGCAGTCTCTCGATTTGGAAATAGCCAGGCAGTTGAAGAAGACGAAGAAGCCGGTGGTTCTGGCAGCCAATAAGGTCGACAGCCCCAAGGACGAAAGCGAAGTCTATTCGCTAAGCAGATTAGGTTTGGGCGAACCCGTCCCGGTTTCCGCCCTGAACGGCACCAACGCCGGAGACCTCCTGGACAGGATCACATCCTGTCTGCCTCCAGATGTCGCCCCTGAAGAACAGAGAGAAAGCATCAAAGTGGCGGTGATCGGCAGGCCGAATGTAGGCAAATCGTCTTTTGTGAATTCCCTCCTGGGAAAGGAAAAACTCATAGTCTCGGATAAGCCCGGAACCACCAGGGATGCCATCGATACCGATTTGGAGATCGAGGGCCAATCCTTCACCCTGATCGACACGGCAGGTCTCCGCAAGAAATCCAGGGTCACGGAAGGTCTGGAGTACTACACCACCCTGCGAACCCTGCGATCCATCGAAAGATGCGATGTGGCGCTGATTCTGATCGAAGGCCCGGTCGGACTGGTCAACCAGGACCTCAAGATATTCAGCCAGGTCAACGACCTCCGAAAGGGCTGGGTGGTGGCGGTGAACAAATGGGATGTGGTGGAGAAAGACGGCAGGACTGCGGACATATACACCAAGCAATTGAGAAAAGAAGCGCCCATGCTGAGGTTCGTTCCGCTTATTTACATCTCGGCCAAAACCGGCCAGAGAGTAAAAGCTACAATGAATTTGATCGTGGGCGTGCACCTCGAGAGGCAGAAGAGAATCGAGACCAACGAGTTGAACGGCAAACTGGAAAAAGACATCAAGGCTCGGCCGCCGGCATCCGTTCAGGGGAAGTACATCAAGATATACTATGCCACCCAGACCGGTATTCAGCCGCCCACTTTCGTCTTCTTCTGCAATTACCCTGAGCTTTTGCAAAAGCCCTATTTGAGATACTTAGAAAACAGAATCAGAGAGCACTTTGGCTTTTTGGGAGTCCCGATTCGATTGAAGGTCAAGAAGAGGGACTGACGGTCCCCAATAGTTCTGGGGACGATTTTACCGGCCGGAATGACGCCCGAGTTCTATTCTGAAGAGATCGAAGTAGAAAGAGACGAGAAGACCAAATACCCTGTCTCGTTCGTCTGGCGGGGAAAGGAGTACCCCATAAAGGAGGTCATCGCCTTCTGGCCGGATTTCTCCTTTCCCAAGTCGGGCGCCAAGAGAAAGAGATGGTGGCAGAGAAGGCACCGGAATTACTATCGCGTGCTCACCGAAGACGACCAGGTCTTTGAGATTTACTTCGATCGCGGCTCCAAGGAAGAGGTCTGGGTGCTGTATGCCAGATTGGAGTGATCCCTGTAGCTTGTCTCTCCCCTGACTGTAAGCCGAATCTAAGTGGTAATCGTTCGAGGCTCGATTAGAATGAAGCGAAGATATCTCCCTTTCGCTCTCACGCCCGCAATATCGCTGATCCTGCTTCTGCATGCCAACTACCTGCGATTCGTATGCGACGATGCTTTCATCTCCTTCCGGTACGCCAAGAACTTCATCCAAGGGCATGGTTTGGTCTACAACATCGGCGAGAAAGTGGAAGGATACACCAATTTCCTGTGGACTCTCCTTTTGAGTTTGTTCATGAAGGTGGGTTTTGATCCGGTGCTGATCTCCCAAGTGTTAGGTGTGGTTTTCGGTCTGGGCACGGTTATCGTACTGTTGCGTTTCAACAAGAAATTGTACCCGGAGGAGAATTTCTTCAACTATTTAGCTCCGCTGTTTTTAGCTTCTTGTGGAGCTTTTGCCGCCTGGTGTACGGGCGGATTGGAGACCTCCCTTTATACCTTTCTTGCCTTCTTGGGCGCTGTCTTCTCTGTCCGGGGACTGAACCAGCCCAGGTATCTCGCCTTCTCCGGCTTGAGCTTCGGTTTGGCTTGCATGACCCGCCTGGACGGATTGGTTTTTGCGAGTTTCACGTTCGTCTTTCTGTTTCAGGTCCTGGGAGTAAATAAGGGAACAAGGCTCCGGCAACTGTCGGTCTGGACGGCTTCATTTCTGCTGCCCTTCCTGATGTTCTTCCTTTGGCGATGGCAGTACTACGGGAAACTATTGCCCAACACCTTCTACGTTAAGACCGGCGGCGCAAGCCTGTTGGATCCCGGTCTTCTCTACCTTTCTGATTTCGTTCGCAGGTTTTGGATATGGCTTTTGGCGATTCCGCTTCTGCTCCTGGGCAGAATCACGGAGCCCGACCCGGTCAGGAAAATAGTGATTTTCTACTTTGCCTCGCTGACACTGGTTTACTCCCTCTATGTCGTAATGGTGGGAGGCGACTTCATGGACATGTTCCGCTTTTTGATCCCCATCCTGCCCTACCTGTCTTTTTTGCTTCAGGAGGGGTTCAGGGGAATCTACCAGCGTATCCAAGCCCTTCGGAACGGAAGAGGAAGCCTGGCGGCAGTCTCTTCGCAGGTGGTGCTGGTTGTGCTAAGCTTGTTCCTGCTAGTCAGTCCGTCAAGTCAGAGCAACAAAGTCTGGAGCAAGGGAGGAATTGACAGCATCGGATTGCTGAGGACCTACACGCACGAGTGGTCAAAGGTGGGGCAGACGTTCAAGAGCATGGCAGAACCGGGCGAGAGCCTTTCTACCACGGCTGCCGGAGCAATACCCTATTATTCCGAAATGTATGCTATCGACGAGCTGGGTCTAACGCTTCAGGGATACTCGTTTCTGAAGTCAAGAGAAGCGCTCAGACCGGGTCACGAGAAGAGGGTAACGGTGGATTATCTCTTGTTTCGGAGGCCCACCTACATCATCGGCCACCCGCTGATCGAGCCCACTCCGCAGTCGGCCGACACTTTGACCTTTGAGGGCCGGGATGAGGCATTGATGCTGGGCGGATATCGCCCCTTGTTCGTTCCCATCAGAATGTCCGGCTCGGAAGTCCGGTACCTATATTGTCTGAGCCTTAAAGACTCAGCTCTGGAGAAAGCAGGTCTCACAGAGACCTCGAATAATTGCACCCACAAAGAGCAGATGACCCGCGTCTCAGAATGAAGAAGACAGGGGAATGGGAATGACCGTGTTCAACATAGCCGTTGTGGCCATCCTCAGCTACCTTCTGGGCTCTGTGCCTTTCAGTATCATCACCGGCCGGCTTTGGAAGGGCATCGACGTCAGGGAGTACGGCTCGAGAAATGCCGGAGTCACCAACGTTTACCGGGTGGTGGGCGCTCTGCCGGCCGCAGTGGTGCTGATTTTGGATGCGGCCAAGGGCGCGGCAGCAGTACTTTTGCTGACTCGAATCTCCTTCGAGCCTATGGCCATAAACCCCATCGATCTGAAACTCCTGGCGGGCATTTTTGTAATAGTAGGTCATGTTTTTCCCATCTTCGCCAATTTCAAAGGGGGAAAGGGAATCGCCACCGGATTGGGAGCGTTGGTTTCAATCATACCCGTGGAGGTGGGTCTGGCCCTGGCTCTCTTCGTATTGATCGTAGCGGCCACCAGATACGTCTCGCTGGGATCGCTCTGCGCCGCGAGCTTTGTGCTGGTTGCTTTGCTGTTTGAAAAGTACTATCTTGAAAGAGAGGTACCCGCGACGCTGCTGATGGCGACGCTCCTTTTGACGGTGTTCATCTTTTTCAATCACCGCAGCAACATCAAGAGGTTGCTGCAAGGAAATGAAAACCGATTGGGACGGCACAAAACAAAAACGGACACAAGCACGAACACCAACCCGAGGTGAGAAACAGATGACCGGAATCGCAGTATTAGGGGCGGGTAGTTGGGGAATCGCCGTGTCCGTGCTTCTGAACGGAATCGGGCATCGCGTCAAGCTGTGGGAGTTCGACCCCAAGGCAGCAGAAAGGCTCAAGTCCAGAAGAGAGCTCAAGGAGAAGCTGCCGGGCATAGTCATACCTCATCGCGTCGAAATCACCAGCAGGCTGGATGTGGCCGTTTCCCAAGCAGACATTCTGGCTCTGGCGCTTCCGTCTCATACGGTGAGAGCGGTGGCCCGGAAGCTGGCCCGGTTACAGCTTGAGGATCCTATCCTGGTGAATCTGGCCAAGGGGATCGAAAACAAGACCTTAATGAGAATGTCGGAGGTGCTGAAACAGGAGCTGCCCGCTCGGCTGCACGAGAGGATCACCACCCTTTCCGGGCCCAGCCATGCAGAGGAGGTGGCGCGGAAGATTCCCACCACCGTGGTGGTGGCGGGATTCAAGGAGGAGGTCGCCCGGCGGGTTCAGCGTGCTTTCATGACTCCCCATTTCCGGGTATACACCAACAGCGACCTGATGGGGGTGGAATTGGGCGGTTCGCTGAAGAACGTGATCGCCATCGCTTCCGGCATCTGCGACGGCATGGGTCTGGGCGACAACAGCAAAGGAGCGTTGCTCTCGCGGGGTCTGGCGGAGATAATCCGGTTGGGTGAGAAGCTGGGGGCCAAGAGGGAGACTTTCTCCGGGTTGTCCGGGCTGGGCGATCTGGTGACCACCTGTATGAGCAGATACTCCCGCAACCGGTTCGTGGGAGAACGGATAGGCAAAGGCAAATCCTTAGCCCAGGTGCAGGCAGGCATGAGTATGGTGGCGGAGGGGGTGAAGACCACCCGATCCGCCCACCAGTTGAGCTTGAGGCACGAAGTGGAGATGCCCATCACCCGACAGGTCTACCGGGTGCTTTTCCACGGCAAGAAACCCAAGCGGGCCATAATGGAATTGATGACCCGGGACCCAAAATCAGAGATTTGGAGTTGACTTTAGAATAAGAAGTGCTATTTTTCTGTTGACGGCGAAAGAGGATAACCAGCCGAAGAATTGAGGGGAAAACTTGAAAACCAAAGTCAACGACAAACTGTATTACTCCATCAGCGAGGTGGCGGAGCAGGCCGGCGTCAAGCCGTACGTCTTGAGATTTTGGGAGAAGGAATTTCCCCAGCTTAAACCCAAGAAGAACCGGTCCGGGAACCGTTCCTACCAACAGAAGGACATCGATCTGATCAGTCAGATCAAGCACCTCCTGTACGAAGAGGGCTTCACCATCGAAGGCGCCAAGTCGAAACTCAGGGAATTGAAGCAGAGCGACGTGGGCGATGCAGTGGCGGAGAAGATGCGTCTTCAGAAACTCCTGGGGGAAGTCAGAAAGGAGATTTCGGCGCTGCTTGAACTTTTGTCTTGATTTTTCTGAAAAAAAGGCTATGTTGACGGTGTCAATCGGGGCGTAGCGCAGTCTGGTTAGCGCACTTGCTTGGGGTGCAAGGGGTCGGCCGTTCAAATCGGCTCGCCCCGATTTTTTTGACAAAGCCTTGGAGAAGTAGGCAGCGTTTTCTCGGGAGCTAACGCTTTCAGGCATGAAAAGAATCGCGGTGGCCATCCCGGCTTACAATGCCGGCCGTACCATAACCGAGCTGATTCAGCAGGTACGCGAGTGCGTCGACCTGAAGGACGTGGTGGTAATCGACGACGGATCGCAGGATGAGACCTATGGCTCGGCCCAACAGGCAGGAGCAACGGTCCTGAAACATGAGGGGAACAAAGGCAAGGGAGAGGCCCTAAAGACTGCATTTGGCTATGTGCTGGCGCGGGATTATTC
This sequence comes from uncultured Ignavibacteria bacterium, assembly GCA_964631815.1. Taxonomy (GTDB): domain Bacteria; phylum Zixibacteria; class MSB-5A5; order MSB-5A5; family SM1-73; genus SM23-73-3. The sequence goes on along the minus strand of CAZWAO010000085.1, from coordinate 686 downwards.
GGCGGTGATAACCATGGACGCCGATCTTCAGCATGCTCCGGACTCGATCCCGGATTTCATCCAGGAGGCACAAGACTTTTCGGGCATACTGATCGGAACACGAGAAAGAAACCTGAGAATCATGCCATTTGCCAGGTGGTTGACCAATCACCTGACCTCGGTGATAGTCTCCATTCTCTCCGGCGCTACGATCAGAGACAGCCAGTCGGGTTACAGGCTGATCCCGGTCGAAGTTCTGAAGGAGGTGCAACTGAAATCCAGCAAGTACGATCTGGAGTCGGAGATTCTGATCAAAGCAGCCAGAAAGGGATTCGGGATCGGAGAAGTCCCCATCAGCACCATTTATCGAGACGGCAAAAGCTTTATTAACCCCTTAGTTGATACCGGAAGGTTTATCCGGTTGATGTGGAAGAGCTTATGGTGGTAGGCAAATGCACTAATGTTCCCCTTTTTGCCTTGTATGAAAGCGAGGGTGGCGGGGGTAGCCGCAGTCTTCAGACTGCGAGGGGGCGCCGTCCTTAAGCGGGCAGCCGCAGTCTTCGGACTGCGAGGGGCGCCGTCCTTGAGCGGGTAGCCGCAGTCTTCAGACTGCGAGGGGGCGCCGTCCCTAAGCGGGCAGCCGCAGTCTTCGGACTGCGAGGGGGCGCCGTCCCTAAGCGGGCAGCCGCAGTCTTCGGACTGCGAGG
>CAZWAO010000084.1:8063-10740 GCA_964631815.1 uncultured Ignavibacteria bacterium | reverse complement strand
TGCGAGTGTCCGCCCACTATCACGTCGATTCCCGAAACCGAGGAGGCCACCAGTTGGTCATAGTCTATGCCCAGATGCGAGAGCAGGATCACCACATCGCACTGATGCCCCAGGCGGAGCGAGTCCACCCAGTCTTGAGCAACCGACAGCGGGGGTAACACTACCACCGGAGAAGGATTGGCGATTTGGTTGGTCAGGTCGGTCAGAAGGCTGAATATTCCCACCTTCAGGTCGCCATACTCCTTGATGGTGTATGGCTGGACAAAGTAGCCCACCTCCGGGTCTCCCGAGATATCCAGGTTGGCGCACAAAATGGGGAAACCTTGCACCGGAAATCCCGCTTCGCTCAGCACGTATTTCAAGGTCGAGGGGTACAGATCGAACTCGTGGTTTCCCACCGCCATGGCGTCATAGCCCATTCCCTTCATGATTTCCAGCTCAGCGACGCCCACATACTTCTGGAACATGAAATCGCCTACGAACACGTCGCCGGCGTGCAGAAGCATCACGTTTGGCTCGGTCATCTTGTTCATTCCCACCAGCGTGGCGATCCTGGCCATTCCGCCCCAGGTCCAGTCGCCTGCCGCGTCCTTGGGACCGTAGGGCAGAAGATGGGAATGGGTATCGTTGATGTGCAGAATGGTCAGAGTGTCGGGCTGTGCCTGAGCCAGAGAGAACGCGAACAGCACGGCCACGATTCCGATTATTGTCACTCTCCGTTTCATCTTCATCCTCCTTCTGATTTGATAGTTAAAAGCCTGCCAAACCCTCACCCTCTGCCGAAGTTCAGTTCTTATGGTAACCACCTCCTTCCATCCTTTCTGCCGTTTGTGTTGACACGACATAGCGTCGTGAGGTCAGCCGGCTGTCTGCGATCTTCACTTTCTGAAGAACCTGTAATTCAGCCGCAGCGAGAAGGCATTCTCACCGATGGTTTCGGCCCCGTCGCCGTGGGTATTGCCTGACCGGTAAGCGGAATAGACTGTCCAGTTAGGTGACAGCTTGGCCCCGGCCTTGACCAGCAGTGCATGGCCGTCGAAGGGCCCGGTGGACCCGCCCACCCACAAGGAGACATAGGGAATGGCCTCGGTGCCCAGACCGTAGTTGAGATATCCGCCGCCGGAGACCAGCGGGACGTTTTCCAGGCGACTCACCGAGGCGTAGACGGCTTTAAGGCTTCCGAAGCGCGCGTGATAGCTGATCAACGCGTTTTTGACGAACTCGTCTTGGTCGTGGTTCCCGGAATTGGAGGAGGGATAATACAGGCCGTCGCTGGTGATCACCGGACCGATTCCGAACCCCGTGTGGGCTCCTTCCAGAGAAACGTAAGGGTTGAAGATCCAACTGGTTCTGGACTCCAGATGGACGGTGTTGTAGTTGTCCTGATAATGCCTGATGCGCTGCTCCTTCACGAACCCGGTCCGAAATCCCAGCCCGAAGTTCTCGGACGTCCGATGCTCGATTCCAAAGCCGGCATCCTGAAAGTCGATCTTCTTCCGATGTTCCACGTCCTGCCAGCCTCCCCCTCCTCCACCCCAGCAGCCGGAACCCGGCGTGTAGCTGTAATACCGGGTGTGGTAGCGACCGGCATAGGACCCAGCTCCGCTGCCGAAGGTCAGATCGGTGAAGAGCGAGTCCGCATGCTCTTTCTGTACTCCCACGGCTATCGGCAGGAGTATCAGCACTCCGAAAAGTATTCGCGTTATTTTCATTTCGAGTTCCTCCTTAGAAGTTGGCTGTGAACAGGCTGAGTCTGTAACCGCCCGAATTGAAGGCATTCCGAGTGATATTCACCTCGGGCACGGCCAGACCCAACTTTCCGTCTTTCAAGTTCAACATAGAGCCGGAGGGCACTTCCACTCTCTGCTTCCTGGTGGCGTTGAAGAATAGCGTGGCTCCGCCTGCCTGGCCAACGGTCATCAGAGCAAGGGGTGCCCAAGCCGGATCATCCGTTTTGGAATCTCCCATGATCGCGGAAGCCATCAGGCCACCGGCCAGCATTCCCAGAAGGCTTCCGCCGAAGGCCGCCCAGTAGGAACCGGTTTCTCCGCCGGAGTTGCCGACGACGTAGACCCCGGTGGCGGCCCCCAAATTCGAGCCTATGGCGTATCCCGCGAGGGCGCCGATGGCTGCGCCGAGGTCACACCAATCGTCGTCGCTGCCGCGCAGAGCGCCGTAGCCCACAAGGGCCAACGTCGCGCCGCCGGCTGCGGCGCCCAAGCTTCCCACCAGCACCTCCCCGCCCACTTTCCCGGGATGTGCCGGGCCTGCCTTGATGTAGGTGAAGTTTTGCCCTGCCCTCTGTTGCAGAGTCAGAGTCCTGGTGGAGTCGACCGAGTTTTGGTGTTCAGGCAGAGTAAAACCCTGTGCTGCCGGTTTCTCCCAGCAGCCTGCCAAGAGAATCACTCCGCATCCTGCTAAAAGTAGTGTGAGCCTTTTCATCTCTCCTCCTCGGTTTGTGTTTTCCGCCGGTAGCTAATTGCAAGGCCTGTGCCATGAGCGTGAAACCGCAGGAGAAAAACGGGAAGACCCTTGAACCGTATGATAATCAGAGAGATAGGAAGGGCGGGTTTTTGGCGTACTCCGTGCTCTGGAGGATTTTCAGGGAGAGATTGTTATGGAAAAGTAGACTGCTTGTATGATTTTGTAGAACAGAAAATCGAGGGTGATGACTTTG
>CAZWAO010000084.1:2737-7963 GCA_964631815.1 uncultured Ignavibacteria bacterium | reverse complement strand
TGACTTTGGACAACGGCGAGAACCGACGGGACCTTTAAGACGCTATTCAACTGATTTTGCGTCGATACCCAGCTCTTTGATCAACCTGTTCAGATAGGTCCTCTGAATACCCAAAAGCTTGGCAGCTTGGGATTGATTGTTGCTGGTCAAAGATAGAGTCTGGTGGATGAAATCCTTTTTGAACTTCTTGATGGCATCCTCCAACGCCATCCCCGGCGAGATTTCCTCTTTTCCCTTCCTGATCAATTGAGGCGGTAACAGGTCAGAGGTGACGGTCTCGCCCGGGGCCAAGACAACCGCCCTCTCCAAGACGTTCTGAAGCTCCCTGACGTTGCCCGGCCATGAGTAGTTCAGGAACGTTTCCAGGGCGGCGGGTTCCACGGATGCGACTTTCCTCTTCATTTCCACGTTGTGCTTTCTTAGAAAGTGGTCGGCCAAAATCGGAATGTCTTCTCTCCTTTTGCGCAATGGAGGAAGGGTGATGGAGATAACATTAAGACGGAAGAAAAGATCCTCCCTGAACTTTTTTTCCTTGACAGCCTGGCTCAAATCGCTGTTTGTAGCCGCTATTATCCTGGTATCCACCTTCAGGGTTTGAGTGCCGCCGACTCTTTCGAATTCGCCCGATTCGAGAAAATGCAGAAACTTGGTTTGGATTACCGGGCTTATGTCTCCTATTTCGTCTAAAAATACCGTCCCGCCGTGAGCCGTTTCCAGTCTCCCCTTCTTTCGTTGATGCGCTCCGGTGAAGGCGCCTTTTTCGTGGCCGAAGAGATCACTCTCCAGGAGCTGCTCCGAAAGCGCCACGCAGTTCACGTGCACGAACGGGTTATCCATCCTGGGGCTGAGATTGTGAATGGCCCGCGCCAGTACCTGCTTGCCTGTGCCGCTCTCCCCCTGTATCAGAATGGTCGACTTGCTGGGTGCGACCTTCTCCACCATCTCGCGAATCCGCTTCATCTCGGTGCTTTCGCCCCAAACCATATCGTATTGGCTGTCCATCTCCTGCTTTAAGTATTCCCTCTCCTGGAGCACCTTTCTGGTTCGCAGAGCCTTTTCGATGGTCAGGAGAATGTGGTCCGGATCACACGGCTTGGGGATGAAATCGTGAGCGCCCGCCTTGACCGCCTCCACCGCCTTCTCTATGGTACCGAAAGCGGTCATCATTATCACCAGCGCGTCCGGGTCTTCCTTCCTCATCCTGGTCAGGGTCTCCATGCCATCCATCTTGGGCATCATCAAATCCAAAAGCACCAGATCCGCCCCCCGGCTTTTGAAGATCTGAAGACCCTCCTCACCGTCTTGAGCTGAAGATACCTGGTACTGATGGAATCTCAGCCGCTCGGCCAGAAGGGTTCTTATCTGGGAATCATCGTCTACGATCAATATCTTCTCTTGCGACATCAGCCTGCCTTTCCTTTTTGTCAATCCCGCTCTAACGTAAAACTGAACCTGGCGCCTGATTTCTTTCCGGGTACGGGACTTTGCACCTTCACATCTCCGCCATGAAGATGGACCAGGTTTCTCACGATATCCAAACCAATGCCCGAACCCTTTTCTCCGGTGATGCCCACCGGTTCGGCCCTTTGAAAGCGTTCGAATATCCTCTCTAAGTGTTCCGGAGCTATCCCTACTCCATCGTCGGTCACTGAAATCTCAACTAAGTCGTCGCCTTCCACCGGTCCGGCCGAAACGGAAACCACTCCTCCTTCATTTGTATACTTGATGGCATTGTCCAGGAGATTCAAGAGAATCTCCAGCAGGCTGTGCTTGTCGGCACGAACGTAGATTCCTTCCATGTTCTCTCTGACCAGACGAATACTCTTCTTCTCGGCAAGGGACTTCAACATTCCGCAGGCTTCTTCCACCACCGCGGACAAGAAGAGTCTCTCCTTATTCAGCACCAGTTTTCCGGACTCGCTCATGCACAAAGTCAGGAGGTTGTCTATTGTCCGGGACACGTGGAGCGTGTTGTCCCGTATCATCTGCAGATTTCTTCGATTCTCCTCCGAAACACCGCCGTAAACCCCTTTCAACATGTTGTCCGCAGAAAACCTGATGGCTGTCAGAGGCGTTCTCAGGTCATGGGAAACATTGGAGATGAACTTGGTCTTAAGCTGGTTCAACTCTTCCAGTTTCTTCCTCTCCAGTTGTTCCGAGAGCATCCGCTGCTTCATTCGCATGTTCTGCAGCGCCCGGGCCACTTCCTGGACCATCAGGGAGAGAAGCTCCACATCCTCGGCAGAATACCTGGCTCCCGATTTCTTGGCTCCCAAAAGCAGCAAACCAATCGATTCCTCCTTTGAAGTCATGGGAAAAGAAAGCTGAATTCTGAACCGCTCCAAGACGGGATTTTGTGGCAGGAGCGGAAACTCCTGAAAGGCCGTGGAGCCGGCCGCTCCCTTAGCCTCGCCCTCCTCCCACAGTGTAGGTGACAGCTCCTTTTTTTGCGATTCCAGCAGATTCAACTCCTCCGGCGAGAAGCCAAGAGAGGCTGCCATCCGAAGCTCTCCGGTTTGTTCCTCTTTGAGAAAAGCGACAGAGGTAGTGACCGCCAAGAGCAGATCGATTCTCTTCAAAAGCAAATCACATAGCCCATCCTGGGTGAAAGCCAGGTCCATCTGGCGGGTGAATTGCTGAATCGCCCTGCGGTAGTCATACCGAACCCGATAGAAGGTCTTGTCGACCAGCGTTCTTATTCTGTTTTTAGCGGGAGTGAAAAGCACAGCTGCCACCAGAGTAGCTAATATGGGGAATAGACTGCCCTGGTAACCGGTTAGTTTATGGAGGACGTCCCCCAGAAGACCAGCTACGAGAAGATATATTCCCAGAATAAAACCGGTCAGCAGGGAGTAAACCAAACTCCGGTTGATCACCACGTCCACGTTCATGGTCCGGTACCGGAGAATGGAGAAGGCAAACGACAACGGAATCAGAAGGACGAAAAGCGACTTGACCACCTCCGGTATCAGGGACCGGCCGAACAGGATGTCGGGAAGTGTGTGTAGAAAGAGGAAGGGAAACGTCCCGACTACGATCCCCCAGAAAATCCATCTGATCTTTCTCTTTTCCTCCAGGAACTCCAACTTCTTGTAAGTCTGGTACAGGGCTAGTAGTCCCAGAAGCACGTATGCCACCAGATATATCCGAAAGGCCAAAAAAAGGCTGCTGTAGGTATGAAAAAGAGCAAGAGAACCGGATGAGATGGACCTCCAATAGAACAATTCTAAAAGTCCTATCAGCGCCACTGCGGGAGCATAGCCGGAATAGATGACCGGCTTGCGCTTGAGAGATGCCTCCTCCTCGCGCGGAAAAATCACACAGAAGTGGAAGAATAGTGCTGGAAGCAAGGTGTAGGCTACCATCTGAAACGAAGGCAAAACGAAGCTGATCTGCTCCGGGCCGAAGGGATAGCCTGCGCGAGGAACCAGCAGGGCCAGGGAAAGGGTGAGAGAGCAGAACAGATAGAGCCTGACCACCTGGCCTTGGGGCTTCTTAACGAAGACGGACACCCCCATGATCCAGGTCAGAAGCCCGGCCAGGAAGTTCACCACCAGGAAGAACCAGTCATACTGCCTGGTCAGGGGAAGGGAAGTGTAGACCGTCTCCCCGTCCTTCTGCAGGGTCAGCCTCACCGTCTGGCCGACATTCCGTTGCTGGAGCTCGAAATTCAGGTCGACCTTGTCCCTAACGGGATGCCGGTCGATCTCCAGCAGCACATCTCCCGAGGCCAAACCCGCTTTCTGCGCCTTGCCGTTTCTGGCAACCTCCCCTATCTCCAGCCCTTTGTCTGACTGTTCGAAGGTTGCGTCTATTTCCGGCTGCCGGCTTAGTCTGATCGTCCCCCAGATGCCAATGACCAAAAAGACAACGGCGACAAAGACCAGGAACCGGACGGACTTTTTCTCTTTCGAATCCATGACTGACACGCAATGACTTGTTGTAGCCGATCGATGTTAAGAGGCAAGATTCGCGATGCGATCGTCTTTCTTTCTAATCAAAACTGGATGAGTCGATAGTCAAGTAATCGCAAGGGCGGAGAAGTGTCAAGAGAAATGTATTCAGGCGGACATCAACAACCCGGAGTTTCCGTGCTTGCCAGGCCAAACCGTCGGGTCGGGGGACCCGACGGGCACGTGAGTAAGCTGCTTCCGACCTACTGCTGATTTATCGCCGTTTGAAGGGGGATTTCGATCAGGGAGTCAAAGCCGCCCTCGATTCGAGTCGCTCCTGGATAGATGGTGAGGGTCTGCGCATGAAGATCAAAAAAACCGATACAAAGCGTAATGCTTCTTGTATCCGGCGGCTTCCCATCGCGAAGTATGGGGTAATCCCGCTCGCTCTGGTCTCGCAGGATATTCAGTATACTCTCCTTGTCGCGGACGGCGCTCTGTTTTAGAAGCGCCTCTCCCCGCACTTGCCGGGATCGGCTGGAAGGTGAAATGGATTGATCCGTCTGGGCCATCCGGACGTAATGATTTGCGTGAAAGTAGCTTCCTCCTATCTCGAGGACGTTATGATCTTGCGGAGAGATTTCCAAATCCACGATCCTGCGTTCCTTCACGCTGCCGATGGTCAGGTTCACCCCGGAGGCGCGCCCCGGTATAGCGGCAAAACGGACGGCCTCATCCAGTGAACGAGCCTCGAACAGAGAGCGCGTGAGAAAGTGCCTGCCCAATCCGACGACCACTTCCTTCGGTCCCATGCTGTTTGCGCAGAAGCAGATGCCGTGATCGTTGAAACCAAAAGCCCTTCCGGGAAGATATCCCGGGTAGCACATCGCGGTAAAAGCGGGTTTCCCGGTGATTTCGACTCTCGCCAGATACATCTGGTCTTTGTATATAGCCGAATTGTCCTCGCTGTGCCCGAACATGGCGCAGCCTGAGGTGACCAGCGAACAGGTGGAGCAGCCGGAAGCATCAAGTTTCGGAGCACGATAGTCGTAAATATCCCCCAGGTTAGCTACAAGCAGCTCTTCGAAGGAAATACCCGCTCCTTTCGCAGTACCCTCGATCTCCGAAAGAAAATCGGGATATCGAAAGGCATGCAGCCGAAGCAATTGTTTGTAAAATCGCTTCCCTTCATCCGTTCGATGGAAAGGAAGGAATTTCTTCTGCAGCGCGACGTTCTCACTTAGGCTCTTCCGGATTTGGTGCGAGAAGGCCGTGCCTATGGCCAGTCCGACCTCGTGGTGAGAACCGCTAAAAGTGAAGATTTCCATGTCAA
>CAZWAO010000084.1:0-2637 GCA_964631815.1 uncultured Ignavibacteria bacterium | reverse complement strand
CCGGACATCAAGGTTTGACGGATGTCGCGCAAAGAAAGGTCTTTTGCAGGCTGCCCGTTGACGCTGACGATCACGTCGCCCTCTTTGATTCCCGCATTGCCTGCAGGCGAGCCGTCGACCACGAAGTCGACTTTGGTGCTGTCGTTCTCCCTGGTCAGCCACAATCCGGCCATGTCCAGATTGTCCTCGTAGGCGAAATCGGCATTGGGCTCCAGGATCATGCGCTTGTTGCCGTAGTCGAAGATCACGGTGAATCTCTTCAGGATGCCGCCGCCGATATTGCCGGCCGTTTTCTCGCTGGACAAAGCGCCCGCTTTGGCGGAGGATAGGGTGGTCAAAGGCGCCGGTATCACGAAATCGCCAATCTTTATGCTTTGCATTCTGGTGGCTTTGCCCATCACCTTTCCTCCCACCCCCACTCCGGCCAGAACGTCGATTGTCTTGTCGGACTTGGCCACCAGGTCGTGCTCTTCGACGAACGGAGTATACAAAGTCAGGCTGCTTCTGGCTCCGCAGTCGATCACGAAGTTCCCCTCATACTTCCCGTCGACGATTGCCCTGATGTGCGGATGATTATCCTCCAGGGTGATGGGAATGCTCTCGCCCTTGCCTTCGTATTTGAAACTCGACGGCTCGTACAGTGTGATCTTCTGGTTTTGGTAATCGATTTTGACCACGAATCTGGAGAACAGGTCGTAGCCCACGATTCCCTCGATGGGCATTCCTTCGTACTTATTCAGAAAGCTGAGGCTGATGGCCGTGGCGGCTGCGCTGTCTATGACCACGTCTCCCACCCTCATTCGGGACAGTGTGAGAAGATTGGCCTCCTGGGTTCCCTCGCCCGCACCTCGCGCCTGCAGCTTGCCCACCGTTTGCAGGCCCAGCTTCTTGGCCACGTCGGTATCCACCACCGGCCCGCCTGCTCCGGAATCCAAAATGAAGTTCAGCGGCCTGGACTTGTCTATGACCACCGGGATATGGATATGGTTGCTGGCCAGCACGAACGGAATCTCGGTGGAGGTCTTGCCTGCCACAAAGGTGTAGTCCGGGGCGGCAGGCTTCGGAGCTAAAAACAGGCTGTCTGACAGCGGCGGGTTGAATTCCGCATAGATCAGCTTTGCATTCACGTCATATGTGGTGTCACCGCTGCTGATGTGAACCGAGCCGGGCATTTTGATTCCCTGGACGTCTTTGTAGTCCTTGAAATGGGTGGTGGCCTCGACTATGTCGGGTTTGCTCACGGATTTGTCTATCAGATAGGTCTGGGGATTGATATACAGCTTGACCGGATCGGCTCCCTCGGGCGTGACTTTGAGCACGTGATAGTTGACGCCCTCCGATTGTTCCCGACCCAGATACTCGACTTTTCCCTTGGCTCGTTCGGGGAACAGGTAGCCGTAGAGGCTGAAATAAATATCGGTGGCCACGCCTTCCAGCTCCTTGCCGGCCAGCTCGCGGATCTGTCCATTGGCATCCTGAATCCAGCCTTTTTGGCCGTCGTATGCACTGGCGCTTCTGATCACCTTCAGGTCCGTTTCCGACCTGAGCTTGTTGGGATACTTGAAATAGGATTTCTGCGTTCCGGAAAGTCCCCCCGGAACCTTTATCTCGAATTCCGCTTCCGAGCTATTGATTGCTTTAAGCGCTTCCTCGCCGCCCAAAGCCTCCGTATGCTTCTTTAGAATTTCCTCAAGCGTCTGCGCGCTCACGTTTTGCCAGCCGGCAAAGAGCACAAGGCCGGCGATGACCAAAACCAAAAACCTCTTCGAAAACATATCAAACCTCCTCGCTTCTGAGTTTCATACTACCCTACATACGCACACAGCCCAGTTACGTCAAGCGAAGAGTTGTGATTGCTTGTAAGTTTTCCTGGGAGAGAAGGTTTTTGTAGCCGCAGGCTTTCCGCCGGAGGCGGATCCACCTAAGGCGGAGAACCCTGTTTTCGTCCCCCTGATAAGGGGGACTACAGGGGGTTGAGTTTTATTTCTTCATGCATCGGCATTGGTCTCAAGATCCCGCCACAGGCGGGAGAAATGCCGGTGACTACACGCTAGAGAAGGTTCTTGTAGCCCCAGGCTTTCCCCGCCTTTGGCGGGGATGCGCCTATGGCGCACAGCCTGCGAAGGCCTGCTAGCGCCCATACGGACGGCTCTAACTGCTCACCCAGCTACGAGTTATCAGGTGAGGACCCGAAAAACCGGCGCGAGAATAATGTACATATTTTCCGCGGCCATAAGAAAAACTCAAAGAAATCTTCTCAAACAGCCAAACTAATCCGTATATATGCCGAAGAGTAGAACAGAGAGTGAAGTTACGATAGGTTTTTGTCAGCGCGAAGTTATTCGGCCACGAAAGCTTATTTTGATGAGACTTTCGTGGCTTTTTTGTATAACGGAAAGGAGGTGATTCTGTGACGCAGGGTACAGTAAAATGGTTCAATGAGTCCAAAGGGTATGGATTCATCACTCCGGATGACGGAGGAGCGGACCTGTTTGTGCACTTCTCTGAAATACAGGGGGAAGGGTTCAAGACGCTTCGGGAAGGTGACGTAGTCGGCTTCAACGAAGGACAGGGACAAAAAGGACCTCAGGCAACAAATGTCCAAAAGATATAATCTAGAGAAAACAAGTCTCTAAA
>CAZWAO010000083.1:0-10821 GCA_964631815.1 uncultured Ignavibacteria bacterium | reverse complement strand
CCGGTGGCTCACGTGGAGGCGGGCCTGCGCAGCTTCGTTCGGTCTATGCCCGAGGAGATCAACCGGGTCATAGCGGATCACCTCAGTTCTCTGCTCTTCTGCCCTACCACCACCGCTGTGAGGAATCTGAAAAAGGAGGGCATCACCCAAGGCGTTCATCTGGTGGGCGACGTGATGTACGATTCGTTCAAGAACAACCTGTCCCTGGCGGAGAGAAAGTCGACGATCAACAAGAAGCTGAGACTGCGGAAGAAAGAGTTCTACTTGCTCACGCTCCATAGAGCAGAAAACACGGACTCGGAAGAGAATCTGAAAAAGCTGGCGCGTATTCTGACCGGCCTGGATCGTAAGGTCGTCTTTCCGGTTCACCCCCGAACCAGAAAGCGGTTATCACAACTGGGGCTTCTGAGGAGCCTGGATTCCGCGGAAAACGTTGCCCTGCTCGAACCGGTGAGCTACCTGGATATGTTGATTCTGGAGAAGAACGCCAGTTTCATCCTGACCGATTCCGGCGGCGTGCAAAAGGAGGCCTTTTACTTGAAAACGCCCTGCCTCACGCTGAGAAATGAAACCGAGTGGGTGGAAACGCTGAAAGGCGGTTCGAACCGGCTGGTGGGGCTGGATCGGGACAAAATAACCAAACTCATTCGGCGAAAAAGTCGCCCCCCTGCCGGACGCCAAGACACCAGCACTCTGATCACCAAGGGAGCCAGCCGCAGAATAGCCAAAATCATTTCCGATTTGTCCAGAAAGCGATAGCCCGATGGAAAGCATCGGAAAGAAGATAATCCGCAACACCGCCTACAATTCCATCGGCAGGATCTGGCAGATGCTGGTCCTGCTGCTTCTTACCCCTTACATATTGCATAAACTAGGGGTGGATTTATTCGCCGTGTGGTCTCTGGTATTCGTGGTGGCCAATTACCTGGGGCTTTTGGACTTCGGCGTCAGAACCTCTTTTGCCAAGTATATCGCCGAGTACCATACCAAAGGGGATCAGGAGGCCATAAATGCGGTGCTCAATTGCGGGTTGGTGTTCTATCTCGGTTTGTCTGTCCTCATCGTTGGTCTGACTGTGGTCCTAAGAGGTCCTATCGCATCCTTGTTGAGCATACCTCCGGCCATATATTCCCAATCCATGTTTGCCATCCTGGGAATGGTCCTGGTTTTTTCTTTGAGCAACACTTTCAGCATTTTCGAGGCGGTTCTGGTGGGATTGCAGCGCATGGACGTGCAGAATAAGATACTGATCGTAGCCTCCTTCTTCAACGTGGGTGGCACCTTCTTTTTTCTGGAGAAGGGCTACGGCATCCGGGGTTTGGTCATCAACCAGGGGATATTCACCCTGGTCATCGTCCTCTTAAACGCCGTCTTCTCCCGCCGTCTGGCGCCCTATCTGCGGCTGGGCTTATCCAGGATGAGAAAAGACGTTTTCCGGAAGCTGTTTTCCTTCGGCATCAAGATGCAGATATGCAACTTTGCCGTCATGGTTCACGCCCAGGCGGACAAGATCATCCTAAGCCACTTTCTGGGATTGAGCTTCGTGACCTTCTACGAGCTGGGACAGAAGGCAGCCAACGCCGTGCGCACCTTTCCCATGCTTCTTCTGACCGCGCTGGTTCCAGCAGTATCCGAGCTGGACGCCGGCAGCGACCGGGAGCGGCTGATGCGATTGTATCACCGGGGATCCAAATACGTCAGCCTGATGGTTTTCCCGCTGATCTTTTTTTCCATTATCGTGGCACGTAATGTCTTCGACCTGTGGGTGGGAGACGGGTTCGGATTGGCCGTTTTGGCCTTTCAGATCCTGGTTATCGGCTACGGCATAAACGTCTTAACCGGCATGGGCACCTCCATGGTCAGGGGAATCGGCAAACCGGAGTACGAAACCAGATACGCGGTGCTGGCCCTGGTAACCCAACTGGTTTTGAGCATCGTTCTGGTTCAGGTGATAGGATACCGGGGCGTGCTGATAAGCGTTTTAATCACGGCCGTACTGGCTGCACTCTATTTTCTGGTGACGTTTCACAAGCTTTTCGACATCGGGTTCTCCGATTTCGCAAGACGGGTGTACGTAAAGCCTCTTCTTTCGTCGGTCTTCGCGGCCGCGATCGCCTTTGGCGTAGGATTCTGCCTGAAGGGCCTGACTTTTTTCTCAAGCAATTGGGGCCGCGTTCTCTGGGTTGGGTTGGAGTCCTCCATTTTCGTGATTTGCTATGTCTCGGCACTGGCGAAGACGAGCTACTTAAGTAGGAACGAGGTGGAGTCCGTGACGGTTCACTTAAACCCAAGATTGGCGAGCAGAATCTGCTCGCTTCTGGGCCAATGATATGGTGATAACCTTCCTTTTGCCCGGAATGGCCAGGAACAGGCCGGTGGGAGGCTTCCGGGTGGTCTACGAGTATGCCAACCGCCTCTCCCGAAGGGGGCATCGGGTCAACGTAGTCCACCCTCTGCTTCGCTCTCCGAACAGAGCAAGCCTGACGAAGAAATTGGGCGCGCCGGTGGTGCTGGCCTTGAATCGTCTGACCGGTCTTCCCCGGACAGGTTGGCTCGACATGCGTCCCGGGGTCAATATGCTGTTGGTGCGCAGCCTGGATGAGCGATTCATTCCCCCTGGCGATGCCATAGTCGCCTCCGCCTGGCAGACCGCCGAACGGGTGGTTGGCTACGCTCCCGACAAGGGGCGGAAGTTTTATCTGGTTATGGATTTCGACCCCTGGCTGGGGCCTAAAGATAGATTGGAAGCCACTTGGAGAGCTCCTTTGCATAAGATACCGATCTCCGGCTGGCTTTCCCAAAGGCTGATCCAAAGCGGAGCCGAGGACGTGACTCCCGTGCCCATCGGAATCGATCATGAGAGGTTCCGCCTGCTGAACGACTTCGGCTCCCGATCGCGAAAGGTGGCCATGTTATATTCCCGGCTGGACTATAAGGCCTCCGACGCCGGGCTGCGCGCGCTGGAAATATGCAAAGGCCGGCATCCTGGATTGGAAGCTATACTATTTGGTCGAAGGGAAGGCCCCCGACATATCCCCTCTTGGATCACCTACCGAAGTAATGTGTCGGATGAAACCCTGATGGAGATCTATAACCAGTGTGCAATCTACCTTTGCAGCAGTTTGGCCGAGGGCTTTGCCCTTCCCCCTGCCGAGGCCATGGCTTGCGGATGTGCTGTGGTTTCCACCGACTGCGGGGGCATCCGGGAGTACGCGGAACACGAAATAACGGCTCTTTTATCCGCACCCGGAGATGTGGAAGCCTTGGCCTCCAATCTAACAAGGCTGCTGGAAGATGAGGACCTGCGGCTGAAGCTGGCCAAGACAGGTCATGAGCGAATTCAGAAGTTCACCTGGGATAGGGCCACGGACGAATTCGAGGAGATCGTTTCCGGCAGGAATGTCAACCCATGATCTTTTACTCCGCAAGTGGATCTCATTTCGTGGCCGCAATCCAAGTCGTCATGAAAGCGCGGCCCAAATCGATTTGACTAATGCTGCTTTCGGTCATCATAGTAAACTGGAAAGTTAGACAATTGCTGGAGAGATGTTTGGACTCGGTATTTCTATATCTCAAAGACAGGGAATTCGAGGTGATAGTGATAGACAACGCCTCGGATGACGGCAGCGTGGAAATGGTGAAAGAGAAGTTCCCGCAGGCGAGATTGATAGTCAATTCCGAGAATCTCGGATTCGCCAAAGCCTGCAACCAGGGCATCTCGATTTCCGGAGGCAGGTATCTGTTTCTTCTCAATCCCGATTCGGAACTCACTCCCGGCACATTCGAAAGGATCGTGGATTTCATGGAATCGCATCCGGACGTGGGCATCGGCGGCTGTTATCTTTATTACCCGGACGGAAGAAGTCAACCCTCCTTCTACCGATTCACCACGTTAACCAACGCTTTAGGAAGAGCCTGGCTGCTTCACTTCCTCTTGCCTCGGAATAGTCTGACCGCTCCGTTTTTCACCGATTACCTCACTCCCCGAAGACCTGTTCAGAGGGTTTGCGGAGGGGCCATGGTAGTCCGACGCGAGGTCGTTGACCAAGTCGGTCGCTTCGACGAGTCCTTCTTTCTTTACAGTGAAGACGAGGAGCTGTGCCTCAGGGCCGCTAAGGAAGGTTGGGGAATTGCGCCTGTACCCCATACTCAGGTGATACATCACCATGATCAGAGCGGGAAAAAGAATATCCGGCAAGCCATATATTCCTCCTACCGGAGCCAACTTCTGCTCTACCGGAAGTATCATCCGCTTTACAAGACGGTACTCCTCAGATTGATCCAATTCATTGGCTTGGCAGTCAGATCGCTCTATTGGTTCGGGAGCGCGCAGGTAAAGGAGAACCGAGAGGACGCTCACCGAAGGTTCTTGGGCTACTGGTCGCTTCTCCTATCCAACTTCGAGTATAGCAGATCTTTGGTAAATCAGAAGACGCTGTGAAGCGGGCATGAGAGACGGAAAGACCAAAAGAATACTGATCATCAAGCTGATCTCCGTGGGCGATGTGCTTTTTACCACGCCGGCGCTGAGGGCTTTGCGGCTGGGGTTTCCCAAGGCTCACCTGAGCTACCTGGTGGGTAGCTGGAGCAAAGACGTGATCGAAGACAACCCGAATCTGGACGAGATCATCGTGTATGATGCTCCGCGACACTCGCAAGACCGAGGGCGAGCTTGGCTCAGCACTTTGAGTTGCCTGCGCCAACTCCGCCGGAAGAGATTTGACTTAGCGGTCATCTTTCACCGAACTTCTTTTGCCGGTCTGTTGGCTCTGTTAGCCGGTATTCCCAATCGGGTTGGCTTTGACTATCAGGGTCAGGGTAAGTTCCTGACTCGAAAAGTGACTTATGAGGTGGGCAAGCACGAAGTGGATCGCTATCTGGATGTGGTGCGCTCTTTGGGACTGAATCCGGCAGGGCTGTGGACGGAAATGCTAGTTGGGAGCAAGGAACAGGACTATGCCTCCGAGCTGTTGCGTGCCAATAGTCTGAAGCCCGGTGAGAGAATGGTTGCCGTACTGCCCGGAGGCGGAAAGAACCCGGGGACTTTCATGCCCACCAAACGCTGGCCCGCAGATCGGTTTGCCCGCCTGATCGACGAAATGGCTCAACGCCTTCAGGTGAAGGTGCTTTTGGTAGGTGGACCGGGAGATGAGGAAGTTGTAAGTGCTGTTGTTTCGCAGATAAAGAGTCAAGCAGTCAACTTGGTCGGCAAGACCACGTTCAAACAGTTGGCCGCGGTTCTCCAACGCTGCCGGCTTTTCATTGGCGGAGATTCCGGCCCGCTACACATAGCGGCCGCTGTGGGCACGCCTACAGTGGGCATTTTCGGTCCGTCGGACCCGCAGCTGGTGGCACCCAGAGGAGGAAAACACTTGGCAGTGTGGAAGAGAGTCCCTTGCAGTCCTTGCTACTTGCCCGACACCGTAGCCGCCGGACATGATTTCTCCGAGTGCAAGGAGGGCTCTCGGGAATGCATGTCTGCTATCCAAGTAGAAGATGTGCTCGCAGCCGCGGGTTTCTTACTGGATGGTACTGACCGCCGGCCCAGCTTGACAGAGCAGCAGAAGCGCGATATTTTGGTTTGGCCAGATATGTGATTCGATAATGAAACATTCTGGTTAGTCGATTGATCGTGAGGAATCAAGAATGTTGAAGGTCCTGACCATTTTCGGAACTCGTCCCGAAGCCATCAAAATGGCGCCGTTGATAAGCGAATTAAAAAAGCGTCCTGACAAGACCGAGGTGAAAGTCTGCGTCACGGCGCAGCATCGGGAGCTTTTGGATCAGGTCTTAAGTCTGTTCGCTATTGGTGTGGATCACGATCTGAATTTGATGTCCGAGAATCAGAACCTCTTTGAACTCTCCTCCAAACTGATGACCAATCTGGAAAGGGTGCTGCGGAAGGAAATGCCGGACCTCTGCCTGGTGCAGGGTGATACCACCAGCGCCTTTCTGGCCGGCCTGGCCGCCTTCTATTTGAAGGTGAAGGTAGGCCATGTGGAAGCCGGTCTCAGAACCTACGACAAGTTCCAGCCTTTCCCGGAGGAGGTCAACCGGCATCTAATCAGTGTTCTGGCGGACTTCCATTTCGCACCCACCGAGAGCGCCCGGGATAATCTGCTGCGCGAGAACGTCCCTTCCCACAAGATATTCGTCACCGGAAACACGGTGATCGATGCTTTGCTTTCGGCTGTTCAAGACCATTACGAGTTCAATATCCCCGAGCTGCGGAGAATAGATTTCTCCAAAAGGATAATTCTGGTCACTTTGCATCGCCGGGAGAGCTTTGGCCAACCCTTTGAGGAAATGTGCCTGGCTTTGAGGGAGATCAAATCCAAGAACCGAGACGTCGAGATAGTCTATCCGGTGCATCTAAACCCTCATGTGCAGAAGCCGGTCAACAAGATACTAAAGGGGACTGATGGAATCCATCTGATCCGGCCGCTGGACTACAAGAACTTCGTCCAGCTTCTGAAGAAATCTTACCTGGTGTTGACCGATTCCGGAGGAATCCAGGAAGAGGCTCCCTCACTGGGCAAACCGGTGCTGGTGTTGCGGGAAACCACCGAACGGCCGGAAGCGGTTCAGGCCGGAACTGCCCGGGTTGTGGGGATCAAAAGAGATAATATCGTTGCCCAAACCAATCGATTGCTCAACTTGAAAGCGGACTATGATAGGATGGCCAGTGCCACAAATCCATTTGGTGACGGGAAGGCAGCCCAAAGGATTGTGGAAATCATTCTCACATCGGAACAGGCCAAGGGGTGATTCGTTGGCGGGATCACGAAGTCTCACATCGATCGATATGAAACAGCCTTCGGGCGGAGAAATATCCACAGCCAGACGAATTTTCAGGAACTTCTTCTCACTTTACAGTGCTGAGATCGTAACCAACCTTTTGCGGTTCCTGGCCGTGGCTTACCTGGCTCGTATTCTGGGGGTGCAGGCTTTCGGCGAGATCGGATTCGCCACTGCGGTTTTGGCCTATTTCACTCTGCTGATAAATCTGGGGCTGGACACCTTCGGGGTAAGAGAGGTGGCACGGGACCCTTCTCTAGTGAAGAACTATGTTGGCAACATCCTGGGCATCAGGATCCTCGGCAGCCTGCTCAGTTTCGCTCTGCTTCTGGCTTTTGTCTCTCTCATCCCCAAGCCACCCCAGGTCAAAAACTTGATTCTGCTGTATGGGCTGGGAATATTCAGCTTCTCCCTGAGCCTGGATTGGGCCTTCCTGGGCATCGAGAAAATGCAGTACGTGGCACTCTCCCGCATCCTGCGACAAATATCCTACCTAGGTCTGATCCTCCTGCTCATTGCGAAACCGGAGCAGATATTGACCGTACCTCTGGTTCAATTCGCATCCGCCATGGTGGCGGTTTTTGTATTGACTCTGGTGTTTGCCGGCAAGTTCGGCTTTTATAGGATCCAGTTTGACCTCGTCTCTTGGAAAGGGATACTAAGGCAGTCCTTGCCCATGGGCCTTTCTTTCATCATGATACAAGTCTACTATAACTTCGATGTGGTGATCCTGGGCTTTATGAAAAGCGAGCAGGAAGTGGGATGGTACACGGCCGCATACAAAATCATTCTGTTGGTCAACGCCATCGGTTTGATTTACTACAACACCATCTTCCCCATCATTTCCCGGTACTACAAGACCTCACAGGAAAAACTGCAGACGCTGCTTAATCACACAGCCAAACTGATGTGCACGGCGATCGTGCCCTTGGGTGTGGGTGGCGTCTTTGCCGCCAGGCAGATTTTGGATTTCGTTTACGGCAAAGAGTTCCTGGGGGGAATCTTAGCCTTTCAGATACTCATCTGGGTGGTGGCCATAATTTGGATCAGTTGTATTTACGGCAACTCACTTCTGGCCTGTGACCGACAGAAGCAGTTTCTGGTGGGCGTATCCTTGGGGGCTGTCACCAACGTGCTGGCCAATCTGATCTTGATTCCCCGGCTGAGCTTAGTCGGAGCCGCCATATCGACGATTCTGGCCGAAGGCGTCGTTTTTATCTATATGTACCGGCGTTTCTCGGAGATAATCAGAATCCCATTCGCCAGATACCTGCCCAAGCCATTGGCAGCTTCGCTGGTTATGGGACTGTTCATGTTCTGGGTGCGAAATCAGCTAAGCCTTTTTCCCCTGGTATTTGCAGCCATAGCGGTATACTTTTCTCTTATCTTTCTGTTGAGAGGCATCACCTGGCAGGAGATTGTCGAATTGAAAAAGCAAATCGCCCGAAGAACTCAACCGGGAGACAAATAGGTGTCCAGTAAGATCGTGATCCTCGGTGCCGGGCCCACCGGTCTAGGGGCTGCATACCGGCTGCAGGAGTTGGGCCACCGCAATTGGGATATCTACGAGAAGGAAAGCTACCTGGGTGGTTTGGCTGCATCTTTTGTGGACGACAAGGGTTTCACCTGGGATTTCGGTGGTCACGTGGTATTCTCCCATTATGCCTACTTCGATGACTTGTTTGAGAAGCTTCTGGAAAGGGACTACACCGAGCATCAAAGGGAAAGCTGGATATGGCTTTTCAATCGGCGCATCCCCTATCCGTTCCAGAACAACATCCGCTATCTTCCCCGGGATAAGGTCTTGGAATGCCTTTGGGGGCTGATACAGGCCCAGAAGCAGATCGGCAATCCCCGTAACTTCGAGGAATGGATCCTCACTAACTTCGGAAAGGGAATAGCCGAGATATTCATGTTTCCTTACAATCGAAAACTGTGGCGGTTCCCGCTGGAGGGGATGGACAAAAGCTGGATCGAGGAGAGAGTCAGTGTGATCAACACTGAGACGGTGCTGAAAAACGTGATCCTGGAACGAGACGATAAGGAATGGGGGCCCAATCGCACGTTCAGGTTCCCTTTGCATGGCGGCACCGGCGGGTTTTTTGCCAGATTCCAGCCGCTGATCAAAGACCATCTGCACCTGGGCCAAAAAGTAACCGCAGTGGATTGTAAAAGGAAGGAAGTGCGATTTGCAGATGGACGCATTGTGGGCTACGATTCCTTAATCAGCACCATTCCCTTGGATGAGCTGGTGGCCATCCTGAATCCGCATGAGGAGCAGTTGATCAGGGCCGCTTCCGAACTGCATTATAGCGGGGTATGTATGGTGGGGATGGGTATCAAAAAGCCTTCTGCCCCATTCAGGTGCTGGACCTACTTTCCGGAGGATACCGTACCTTTCTATCGCATTACCAACTTCTCCGGCTACTCACCTTATAATGTACCGGATGCCGGCCATCTGTCTCTTATGTGTGAAGCATCCTATCCCGCATCCCGGTCGCCGGAAGAGGAACGAATGGTTGAGGAAACAGTGGAGGGCTTGGCCCAGGTTCAGCTTCTCTCTCGAAGCGAACAGGATTTGATCGCCAGCCGGTTCGTGCTCCGAAGAGATCATGCCTATCCCATACCATCGTTGTCCAGGGACGCTGCGCTTAAAGTCCTTCAGTCGTATCTAATGCGGAATGCCGTCTTTTCTCGCGGTAGATTCGGCGCCTGGAGGTACGAAATCGGCAATATGGATCACTCGGTGATGATGGGAGTGGAAGTGGTGGATAGAATACTCGAAGGGCAAAAGGAGAGAGTGTGGAGCCTGTAGAGAAAATTCCTTTCGTCTCGGTGGTGATGCCCAACTGGAACGGAAGGGACGACACCCTGGAGTGTCTGGATTCCCTGCGCCAACTGAACTATCCTCATAATAGGCTGGAGATAATCGTCGTGGACAACGGTTCCCAAGATGGTTCAGCCGAAGCCATTAAGCTGAAATACGAACAGATGAAGTCCGATGGCTTCTCCTCCTTACGATTGATAGAGCTGGACAAGAATATGGGCGCGCCTGCGGCGATCAACAAGGGGATAAAAGCTGCGTGCCCGGAATATGACTACATTCTCAAGCTGGATAACGACGTGGTGCTGGATCGGGATTGCCTTGTGCACATGATACAAATTGCCGAGAACGACAACCAGGTAGGCATAGTCGGTGGAAAGGTATTGTACTACTCAGATCCTCATACTATCTGGCTCACGGGCGGAAAGCTAAACCTATGGCTGATGAGGATAGAGGATAGAAACAGAGGAAGAAGTATCCATGCTGACGGTAACGAGAGGGCAGAAGCCGTAGACGACCTTCCCGGATGCGCTCTTCTCATCAAGAGACACCTCTTGGATAGAATCGGTCTCTTTGATGAGCGGTATTTCGTCTATGCTGATGACACGGATTACTGCTTGCGGTCCAGGAATACCGGTTTCAAAAACATCTACAATCCGCAGGCCAACATCTGGCATAAGGTTTCCCAGGCCACAAACAGAGTGAGTGGCACCTCCATCTACTACATGGCGCGCAGCAGAATCCTTCTGGAAAGAAAACACGCCAACTTCTGGCAATATCTCTTTTTCAACATCTATAGTTGGTGCTACGACTATGCCAGATTCATCCTCTGCCATCTGGTCAAAGAGAGGAAATTGTTGAAACCATTTCTTCGAGGCATCCGGGCAGGATATTCTACGAGTATGCACCAGCACCACACGGATGTCAAAAACCTCTGAGTGGAAAATGGACATTCTGTATTTCTCTCCGATCGAGTGGAACTTCATAAAACAAAGACCCCAGCATTTGGCTTATGAGTTGAGTCGTAAGCATAGGGTAGTATATTTCTATCCCCAGACCACGACCAAATACCTGAGGCAGTGGCTGTTAATGAAGAAGGGCAGGGATACATCTCCCTTCATCACCGGGACAATCAACGGGAGGCTGACCTTATATCAGCCGTTGATGTTGCCACAGAGGTCCAATGTGATTCTGGCCAG
>CAZWAO010000082.1:0-10994 GCA_964631815.1 uncultured Ignavibacteria bacterium | reverse complement strand
CCGGCAGATAGGTTACCCTGAATCCCTGTTCTTCCAGCCATTTGCAGACGTTGATCACGGCAGGATGCTCGATCTGTGAAGTTATCACGTGTCTTCCGCGATCCGGGGAAGCCAGCGCTGCTCCTTTGATGGCGAAGTTGTTGGATTCGCTTCCTCCGCTGGTGAAAACCACCTCGTCGGGTTGGCAGCCCAGAAGATCGGCCACCTGTTGGCGCGCGCGCTCCACCGCCTGTCTGGCCTGGACTCCGAACCAATGGGAACTGGAGGGATTGCCGAAATTCTCCCGAAGATAGGGAAGCATGGCGTCGGCCACTTCCGGATCGATGGGCGTGGTTGCATTGTAGTCAAGATAAATCGGTTTCTTGGTCATAGTCTGCTCCGGACAATGAAAATCCCGTCGTGCCTAATTATGCCCCAAGCCCTATTTCCATCCCACGCTCAGCAAAAGGATGAAGAGCAAGTCGATTCGTCATTGCCACGGGCTTTAGCTCGTGGATAGGGATGGGAAAACAATTCTCATATCAGTATGGTACGCCCAACTGCCAGAAGACAAAGCTCCAGATATCGGTATACTCCTCTATGGTTTTGGACAAGGGCATTCCGGCGTGGCCCGATTTCCTGTCAAAACGAAGCAGTATGGGAGCGTCCGAGGAGGTGGCCGCCTGCACCCGGGCGGTCATCTTCACCGCGTGCATGGGATCGACCCGGGAGTCGGAGTCTCCGGTCAGGAACAAGGTGGCCGGATAAGCCGTTCCGTCCACCACGTGATGATACGGGGAATAAGCATATAGCCACTGAAACTGGGTGGAGTCCTCGGGCGAGCCGTATTCCGGAATCCATAGTTTGGCTATCAGGAAGTTGTGATACCTGACCATGTCCAGAAGAGGATTCCAACATACAACCGCTTTGAACAGATCGGGCCTCTGGGTCAACACCGCCCCAACCAGAAGGCCGCCGTTGCTTCCTCCTTTTATGGCCAGCTTGGATGGGCTGGTATAGCCGTTGGCGATGAGCCATTCGGCGGCGGCGATGAAATCGTCAAACGTATTCTGTTTGGTTCCCAGCATACCCCCCTTGTGCCACTTCTCGCCGTACTCCGAGCCGCCCCTCAAATTGGCCTCCGCATATACTCCTCCTTTCTCCAGCCACAGAAAGGTGTTTCTCTGAAACACCGGGGTCTGGGCGGAGTTGAAGCCGCCGTATCCCTCCAACAGGGTGGGATTATTCCCATCCAGCTTCATGTCCTTGCGATGCACTACGAACATCGAGACTTTGGTTCCGTCCTTGGAGTTGTACCACACCTGGTCCACCTGATAAGGACTGGTGTCGATGTCGGACTGAACTTGGTCGAATACCGAAAGCCGGTCGTTCTTCAGATCGTAATGGTATATGGTGGGCGGAACGAAGAAGGAGTGAAAGCCGAATACCACCTCTGATCCGTCCCACTCGCCGTTTAAGCCATAGACCGTGCCCAACGTGGGCAGATCGATGTCCCTCAGATATTCACCGGAGAGCGAGAATACTTTCAGCCGGGAGCAGGCGTTCTGCATGTACTGGGCCACCATCCAGTCGCCCACGATGGATACCCCCTGCAGCATGGACTCATCCTCCGGGATGAGCACCTGCCAATCCTTTATGTCCGGAGACTTCAGATCGACCCTGACTAAGCGGTAATTGGGTGCCTGGTAGTTGGTGTGAAGATAGAGGTAGTCTCCCACGATCTGTCCGTTGAACAGAGCGTCTTTTCCTTCCACCACCGGCGTGAACTTGTTGCCGTCGACTGAGTCGGGCGAACCCTTAAGCCGGTCGAAATAAACGTCGCTTTTGTCCCAACCCTGGTATACGCCGAGCAGAAGATAGCGATCATCCGGCGAGAAACCCATGCTCAGCCATTCGGTCATGTCCCGGCCTTCGCCGAACACCTTGGGGTCGTTGTCCGGATTCCTTCCCAGTTGATGATAATACAAATGGCGATGATAATTCTCCTCACCTTCTGGGACGGTTCCGGGAGCCGGCAGGCGGGAATAGAAGAAGCCGGTATTATCGTTTTTCCAGGAAAGATCGGTGTATCTGGTCCTGCTTATCACATCCGGCAGTTTCTCGCCGGTTTCCACATCCAGGAGGTAAAGAGTGCTCTGCTCGTCGCCCTCCTGGGAGAGGCCGTAGGCCAAGAGCTTTCCGTCAACGGAGGGAAACCACCAGTCCAACGCGGTAAGTCCCTCCGGGTCCAGGGAGTTCGGGTCTATCAGCACCTTATCCACACCATCCAACCCCTGCCGGACGTACAGAATCGGCTGATTCTGTTTTCCCTCCCGCTTCTGGTAGAAGTACTTTCCATTGTGCACCTGCGGTGCATCCACCCAGCCGATGGAGAGAAGCTCCTCCAGGCGTTTCTCGATTTTCGGGCGAAAGGCAAGGCCGTCCAGAGTGGATCGGGTGTATTGAGTCTGCTCATCCACCCATTTTCTGGTCTCCTGGCTTTTCGAATCCTCCAGCCAGCGATACGGGTCCTCCACCTTTTGTCCGTGAATTGTCTCCACCACGTTCTCCACTTTGGCCTGGGGCGGTTTCTGCATCACGATGCCCTCCTGGTTTTTCGATTGGCAGACAAAGAGACCGGTGGACAAGAAAAACAAAGCGGCAAGCAGAGTTGCCAACTTGGGAAACGAAGATGGGTTGTGCCTGGGGAACTGCATGATAGAACCTCCGCAGCAAGGGTTTGAACGCTGGTGGACATCCACCGTAAGATACGCAAACTGAGCGGTCGAGTTTTCAGCTAAGATAACCGGCCGATGCCCGGGATACAAGTCCAATGTTCTGCGCCGGATTGAGAAAACGGTTGAATCGGTTCCACCCCCATCTTTGCTTTACGACAAGCATCAACCTGCCGGGGTCGGTCAGAATCCGATTGACAAAACACAAAATTGGGGTAAATTGGACGTAGAAGGTATGTTTGGTGATATTTCACTCTTACTTGAAAGAAGCAAATCCATCCAGGCTGTATAAAACCGTGATCTTCTGGGAAACAACGGTTCACTATTTGAATTTCCCTGTCGAATCTAATAGCATGAGGAAAGGTCTATGAGGAAATCCGGAACGCTTTTTGTGCTGACAGTCGTCTGGGCGCTACTGGTATTTGCCGCGCCCATAGCCTCACCGGACAGCTATTCGGTGAGCCAGACTTTTCAGTTCTCCGTGGATGATCTGTCATTTGGAGTTTTCGCCGGTTATGATCTGGTGACGCTGGCCGACGGCGCAAGCCTGGCAGACTTAGGAAAACCAATGTTGCCGTTGAAGGAGGTAAGGATCGCCTTGCCGCCGGGCATGGCGGTGAACAGCCTTCGAGTCATTTCGACGACTATACAGGAGATTCCAGGAGAATTCAACGTCCTCCCCGGACAGCCGCCCCGGGAGATAGGAAGCACAGGTCCCGACCCGGATTTCGTTCAGCCGGACATCCAGTTATACTCATCCGTCCAGCCTTACCCTTCCAGCCCGGCTGAGTTTGCAGGCCAGACTGATCTGGCCGGTCAGGCCATGGCCGTGGTTCAACTGTTTCCCCTGCAGTACGTTCCTTCGCGGAAGAAGCTTTCGCTTTACACCTCCATCACCCTGGTCCTGGAGGGCAACGGAGGCTATGTCTGCCGGGACTACCTGCCGCCGAACATCTCCCAACGGGGAGAAACCGCCTGCCGGGAGATGGTGCAGGACATGGTGGCCAACCCCCAAGACGTTAAACTGATAACCGGCAGCCTGGCCAAAGGCGCTGCCGGACTGCCGGGGGGACCGTTCGATCACGTGATCGTCACCTCCTCCACCTTCGCCTCCGATTTTCAGCAGTTGGTCAACTGGCACAACCAGAAGGGGGTGCGGGATACGGTGGTGACCACCGGCTGGATATACATGAACTACGCGGGGGAGGACAGCCAGAAGATACGAGGCTTTGTGACCGATGCTTACGCCACCTGGGGAACCACCTATTTCCTCTTAGGCGGCGAGAACGAAACGGTTCCCTTTGTATACCGCAACTACTCGTCCAACACCCCCAGCGATCAGTACTATTCCGACTTCGACGACGACTGGACCCAGGAGGTATACGTGGGAAGGGTCAGCGTGGCCAATTCCACGGAGATTTCCACCTTCGTCAACAAGGTCCTGAAGTATGAGAAGTATCCGCCGCGCACCGACTATCCGCTGGACGTTTTGCTGATAGGCATGGACTTGGACGCCACCACCTTCTGCGAGGACTTAAAGGAAAGCATCGACTTTGGCTACATCCCCGCCCGCTTCAATCTGACCAAGGTGTACGACAGCGACGCGGGGAATCACCGCTCGGCGACCCTCAGCGCGTTAAACGCCGGGCAGAACCTGGTGAACCATGCCGATCACTCGGCCACTCAGGTGATGGGCACCGGCGACTTCCATCATGGCTGGGGTATTTACAGCTCGGACGTGGACGCGCTGACCAATGACGGGCAATTGAGCGTCATCGTCTCCTTAGGCTGCGATCCCAATCATATGGATTACAACGACTGCATAGCCGAGCACTTCGTGATCTACAACCCCAACCAGGGAGCGGTGGCTTTCACCGGCAATACCCGCAGCGGATTATATTACCCGGGCGATCCCCTCAGCCTGAGCGGTGGCCTGGACAAGCAATGGTGGATCAGTTTGTTTTTCTGGGGTAAACATACCCTGGGGCAGATTTTAGCCGACGGCAAGAATCACTTCACCCACTCCAGCGACAGCCAGAAACACTGCCTGTGGACCATGAACCTGTTGGGCGAGCCGGAGATGCCGGTGTGGACCGACGAGCCGGACAGTTTCCAGGTCACCCATCCGGGATGGATTCCCCCGGAGACTTGGTCGTTCGCCGTTCACGTGGACGATGCCGCCAGCGGTGCTCCGGCGAACCAGGCTTACGTATGCCTGTGGAAGGATGGCCAGGTTTATCTGACCGGATACACCGATGCCAACGGAGACATAGATTTCACCCCTTCCCCCACTACTTCGGGTTTGATGTGGGTGACCGTGACCAAATACAACTATCTTCCCCACGAAAGCCAGGTGGCGGTCTCGGAACACATGCCGGGCGATGCCAGCGGCGACCGGGTCATCGATTTGGCCGACGTGGTGTACATACTCAACTACCTTTACAAATCCGGGCCGGCGCCCGACCCCCTGGATTCGGGAGACGCCAATTGCGACACCAGCCTGGACGTGGGTGACGTGGTTTATCTGCTCAATTATCTTTTCAAAGACGGCCCCGCGCCGGGATGCCTGTAGAACACAGACCGCCTGTCAATCTTCGTTTTCCCCGGAAGGAGCGTTAAATGTCGAAATTCAAAGTGATGGCCGCGTTGTTTGTGGCTGGGTGCGTTGCTTTCTTGGTGCAGGGGGCTAATTC
This sequence comes from uncultured Ignavibacteria bacterium, assembly GCA_964631815.1. Classification (GTDB taxonomy): domain Bacteria; phylum Zixibacteria; class MSB-5A5; order MSB-5A5; family SM1-73; genus SM23-73-3. The sequence continues at coordinate 5,587 of CAZWAO010000082.1, read as the reverse complement.
GGAAAGCTCTTATCAAGTCCAACAGACGGTGAGATTCTCCCAGGAGGATTTCTCGCCGAGCCGGGTCATGGACTATGATCTTTTTAGACTCCACCAGGGAGGCTATCTGGCTGAACTGGGAAAGCCCATGCTCCCCTGCCGGGAGATAAAAGTGGCGCTGCCCCAAGGCATGGCGGTAACGGCCGTCCGGGTGGTGGACTCCTCTCAGGAGGAAATGGAAGGTAGGTTCGACATCCTGCCTTCCCAGCCGCCGAGAGAAATAGGTTCCTCTGACGGGGATGCGGATTTCATCGGGCCGGATCAAAATGTTTACCGGTCGAGCCAGGCGTATCCCGGAGAATTGGCCCAGTTCGTCCGGCAGACCGATTTGGCCGGTCAGAGCATGGCGGTCATCCGGCTCTTTCCCTTGCAGTACACTCCGGCCGAAAAGAAGCTGGTGCTTTATACCTCTATCAGTCTGGACATCCAGGGCAGGGCAGGATACGAATGCAAGGATTATCTCTCGGCCCGCGCTTCGGAAGACAACAGAGAAATATACCGGCAGATGGCCAAGGACATGGTCGAGAATCCTCAAGATGTGCGTCTGGCCACGGGTCCGCTGACGATCAGCTCCCAGGTGCCTGCCGGCGGTCCCTTCGATCACGTGATCATCACCTCTTCGGCATTGGCCCCGGATATGGAGCCTCTGACCTTCTGGCACACCCGCAAGGGCGTGAGGGATACGGTGATCACCACCGCCTGGATCTACGACAACTACTCCGGTTCGACCAATCAGGAGAAGATTCGCAATTTCGTGGCTGACGCCTATTCCAATTGGGGAACCATGTATTTACTCTTGGCCGGCGAGAACGAAACGATTCCATTCGAGTACCGGGATTATTCCGGAGACGACACCCCGGGAGACGAGTATTACTCGGATTTCGACGACGACTGGACCATGGAGGTGTTCGTGGGCCGGGCCACCGTATCCAACTCCACCGAGACCAACACCTTTATCGACAAGGTGCTGAAGTACGAAAAAGATCCTCCCCGCATAGGCTATCCCCGGGATGCGCTATTGGTAGGGATGGACTACGATGCGAGTACACACGTTGAGTACCTGAAGGCCCACATCTTCATCCTGCTTCCCTTCGGGTTCAACGTTACCCGGGTGTTCGACAGTTATGAAGGCAATCACAAGACCGACGTGCTGAATGCCCTGAATGCCGGGCAGAACCTGGTGAATCACTCCGATCACTCCAACATCACCGTTATGGGCACCGGCTCGTATAATCACGGCTGGGGCATTTACAGCTCGGACGTGGACGCCCTGTCCAACGACGGGCAGTTGTCCGTGGTGGTAAGCACCGGCTGCCATCCCAACCATATGGACTACAACGATTGCATCGCGGAGCATTTCGTTATCCACAATCCCAACCGGGGAGCAGTGGCCTTCACCGGCAACACCCGCAGCGGATACTACTATACCGGCGATCCCTACAGCCTTTCCAACGGGCTGGACGAAGAGTGGTGGACCTCGCTTTTTGATCGCTTCAAGTACAACATAGGCCAGACCTTAGCCGATGCCAAACATCATTTCTTGGTGGGAGGCTCTGCCGAGCAGCACTCCGAGTGGACCTTCAACCTTTTGGGCGAACCGGAAATGCCCATCTGGACCGGACAGATAGACAGCCTGGAGCTGACCTATCCCGACACCCTTCCGGCCGACTCTTCCTTTCTGGTTCATGTTGCCAATGCCACCTATCACAATTCAGTCAGCACGGCCTATGTGTGTCTGTGGAAGCAGGGCCAGGTCTACCTGACGGGCTACACCGACTACAGCGGAAACGTCAGCTTCGATCCGGTGCCCTCCACCGAAGGCATCATGTTGGTAACGGCCACCAAGCACAACTATCTCCCCTACGAGGGGCAGACCTACGTTTATCCGCCGGAGTACATCTCCGGCGATGCCAACGGCGACCGGACGGTGGATCTGGCGGATGCGGTATACCTGCTCAATTATCTATTCAAGAACGGCCCATCCCCGGTTCCCTCAGCGGCGGGCGATGCCAACTGCGACGGCCTGGAGGATTTGGCCGACGTCGTCTACCTGCTCAATTATCTTTTCAAAGCAGGGACTTCGCCCTGCGAGCCGGATTGAAACGCCGGGGCAAGTTCCTTCTCTGAATCACCGAGCGCTACAAATCCTTGAATACGATAGGCCGGACCGTTGACGGTCCGGCCTATCGTTTTTTGTGTGCATGTCCCCGACCTTTGGTTCGGCCGTCGGGGGCAGCATAAATGCATGTGGGAAACTCGGATGAATTGGAGGCCCACTCGTATTGGTAGTGCTCTCACCGACTTATTTTTCCCCTGCCCAACTGTGGTTGTATCCTCTCTCTGTTAAATCTAAATAATCCGGGTTTGTTGCCGATATGAGAACTTAGAAACCAAGCGGCAGAATCAATGGAAGACTGCCGCGTCCAAAAACAGTCACTCCAAAATCAAAGGGGAAAGACCATGAACCGGAGGAATCGCCTTTTTCCGAAGGAAGGGTATTGGCTAATTCTGGCCGCGTTGTTGGCCTTGGCTTTGGTGACGGCATGCTCGGAGAAATCCACCAAGGATGCCGAGACGGTGATACTCATAAAATCGCTCTCCGCGGCGCCGGCTGAGATTCAAAAGGGGCAGAGCGGCGTGGTGGACGTAGAGGTGGGAGACGATGCCGATCGTGCGGTTTCCGGCGCTCAGGTCTCCTTCTCCGTGTCGCCGGGCAGCATCGGCTACTGTCTGCCCACGGTTGATACCACGGACGGCACCGGTTCCGCGGCCACGGTTTTCACCGCCACCGACTACGGCACGGCCACCATCACCGCCACCGTGGCGGGCGTGGCCACCAAGACCGTCGAAGTGAGCGTGGTCTCCTCCGGAGGCGGTCTCCAACCGTTGGAAATCGAGATGACCCCCACCTGGCTGCCGGCTGACGGCATGTCCTCCGCCACCTTGAAGGTGACGGTCAGCGACACCACCGGCAATCCGGCCGAGGACGGCACCATCGTCAAGTTCACCGCCGGAGAGAAATTCGAGGATGTAGACGAAGACGGCTATTATACGGAAGGCATCGATCAGTTGAAGTACGATGTCAATCAGGACGGCAGGTGGAATGCCATTGGGTTTATACCCTCTTACGCCCTGACCCAGGACGGCGAGGTGGAGGTGACCTATATCTCCGGGTTCAGAACCGGAACCACCTATATCAAAGTCACCTCCCAGCCGGGAGGCGTTCTGGTTCAGGAAGATGCCAACATACTTCTGGTGCCCACCGACAGCGTGGCTTACGTGGTGCTGATCCCGGACGTGCCCAAGATTCAGGTGAGAGGCACGGGCGGAATGGAGGCGGCCCAGGTGAGAGCCATATGTTACGACGACAACGGCAATCGGGTGGGCGCAGACTGGCCCGTGGAGTTTTACATCATCAACGGGCCGGGAGGAGGAGAGACCTTAAACGGCGTGGCGGAAGATTCCGTCACCGTCAACACCAACCCCCAGGGCGAAGCCGTGGTCACCATAGCCAGCGGAACCAAGTCCGGCACGGTGAGGCTGAGAGCCAAGGTGGGTGGGGTTCTGTCCTACTCCAGTGTGGTCACCATCTGTGCCGGTCCCCCCACCGACATCTCCGTAGGAGTCACCCCCTGCAACATCCGGGGCTGGGATAAGGATTGCGTGGAAGCCGAGCTGTGCGCTTGTGTGGTGGACATTTACGGAAACCCGGTTCCGGATTCCACGTCGGTCCATTTCGGAACCGAAGAGGGGATGGTATATTGCTGCGACAAGACCAAGGACGGCTGCGCCAAGAGCACTTACTCGTCCGGCGACCCGCGAAATGACGGATTGGCCCGGATCTGGGCGGAGACCTGGGGCGACGGCGGACTGGTGGCCGATACCACCACTTTGATCGTATCCGGACCTGCGGCCAGCGTCACCTTCTGGAAGTACCCCACCAGCATCCTGGCGGACGGGATATCCAAGGGTGATGTGGGGGTGGAGGTGCTGGACGTGAACGGCAACTTCGTCTTGCCAATGGAAGTGCAGATGAAAACCGCCTTCGGCTCGGTCATTTCAGGAAACACCGCCGACGGCTGCTATGCCAGCTCGTATGAAACCGAATTCATCAGCCAGGTGCTGCTTCAGGACTATCACGTTTCCGATCCGCATTTAGATGACGGCATCGGAGTCATCAACGTTCTGACGGCCAAGGCCGGATTCGTCTCCAACTCGGTCAACATCACCTTCCTGACGGCGAATACCTACAGCAAGAATTGCGAGATCGACATAGAAGGCTCCGTTCCGCATGGTTCCACCGTACCGGTGGTGGTGATCATTAAGGATCGGTACGGCAATCCTCTGGGCGGGCATCTGGTGGAAGCGGACCCGGCCAGTACCAGCGGCGGCACCATAAGCGGCTCGTCTTACACCAACGAGTTCGGAGAGGCTACCGGCTTCGTGTACGTGGCCACCACCAACCCGGCCATAGAGAACGGAGTGGTGGCGTTCTGCGACCACGACCCCCGGGGCGGAGTCTGCATAGCCAAGAAGATCGAGATCGCCGACGATTAGAGCAAGGGAAAGAAATGCACTGAAAAGAAGCCCTGCCCAAAGGCGGGGCTTTTTTTGTGGTCTCTTAAGACGGTCAACGGATTAAACGGATTAAACGGATGCGACGCCAGGATGCCTTACAGATTCCCAGAAGTGATCGCGTGTAAGATGAATTAAACGAGTGGTTGCATTTGCCACGGACTGCGGTATGCACCATATGGTGCATACCGGCGGACCACCGACCACGGACGGACTGAGGAGATAAAACGGACGCAAGTCCCACAGCGTATCAATGCCTTGTAATGGCTGACCGAATCAAATTCCTGGGCACCGCTGGTGCGCGCTTCGTGATGATCAAGCAGCTCAGATCATCCGCCGGCACCTGGCTGACGCTGGAGGACAAGAACTTGCTTTTGGACCCAGGTCCCGGAACCCTGGTCAGGTGCGCTAGGAGCAGGCCCCCTTTGGACCCCACCAAGCTGGATGCCATCATCCTTTCTCACCAGCACATCGATCACGCCAACGACGTGAACATCATGATCGAGGCCATGACCACAGGCGGCTTTTCGAAGCGAGGGATTCTGTTTGCCCCCCGATCGGCCCTGAAAAACGATCCTATCGTTCTCAAGTACGTGCGAAAGTACCTCGACGAGATTAAGATCCTCAAACAGGGTTCTGTCTATCGGCTGGGAAAGGTCAGAATCTCCACGCCCTTGCGTCACGTTCATCCCGTGGAGACGTATGGGATCGTGTTTCGCACCCCCAAGTACGTCATCTCGTTTGTGACCGACACCCGGTTCTTCCCGGCCCTAATCAAGAAGTACAAGAAAAGCGACCTTCTGGTGATCAACGTGGTGCGCCACGATGGAAAAGGTGGAAAGAGAATGGACGTGGATCATCTGAATTTGGAAGACGTGAAGAAGCTCATCAGCGGCATCAAGCCCAAGCAGGCCATATTGACCCATTTCGGCTACACCATGGTTCGCTCCAAGCCCTGGGAGCTGGCGGCCGA
>CAZWAO010000081.1:0-11060 GCA_964631815.1 uncultured Ignavibacteria bacterium | reverse complement strand
TCGCGCTCTCCGGATGATCCGTTCCCGTATCGTGCTTGAGATAATCCGGATGGTAAATCAAGCCGGTGGGCAGTGAGCGATCCGCTTCCTGGGTTTCCTTGTTTCTGTTCTTGTTATGCTGGGGTTTGTCCATCTTCCGAATGTCCTAAAAGGAACTTGTCCGCTCTAAGCCTCTTTTCAATCCGAGCCGGTGATTCGATCCGGATTTTCATGTGCCTGCTAATAGTATAGCAAAAACCCTTTTCAGACTCAAGCCTATTTTTCGCCCCTGACCACGCCCACCGCCAACTGGTCGGGATTGAAGTATCTTGCGGCCACGTCCATTACCTGTTCTTTGGTGACTTGCTCTATCTTGTCCGGATACCCTTCCACGTCCCCGATGCCCTTGCCGATAAGATGCGCTCTGGCGTACTGCCTCACCAGCGCGGAATTGGTCTCTAGGTATATCTGATACATGCCGCCGACATAGTTTTTGGCCACGGCCAACTCGTCATCTCCGATGGGATAGTCCTTGAACCTGTAAAACTCTTCCAGAAGTTGCTTCCTGGCCTCTTCTTCATTGCCCGGCGAAGTGGCTATGTAGGCATAAAAGACCCCGGCCTCATCCCAGGAATCGTTGACTCCGTATACGGTGTAAGCCAAGCCCCTCTTTTCCCTCAATTGATGAAAGAACCTTCCCCCCGAACCGGACGCGACAGCCTGAAGCAGCTTAAGCGCGTAGAAGTCGTCCTCCCGGTAAGGACAGGTGACGAATCCCAGGGTCTGGGCGGTCTGGGCCTTGTTACGGCTCTCAACCAGCGTGCGTTCCGCTGACGAGTTTGTTCGGGCCGGCAGTCCGGGATCGTACGTCGATTCGCATCCGAAATCGTGGAATAATTCCTCCAACTTCTGCTTTAACCGGGATGAATCGAAGTCTCCCACCGCCACCAACGTCATATTGTTGCCACTGAAATACTCGCCGTGCCATTGTTGCACCTGTTGTCTATTCAAACCAGCTACCGCCTCCCGGCTGCCCCACTTGTCCAAACCATAGGGGTGGTCGGGAAAGCTGGCCTGATAGAAAAGGTCAATGGGATAAGCGGCCATGTCGTCTTTCTTCTTGTCGATTTCAGCCAACAGAAGGTCCTTCTCCTTCTCCAGCTCGGCTGGATTGAAAGTGGGATTTTTCAGCACGTCAGCCGTGATTTCAAGAGCAGGCTCCCAGTTGCCCGATAAAACCCGGATCACATATCCGAAATAATCCGCCTCGACTTCCTTATCTAAGGACGCCCCTAACGCCTCAATGGAGTTGAATATCTCTTCCCCGCTGCGGCTCTCCGTTCCCTTCAGGCTGGTCCTCAACATCAACCTGGTTACTCCCGAGTTTTCTCGAGACTCGCGGACCCTTCCTCCCTTGAAGTAGATGCCCAGCGAGACCAGCGGCAGCGAATGATTCTCCCTGGTGATCAGCGCCGCGCCGCAGGAGAGCGTGTCCAGTCGAGCGCTGCCCCGTACCGCAACGTCGCTTCCGGTCCCCGGCGAGAAGCTGGCATCCGGACTGATCTTCGCCGCTTGAGATTCCTCCGATGTGAAAGGACTCTCCTCCCCAGGTTGCCCGGAAAACCCCGCCTCTATATCGGCCCTCAAGCCTTCGGCGGTCATACTCTCGTCGTACTGGTCAGTGGGCCTATATTCCATTATGCTGACATTGTCCGGAACCAGGTACTTGGCCGCCACGCGCTTGACATCTTCGAGCGTCACCCTGGCTACTCCCTCCAGGTGCTCCTGGGCCAGTCGGTAGTCTCCGTATAACTCGAAGAATCCTATGTTCTCAGCCAGCCCCCTGGCATTCTCAATCGAACTGAGATATGAAAAGTTGATGGTGTTCTTGGCCTTGATCAGCTCCTGCTGCGAAACGCTCTGATCCTTAACGTTCTCCAGCTGACGGAAGACCTCCCGTTCCGCTTCCGGCAGATTGTCTGCTTCCAGCTCCGCTTCGATCAGGAACATCCCGAAATCCTTCTGCACGGAGGCATCGGAAGAAACCAAGCTGGCCAGCTTTTTCTCCTCCACAAGTGTTTGGCTCAAGCGCGAGCTTCGGCCGTGTCCCAGGATGTGCGCCAGGACATCCAGGGCGAAGAAATCGGGATGCAGTTGCCCGGGAATGTGGAAGCCCATCTTAAGATAGGTTCTGGTTATGTCTCCCTTCATCTGGCAATATTTCAATTTCGACTGGACGGGTTCTTCCGGTACTTGGGGCAGCTTTGTGGGCGGGCTCTCGACGCTTCCATAGAGTTTCTGTACCTGCGCCAATACTTCCTTGGAATCCACGTCTCCCACCACAACCAGGATGATATTGTCCGGTCGGTAATAGGTCTTATAGTACTCGAACAATTGATCCCGGCTCCAGCCTTCCACCTGTTCCGGCGTACCCATTCTCCACCTGCGAATGGGGTGTCGGTCGAAAGCCAGCTCCATCAACTTCTCCCAGGCCAGCGCATCCGGATTGTCCAGCTTTCTCTTGATCTCCTGGATGACCACCTTCTTCTCTTTGCCCAACTCCACCGAATCGATGGATGAATTCCAGAGCGCATCGGACTGGATCTCCAAACCCTGGCGCACAAATTTGGCGGGAAGTACGGTATAGTAATGGGTGTACTCATAGATGGTGCCGGCATTCAGATACCCGCCCAGATTCCGGGTTTCGTCCCGCAGCTGCCCCACTTTTCTTCTGGTTGTACCTTTGAAGTACATGTGTTCCAAAAGATGGGATATGCCGGTGAGACTGTCCGGTTCGTTGAAATATCCGGTGTTGACCCAAGTGTCGATGGCCACCACCGGCGCGGAATGACGTTCCTGGACCAACACGGTCATCCCATTGTCCAGCACGATTCGGGTTACGTCCATCGGGTTTTCTCCTCCGCATCCCGCAGATAGGCAAACTGCCAATATCCAGAGCATGACTAATCTGACCGGTCTTCGATTCATCCCATACCTCGGATTAAGTCCATATTCAAGAACCCTTAATTTAGCAATTTCCCTCCTACTGTCAAGCCATTTGCGGCATTGGTCGACAAACCGGCGCGGTAACATCGACTATCGCTCGCGGGTTTGTTTCCCAGCCAGAAGAACTCACCTGCCACAAATCCAACGCTTTTTGGGAAAAAAGAACCAACCCTGCGGCTTTGAACGCGGAGGGTGGGCTTTGCCGGAATTGTGCTTGATTATTTCAGAACCGACATCTTTTGTGATCGCTCGAATCCTCAGTCTGATTTTGCAGGAGCAGGTGCCGCAAACCGCAAAAAAAGGAGCAAGCCCCAAATCGGAGCTTGCTCTATAGGTTCAACGCCTTCGGATTCGGTGTTAGGGAATTCTACGGTTTGAGCATTCCCATGTACTGGTTCTGGTCATTCAGTATCTCAAAAGCCTTTCGAACATAGGGATCGGATTTCAGCAGAACCTCCTCATAGTAAGCCTTTTCTCCAAACTTGTTGCTTAAGATCGCGCCCTTTAAGGATTCCTTGATCTGGTCCGAGTTCTCCTCGAAATCGTCTTCCTTGTCCTTTTGGATGGCGCTCTCCAACTGGGTCAATGCTCCCGAGAACATCTCGGGATTCTCGGCCTTGTCGATTTTCTCCTTCAAGGGTTCCAGTTGAAGCTCCACCGTCGATTTGTAGGTGAAATCCTTGTCCTTCAAATAGCGTTTGAACGCTTCGATAACGCTCTGGTCCACCTCAAAATCCTTGGAGATATTGGGATGCTCGGCAATGTACGATACGGCGAAGCTGAAGAACATGGACTGTCTGAGCAGATTCATCTCCAAGGGCTGCATTTCCTCGGGCGGTATCTCGATGTCCGGCACCACACCGCCGCCCCCGTAAACTTTTCGACCGCCCTTGGTGTAAAAGACCTCCTTGTCCACCTGCACCAACGTATCCGGCTGCTTGCCCTCCTCAGCAACAGGCGGCTCTTCTTCCTCATCAGCAGCCGATCGTCTGACCGCTCTCTCCGGCTTCTGAATGCACCTGCCGCTGGGAATGTAATACTTGGCCACCGTCAGTTTCAGGTAGGTTTGGTTGCGCTCCGGGATGATCTGCTGTACCAATCCCTTGCCGAATGTGTTGTTCCCTATGATCACGCCCCTATCCCAGTCCTGAATCGCTCCCGAGACGATCTCCGAGGCGGAGGCGGTGCCTTGATTCACCAGTACCGCTAAGGGACCGTCGGAAACCGAAAAAACAGGCTCGACCGTGGCGTCCCTTTCGCTTCTGAACTCACTTCGACCCTGGGTGTAAACGATCAGCTTGCCTTTGTCCAGGAAGAGGTTTGAGGTTTCCACGGCCTGATCCAAAAGTCCCCCGCCGTTGCTCCTCAGATCCAGAACCATCCCTTTCATGCCCTGTTTTTTCAAATCAACTATGGCGTCCTTTAGTTCCTTTCCGGAATCCTTGGAGAATTTGGACAGCCGGACATAGCCTATGCCTCCATCCATCATTCCGTAATAGGGAACGCTGGTCAGCTCTATCACCGCTCGTTCCACCTCATACTCCAACGGCTCCGACACTCCCTCCCTCCTAATGGTCAGCGTCACAGAAGTTCCGGCCTTGCCTCGCATCATCTTGGAAGCGTCCTCGGTAGTCATTCCCTCAGTGGATTTGCCGTCGATTTTGACTATCCGGTCGCCGGCCCGGAGTCCCATTCTGTATGCGGGAGTCCCTTCTATGGGAGAGATGACGGTGATAACCTTGTCCCTCTCGGAGATGGTCATTCCCAACCCTTCGTATTTGCCTTCGGTCATCTCCATCAGCCGGTCGTGAGCTTGCACGTCCTGCAGGGCCGAGAACGGATCTAAGGTCTCTATCATTCCCCTGATTCCGGAATACACCATCTCCTTGACGTCGATTGAATCCACATAGCGCTGGTTTATGTCAAAGGCCACCTTATCCAGGAGTTTTATATAGCTATACAGCGTCTCCCTTTCCATCTGCCCCGCCATGTCAGGCTCTTCCTGCGCCTCGCCCAATCCCACGGCCCAGATTATGGCGGTGGAGATCAAGGCCAACGCCAAAATGGCCAACCCGAACTTCCTCTGCTCTCTCATCAATGGCCTCCTATTTTCGATGCCCTTTTCCGCCCCAATTTAACAGAAATTCCGGTTTTGTCAATCTCAAAACTCCTGCTTCCGTTTCGCCTGTCGGCACCCCGGCTATTTCATATCCCAAATCCAATTGAGCAAATAACAGACCACAATAGTCCGGCGTCTAAGCGCCACCTCTCAGAGACTTCGGCCCTGCAAGACGTTGATGTGCAGTGAAATAGGAATCCCCGGATAATCAAGCAGCGTTTTCGAACTATCGGTTGTGAAATCTCATGCCCAGCTGCTGGCGGATGAATGCAAAAGGTTTCACACTTCCTGCACCATGATTGCAGCCAACCTTCCCGTCGTCAACCCCTCAGTCCGCTCGCGGATTAGCATTTCCTTGCCTGATCTATAGTCCTACCCTCATCCAGATAGCTTGTCTGCAAGCCACTAACCTTCTCAGTAATTACTACAATCTTCCTGCCCCGAATGTTTCAAAGATGCTGACACCTAGCCCCAAAAACCGCACGCCCACCGTTATCCGGTGGCCGGTGCGACAAGAAGAGAGAACAGGCAAATCAGGTTCGCCAAGACCATGACTCCCAGCAGAGTGGGTATTCCCAACAGGGGTATCAGGATGGCAGAAGCCAACAGCGCACCCACAGCGGAGCCGAACAGATCCACCGCGTAACCGGTTCCCGCTTTCCGGGTGGACCTTCGGCTTACGAAAAGGTGATTTCCCAGGGCAAAAAGCATCCCTCCCAATAAACCGGATAAGAATATCATCATGAATAGGATGGTGACGGTAGCCGCTCGGGAAATGGAAGTGCCCGCCAAAACCGTAATCAGGATGAAAAGGATCAGCAGGAAAACTACCTGCAGCAACTGCACCCTGGCCAGTATCCCAAAGCCGATTTCGCGACGCTGAGCCGTCCTCTGGACGATGATAGCCCCCAGAAAAAGCCCCAACATGAAAAGGGTGAATATCAACCCGATCATGGAATAGACGTAGCCATAAAGTACCTGGAAACATAGCACCAGGATTATCTCCAACAGAATACTGGTGAAGCCGGCCACGAGAACCGTGGCCAGCGCCAGCTTTGACGATCTTGATCTTGAGGTCAAACCCAGGAAAAAGACCAGCACAAATGCAAAGCCTAAGGCCACTACAAACCACAAGCGCTTCACGCTCGACAGATAAAGAAGCACCGGTTTCTCCAGGGAATTGAACTGCTTGCTCCAGAGTATGCTGTTGTAAAAGTAACAAACCGGCTCCAAATCGGAATTCATCCTTCCCACTTCTCCTATTAGGGCCTCATTTATCAGTGCAATTCTCTCCGGAGAGAGCCGATCCGGCAGGAAGTTTTCGTTCACAAAGCTGGTTTTGATGCCTCTCTGCTTGAGTCTGCTGACCAGAGTCTGCCAGTCGTCGAAGAGCAGATTCCGTTTCCCAGACGCCAGGAATATGGCGTTTCCACCGGGAAGTACTTTCACCTTCTCGAACACGGAGGCCAGCGTGCGGTACAAAGAAGACAGGTACAGACCCAGTTCGTCGCTTATATAATTCTCTGCGGAAGTCACCCGAAACGAGAAAACTCCGTCCGGATTCAGAGAGAATCTCGCCATGCTGAAAAACCCGGCCGTGTAAAAGCGGTTCAATTGGGCCGTGCTGGGGTCGGGCAGGTTCAGTATGATCACGTCATATCGCGCCGGCCGGTCGCTTTCCAAGTTCTGTCTGACGTAAAGCCTTCCGTCGACCAAACGAATAACAACCAGTGGGTTCTCAAGTGAACGTATTTCCATTTCAGGGAGATATGACTTTCCTATCTTGATAAGCTCCGGATCGAGCTCGGCATAATCTATCCTCAGAGAATCGTACTTGAGCGCCTGGGCCAGTGCCCCTCCCATTCCACCGCCTATAAGAAGAAGGCTTCGAGGATGCGGATGCTCTAAAAGAGCAAAATGCACTGCCTCTTCCGCGGAGAAATCGTCCGGAGAGGAAAAGAGCATCAGACCGTTTTCATAAAACGTGATCTGCTCCTGCTGCTTGGTCACGGCGATGTTGCCATACCTGCTGTCCTCCGAAAAGACTAGAGGAAGACTTCTCCACATCCTGGCGGCGGTATAATGATCCAACCAACGGCCGGAGTTCGATACGAGAAAAGCACCGACCACCAATACCGTCACAGCCAAGGCTGCAAGTCTGGCCCATGTTGCTGAGCGTCGGAAGAGGAGGTTGGCGAAAAACACCAGGTTCAGAACGATCAGCATATACGCAATGGCGAAATCGGAGAAATTCGGAATCAGGATAAACGTAACCGCAAATCCCGCCAGGGCCGCTCCCAGGGACTCCCACAAGTACACCCGGTTCACGGTGAAAATCCGGGTTTCATCAAACGTCCAGGCCTTCGAGTTCAGCACGAAGGTGACGCCCAGAACCAGACACAGGGGAGCCAAGGCCAGCAGCCCGAAAAGCAGCATGGGGACGAAGCCGACTATCTCGGCCGGAGCGGTCCCCAGTATCTGCTTGGAGAACCGGATGAGAAACATGGCGGCAAGAGTGAAAAGCGATATCAGCAGGTACCACCAAGACAGGCCCCGGGGGGTGAGAGTCCATCGTATTGCGATCCTATTGCCCAGAGCTGACCCCAACCCCACCCAAAAGAGCCATACTGCCAGCATGATGCCCAAAGTCAACTCGTTCCCGTAAAAGGCTACCATGAATTCGCGGAAGAGGATTATCTGGGCGGCCATTGAGCTGAAGCCCAGGATAATGCAGGCCGACAGGAAATGGGCCCCTTGGCTGGATTTGGATAAGTTCATTTGCGCCTGCTAATATAAGGAAGGTGTCCGAAGGACGCCAGAAGAATCAAATGTGCGTTTGCTCTTATGGAAACCGAATTTGAAGGAGGAAAGCTCAAAAGACTTCCCGACTCACGGAGTCAACTCCAAATGCCCGGAATCGCCGTCCCGCAAGACTGACATTTGCCGTCCTTGAGGTTCATGCGGGTGATCTGAAAGCCCACTCTCCCGATCACAATATTCTTACAATTGGGACAATACGTGTTCTCTCCCTCATGGCCGGGCACGTTTCCGATGTATACGAAGTTCATCCCCTCGGCCAAAGCGATCTCTCTAGCCTGCTCCAAACTGGATACCGGGGTGGGAGGAAGATTCTTCAGCAGGTATTGCGGTGTGAAACGGGTGAAATGGATGGGCACGTTTTTGCCCAACTCAGTCACCAACCATTTGGACATCCGCTTGATGTCGTCCGGGTTGTCGTTGAGCGTGGGCACCATCAAGTAGACCAGCTCATACCAAACATCGCTCTTGGCCAGATCGGTGAGGGAATCCATCACCGGTTGCAATTTCCCTCGGCATATGTCGTGATAGAACTTCTCCGTGAATGCCTTAAAGTCCACCTTAATGGCATCCACCTCTCGTATCAATTCCATCCAGGGATCGTGGTTCATATATCCCGCGGTAATGACCGCACTTCGAACTCCCTTGCGTCTTCCTGCCGCCGCACAGTCCAGCATGTACTCATAGAAAACCGTGGGCTCCGAATAGGTATAGGCAATGGATTTACATCCCGTTTCCTGCGCCAAAGCCGCCACCTCCTCGGGTGGGAGCTCATAGGAGTTCACCTGCTCCGGCCGAACCTGGGAAATCTCCCAATTCTGACAGAATTTGCAGTTTAGGTTGCAGCCCGCCGTGGCCAACGAGAAGGCATCCGTGCCCGGAAGGAAATGAAACAGGGGCTTCTTCTCGATGGGATCCTTGTGAACCGAGCAAGGACGAGAGTAAACCAGCGTGTAGTATGTGCCGTCGTGGTTTTCGCGGACGCCGCAGTATCCCCTTTCTCTATCCCCCACCCTGCACTTGTGGGGACAGAGCTCGCATTCTATCTCCTTATCCTCAAGCTTCTTGTAATACTTGGCCTCCACCTGGGATAGGCCGGGTTGGGTAGTCGAACCGGCGGCGGCAACGGAGCCAGTCAGAATGCCGCCTGTGGAAACGATCGGGGAAGCCAATGCTCCGCCCGCCGCGGCCAACGAGCATTTCAGGAAATGTCTTCTGTCGATTTTCATTTCATCTCCGCCAGTGATGCCTCACACTATAGATACAACTCAACGAGACATCTGTTGCGGTGCTCCCTCAAATCATCTTCTCTACCAAGTCTATCTCATCCAAACTGGCCTTGCCCAACTTGTGTTCTGCATCCGCCGCCGTGAAAATGTGCTGCGGCTTCCTGCCGGCCTTCTCCAAAGAAGGAAGCCCGTTTTCGGCTCTGATTTTGTCTATAATCCCGTATCCCACGAAATCGACGGCCACGGGGTCTTCGCCCAAGATCAGTCCGCCGAAATGATTGGCCCACTGCCGGTGGTACGATGGACCTCCGTTGAACTGCACCCGCAGGGCATCGCAGATTACCAGCTTTTGCTGGCCTCTTATCAGGGATACGGCGTTAAGATCGGCCACGTAAGGGTCGCAGCCGTCCTCATGATACTTGTTTGGGTTGTGGATCGCCCCGAACCAATTCTTAAGCGAGCAGGTAACTCCCGAGAGGCCGTGATCTTTGAGCACCGGGATATTCACCTGGGCGCTGGTGAGCTGCTCCATGACCCTGCTCACCAGACTACCGATGCTACGGTAGTTTATCAATTCGCTGGAGTATCCCACGCCCTGATTGTCCGTGCCAAAACACAACACATCGTCCTTGCTCACGTTCACCGGGAACCCCACCTCTTTCAACTCGTACGACGATCTATCCCAGATAATTATGTTTCCCGGCTTGAATCCGGCCTCTTCTAACAGACTGACAACTGCCGACGAAACCTCCGGATGAGTAGAAGCCATAGGACCGGCCAGACAGTTCACCTTCAAACCCACTTTATCTTGAGGCTTTAAGTAGTGTCGTAGCGCATTCTCAGAAGTGGATTCGGAAGTCAGCAGCCGCAGCCCCTGACTCACCATACCTGCAAGCACTTCCGCGTCCACCTTGCCGGAGGAGTCTATCACGCTGCTGCTCTTAATAACCACAACCCTTGATTTGGCCACACTCGCCTCGCTGCCAAGAGACCCGGATATCACTATCTCTTCATTTTCATACGGAATACGATTGGGTTTTTGGCGCTATTGGGCAACCGGACCCAGACGATGAGGCACGAGCAAGGCTCACCAACCTTCACCACGATGTATAGAACGATTTTTGGGGAAATGGAAGAGGACTTGATGTTATACTTAACCTGCCTGCCGCAACCCTCTGCTACTCAGTCCTTTGTATCTCCTTCTCGGTGATATATGCCGTTACCAGGGAAGCCGGAGTCACATCGAAGGCGGGGGAAAAAACTTTGGTGTCCAAAGGTGCGGTCCTCTTCCCAAAGCAAAAGGTTACTTCTTCAGGTGATCTTTCTTCTATTTCGATCTTGGTGCCATCCGGGATGGAGGAATCAAAGCTGGAGCTGGGGGCGGCCACATAGAAAGGGATTTGGTGATATTTAGCCAAAATGGCCAGGTTGTAAGTGCCGACTTTATTGGCCACGTCTCCGTTGGCGGCTATCCGGTCCGCACCGACTATCACGCAGTCGATCTTCTTCCTTTTCATCACCGTGGCTGCGGTATTATCGCAGATCAGCGTTACATCGATCTCCTGCTGTTGAAGCTCCCACACCGTCAATCTCGCCCCCTGAAGAACCGGCCGGGTCTCGTCGGCGAAGACGGAAATATTCTTTCCTTGCCAGGTGGCTGTGTATATTATCCCCAGGGCCGTGCCGATCCCTCCGGTGGCCAGTGCTCCGGCATTGCAATGGGTCAGCACGGTATCGCCGTCCTTCAAGAGTGTGGCCCCGAACTCGCCGATCTTCTCGCACATCTGTTTGTCTTCTTCATGTATGGTCAAGGCTTCCTGCAAGAGCGCCCGGGTGAGTCGTTTGGGATCCAAATCACTGTGCTTCTGTGATGCACTCCTCATGCGCTCCAAGGCCCAGAAGAGATTCAC
>CAZWAO010000080.1:0-11092 GCA_964631815.1 uncultured Ignavibacteria bacterium | reverse complement strand
TGCTTTAGCCGATTATCACGTCTAACCTCATCAAGTGAGGTGAGAACATGAAGCGGATTCTACCTATTCTGGCTTCATTGATGGTGCTCGTTTTCGGATGCCAGAAGGTGGCCGTAGAGTCGGAGGCAGATGCCATCACGGAATACATGTCGACCTACAGAGATCTGGGCGTCTCCGACTCTTTGCTGCTGGCACTGGAGAAGAATATGCTCCAGGGATCGCAGTCGAGGTCGCGGGGCATGGAATGGATGACCGAGCATGTCCGTATCATCAAGCGGATTGCCCTTGAGCAAAGACTTCGTGGCTTGGACTCTCTGAGGCAGACCGGCTCGGAGGAAGAGAGCAAAGCTGCGGAGGATAAGATCAAAGAGATAGCAAAAGGGAGGTGATTTTAGGCATGTTCAGCAAGCTTGTCGGCGTCGTATTTTTGTCTGCATTGGTCCTCGCCTCCGGCGTCGCCGTCACTTCGGTGTCAATTGACGACGAGTGGGTGAGGTGCGTTCATCAGTGCGGCGCGGAGTATGCCAGATGCTATCACACTTGTGACGTCATGGACGATGACTGCTGGGATTACTGTCTGTCGAGCTACATAATGTGCGTCTCACTGTGCGGAGACATCCCGCCATTCCCGAACAGCTCTGAGGCACTCCGGAAACTCATGGGATGACATTGAATCACGCCGAAATGGCCGATGGCAGCAAAGGCTAAGACAACTTTGCCGTCGGGGGAAAACGGTCATTTCCCGGTCAAGTGCGGATCTCCCGATCTGTTCTCGGAAGAACGATTTTCCGGCAACGCGTCAGCACAAAGCCAACTCGACACACTGAGGACTACAGTATCCCAAAACGAGGAGGGGCGTCTCGGGCAAGGGCTCTGTGGTTGGATTATCATCTCATGGTGCCGCCGGGCGTTAAGAATTGATGAGAAATAGTCTTGAATCAAGTGAGACATCAGGAGCCAAGTCGGGAGAGAGATGAGCTTTAGGAAATTCTGCATATTGTGTGCATTAGTTATCATCACATTAGGCGTCTTTTCAGAAGAAGCCTTCTCTGTTGTACCGCCTGAAATCCGATATAGAATTAACATCTCTTTGGATGTTGAACAAAAGATGCTACGTGGTGCAGAAGAAATGTCCTATACCAGTGGAGCGGATGTTCCTTTGCATGAACTTTATCTTCATGTCTACCCCAATGTCTTCCGGGGAAGAAACAGCATGGCCAGCCAAGAAGCTGAGAAGAAGCTGCGCGATTACACTCTGGCACATAGCAGAAAGAAGGATCTGGGATACATAGGAATCGATTCACTAAGAGTGAATGACAAAGCTTCTGAGTTCAGTGTTGATGGTACAGTGATGAGAATAGACCTGTCGTCTCCCCTGATGCCAGGGGATGCGGTTGTGATTAAGATGAACTTTCGGGTCAAGATCCCAAAAATGATCTCTCGGTTCGGGTACACGGGAAAACACTTCACCATTGCTCAATGGTATCCCAAAATGGCAGTTTACGACGAAGAAGGATGGCGTCCTGATGAGTATCATCTGATAGGCGAGTTCTATGGTGATTTCGCAGCTTTTGATGTGAGCATCAGCCTACCCCAGGACTACTATGTCGGCTCCACCGGTTATCTGGTGCAATCGATAAACGGGGACAACAACATGCCTCTCATCTCAGAGGATAAGAATGCCGAGGATTGCGAAAAGATCGACGAAGGCCAAAATAAAGAAGCCTCGGAAACGAGCCCAACAAAGACTCTGGTTTTTCATGCTGAGAAGGTCCATGACTTTGCCTGGGTTTCTTCACCAGACTATGTCAGAGAGGAAGCGGAATGGAACGGCACATTGGTAAGAGCTTTGGTCTTCAAACGTGACTCAAAAAAAGGTTGGAAGAACCTGCTGACTTATTCGTTGGATGCGATCAGATTCTATTCGGAACAGATAGGAGAGTATCCTTACCGGAATCTGACCATCGTCGAAGCTCATACAGGCAGTGCTGGCGGAATGGAGTATCCCACTCTGAGTATGATCGATCCCGGTGCAAACACTCCATTTATGCGAATTCTCGAATTCGTAACGGTCCATGAGATCTGCCATAATTGGTGGTATGGAATGGTGGGTAATGATGAATTGAACGATGCTTGGCTGGACGAAGGATTCACCGAATACTTCACCATAAGGTATGCTGAGTGGAAATACGAAAGAGGCAATGTCTTTGATCTTCCCGACTGGGTTCCCCTCAAAACAGAACTGCCTTACGCCAATGAACACGAGTGGAGGTATTTGCAATACGCCAGATCTGGCAAGGATCGAGTTGTGGCCGAGCCGGTCTACCTGCTCGATGATTACGACATGTATGGAGCGATCACGTACAGCAAAGGTTCAGATATCCTGGACATGCTCAACTACGTGATAGGTGATTCCCTCTTCTCGGAATTCATCAAGTCGTATTTCTCCCAATACAGATTCAAGCACCCTACGATTCAGAATGTCATAGAGGTGGCTGAGCAGACCAGCGGTCAGAAGCTCGGCTGGTTCTTCGATCAATGGCTATACACCACCAAGAAATGCGACTATGCAGTAGGTTCAATATCAAGAGAAGAAACCAATGGAGGGGAATTCATAACCAGAGTTGAGATCAAGCGAGAGGGCGAGATAGTGATGCCGGTAGAGGTGGAGGCGGTTCTGACGGATGGGAAAAGAGAGCTTGAGAGGGTGTTCGCGGATGATGAGATTGAAATCTTGACGTTCCGAACCAAAAACAGGGTGAAGAAGATCAAAATTGACCCACGCCACAGACTATTGGAGACTGACAGACTGAACAACGAAAGTGGTTTGCTGCCTCCGATCAAAATTAGAGTAGCATCGACATTGGATATAGGTTCGGCCTTTGAGACAGACGCATATCTGATAAGATTAAGCCCAACCATTTGGTACAATGACGTGGATGAGTTGAAACTAGGTGCTAAGATAGGTGGAAGCTATCTATCCGAGGTGAGTTCCTTCTCTTTAGGCGCTTCTTACGCAACCAAGACAGAAGCGGTCGACTACGGTTTTGCATACAGTACACCGTTGAGTAGAACCCCAAAATGTAGTATACGACTGGATTCAGACAGAAGTAACGGGATGAGAAGCTGCGGCGCCGACATCAGACTGGGCGACAGACCCTTGGCATTGGCTTTTCAAGGTCTTGGTCTGCAATTCCATTACCCGGTTCTTCGGTCTTGCGTTGGGTTCTCCTACAGTGATAGATATGACGCAAGGTACTTTGATGAAAAATGGTTCTCCCTGGGCAAAACCAGTGTCGCTTCTCTCAGCGTCAATTTCGTGCAAAAGAGCTATCACGGGTTCACTGGTGTGGATCTTAGCCTATCCAGAGGCTTGGGCATATTGGATGCAGATTATGCTTTCAACCGAGCCTTCCTAAGTGCGAGCCAGGAGTTCCGCTTGGTGAGAACGGGAGAATTGGTGATGTATCTCCGGGGCAGTCTGGGGTTTGCAGACGGGAATGTGCCGACTCACCAGAAGCTGGATGTTGCTTTGGGTGTCCCTTCATCAACCGTGGACCCCGTGGGGTCGTTGATAAACGCGGGAGGAGGTGGTGTTCGGGGCTATCGAGACAGGGCGATATTAGGGAAGAAGCTCCGTGCTCTGAACTTCGAGCTAAGAAGTGAGATTCTCGAAAGTCTGCCTTTTTTCATCAGGCCAGGCCTGTTCTTCGACTTGGGCAAAGTTGAGGGTGACGTGACTTCCGAGCTCCCGGACAAGTTCCTGTATGACGCCGGAGTCGAGTTCAGGTTCATGGGCATTCTATATCTCTCTTTCCCTCTGTGGTTGAACCAACCGGAGGCGGGAGAGAGGGAGTTTGAGTTTCGAGCGTTAGTGGGGATTCGTCTCCCGCAATAGAGTTCGGCTGACACGTGGTAATCAGAGCTTGATCTGAAGACATCGATGGCTGCAGCTCGACTGATGGCGTTCGTTTCAATCGATCAACCGGTGCTGTGTGAGGAGGATCGGTGGGGTTGAATGAAGCAGATCTGTGATTCTCGTTTTGAGAAAGTCCTTTTGTCTCCCCCGCTGTTTTCCCCTCTGATTTTCCTGACGATCCTTCTTCAAATTCTATTTCACCTGTTTGATGTCTCAATCATTCAGTGCGCGCCACTAGTGTGTGCCACTCAGTTCCGCCAGGCTCACAGCCGGCCATGGGCCATACTGTGAGGTTCGTTGATCTCCCCTGAATCCCGCGTTACAAAAAGGCATCAGGCTGGAGAGACAAAAGCCACGGATTCGTTTGAAAATAACTTCTGCATCGAGGTGTGCAAATTCTCTTTTTCAAGGATGTACGATCGGCACTCGATTTCCTTCGCCTTGATGGACTTTTCGCTTGACAACAATACGAGGGCTTTGTATTTTGGAAAACTTTATTGATGAACCTTCTTCAGCTATGCCGCCAATGGAACTCAACAATTCGACAGATGGAGATCCAGAGTCAAAATTTGGGCGTCCCTCGAAAGTTCAACTTCAACAAAGGAGGTACATGCTTAAGTCCCCCAAGGGTTTTAAGTTTAAGGGCTGGGCCGGCGCGGCCTTGTTCTGCCTTTTGGGTCTTTTCCTTCTCTCCTCAACATATGTGTCTGGGGAACCTCCCTCTGGCGCAGTAGATGTTGGTGACGAAACCTGCTCCATGTGTCACAGTGAGGTCAGCCAGGATTTCGCGGGCAACATACACTTCAGGCTGGCAGTGGGAGAGGACCATACCTGTGAGGCATGCCACGGTCCCGGTTCCAAGCACTCGGAAGATGGTGATCCGGCATCCATCTATAATCCGGCCACGGATTATCTCTCGACCGAGGACAATACCTGCGTCGGCTGCCATAAGGGCGCGGAGTTCACCTCCTGGCAAGGACTGACTCACTTCGAGGTGGGAGAAGGGTGCAGCGACTGTCACACCATCCATGGTCAGGAGAAGCACCTGTTGAGCAAGCAGGAGCCGGAGCTTTGCTTCGGCTGTCATGCCGACATGAGGTTAAAGGCGCGCATGCCCTCGCATCATCCGGTTTTAGAGGGACTTATGCGCTGTTCCGACTGCCACGCCATACACTCCTCGGAGGTCAAGTACACGGTGGGAGAAGGAGACAGGGAGCTGTGCTTATCGTGCCACACTTCTCTGCAAGGTCCGTTCATATTCGAGCACGATCCGGTGAATGAGGACTGCGGCATCTGTCATGATCCGCACGGAGCCATAGCGGACAATCTTCTGGTTCAGAACGAACCATTCCTGTGCCTATCCTGCCATTCCATGCACTTCCACACCACACTGGCGGGATATGAAGGCGAGTTCAGCGCTCCCCTGCATCCGGAGCGAACCGGAATGTCCACCCGCGACGGGATGAAACGGGCCTTTCTGACCAAATGCACCCAGTGTCATTCCGAGGTCCACGGCAGTGATCTGCCCTCCCAGTCCATCTCCGGCAAGGGGGCAGCCCTAACGAGATAAACCAAGGAGACGCAAATGAAAACACCTTTTCTCAAACTACTCTCCCTCCTGGCGGCAATACTCGTTTTGGTGCTGTCTTCGTCGTCAGTCCTGGCTCAAGATGAACCAATTTATTCGAATTGGAGCCTATGGGTGGGTGGTCATTACACGGGATTGGACGATTATTACAAGAAGACGGCCGAGTTCTCCCGGGCTAAAGATGAAGCCATGCCCGAAGCATCGCTGAGATATTTCGGTTACAAGGGGGAGGCAAGCTGGGATCTTTTCGCCCACTTTTACGATCCCGATCGGATGCAGTTTGATCTGAGCGGAAGATCGAAGGACGTCTTCTCCGGGAAGATATCCTATCAGTCCTTTTTCCGTCAGAGGCAGACGGACCTGTTGGAAAACCTGATGGCCCGGGAGGCGGTGAATCAGGAGAACACACCGGGTGGAAAGATGGTTACCTACGAGCACGATATCCCGCCTTCGGAGACAGACTACGGGTACACCCGACACGAGTTGAAAACCGACATCGAGGTCAAGGTGCCGGGTTCGGCCGAGCTGGTGCTAAGAGCGTTTCACCGTTCTATTCTGAAGGACGGAGAAGACCAGCGGGTGGCATCCATGCACTGTTCATCCTGTCATCAGGAGTCCAAATCGGCCAAGGTCGACCAGCAAAGCCATATGGTTTCCGCCGGTGCGGAAGCTACCACCGGGCCGGTGTTTCTCTCCTACCTGGGAAGCTATCGCACCTTCAAGTCTGAGGCTCCACAGACCGAGGCATTTTACGACGCGGCGCAACACCCGGTGTCCGGAGATCCCATGGACTTCCCCGAGCGAGTCATCTTTCAAGACTCCACGGTGGCCTTCGGCCAGATTCCGGACAACGAGAAGATGGCTCATACCCTCAAGGCGAAGACCCGGATGGGTAAAAGCGAAATCCTGGGCAGCTTCACCCACTCGCAGGCGAAGAACAAATCGGCGGGGCTGGAAGTAAGCGGCAACGGCGGAGCCTTGAAGTACGTTTTGTCTCCCAACGTGAAGACCAGGGTGATCGCCCAGGCCTCGTTTAATCGAATCGAAAACGATGAGGTGGAAGTGAATTTGCCCACCTGGAGAGCAAGCAGCAGCGATGCGACCGATTTCGATTACGTCCGCTATTCCAATCTGACCCGCACCGTGTTGAAGGGATCAGCCCGCTTCATCTATCAGCCGGATCGGAAGTATCGGCTGTCCGTGTCAGCCGGGTATGAGGGCACGGAGAGAAACGACTATCCCTCCCATGACGCCAAGGAGAAAACCACCAAGCTTCAGGCCACAATTGGCGGGAAGTATCGTCCCAGCTCCAGGTTCTGGGGACGATTCGAGTACACCTTCGAAAACACCCAAAATCCCGTTCCGTACAATCCACTATTCGAGAGATCGGGTGAGAACGAACCCGTTACATTCTATTACTTCGAACGAGAGGATTTACGGTATGGCGACGTCACCAACCAGCCGACCAACGAGCACCAGGTGGATTTGAGCCTGAACATGCTCCCCAATCAGAAGGTCAACCTATCCGCCGGCCTGAAGGCCAGCCTGCAGACCAATTCGGACAACACGAATCTCGATTTCCAAAGAACCTCGATTCAACCTCAGGTTTCGGCGACCTTAAGCCCCGATCCCCGATGGCAGCTGTTTGCCAGCGCCGGCTATCAATGGGATAAGTCCAATGGTCTGGCAACGGTAGCCATGATGGACGGGTGAGGGGGGGTGGTCACAGCAGCCACAGGTGGTGGCTACAAGCATTATGGTTCGTACTTTATCGACACCGACTACCAGAACGACGCGGTTTCGCTTTCCGCGGCCATCATGTTCCTCCCCACAGCCAAACTGAATCTCACCCTGGGCGGCAGTTACCTTGGCACCAAGGGCAGCCTGGAGATGGGACCCATGCCCCCGGTGCCCAGCGAGGTTGTGGAAAACATCGCCGCCGCGTATTACGACTACAGTTTTATCGGCGGATATTCCGATCTGGACTATAAGTACGTGCAGATCACCGTGGGAGCGGATTACGCACTCTCCGGGAACGTCTCTCTCACCGGGGAGGCCAGCTACATCAATCTCGACGACAGCCAAGGATATGTTTACGGTATCGAATCGGGATCGTTCTATGTGCTCCGAACAGGAGTGAGGGTGGGCCTCTAGCACTTCATCAGGACGGCAGTCTGAGCCGAATGGACCTCAAGGAGGTCCTTCGGCTCTTTTTTTCATCCGGCTTTCCGGCGGCCGAACCTGACGGCATCGGTTGGGCGGCCAACGGCAGATGGCTCAGGCAAAATCAGTTGCCCTCCGGCGGCCTGTAATCATCGCCAGGTGACCCCAAATGCTCTTCTGCCGGTGAGCATGAGGGTTCACGGCTAATATTCGATCCTTTAACCGCTGACGGCGAATTACAGCTGCCTTCCGGGCGAACTGCTGCTTATCTTTCATAAACTCTCGATCTGCTACGTAAGAAGCTATGAAAGACCAAATGTGTGCTTAGAGGGAGTGATGTAAATGGCCGGTAATGTGCTAACCAAGATATTCGGCTCCAAACACGACAGGGACGTGAAGAAGCTCCGACCGTTGGTGGAACAGATCAACGAGTCTTTCGAGCAGCTCCAAAGTCTCTCCGATGACGAGCTGAAGGCCAAGACGGACGAGTTCAAAAGACGGATCAAGGATCGTACGGTCGAACTGGATCAGCAGCTTGGCGCTCTAAAAGAGGAGTTCGCCAACATAGAGACTCATGGACTGTCCGAGGAGGAAAGAGCACAGGTCAGGTCCCAGAGGGAGGCTCTCATACAGCAAATGAAGGACGTCCAGAAGGAGATAAAACGGATCGAGGGAGAGGTGTTGGACGAGATTCTGCCGGAGGCCTTTGCAGTGGCGAAGGAAACCTGTAAAAGGCTGGTGGGGAAGAAATGGGACGTGTGCGGAATCGAGACGGAATGGAATATGCTCCCCTACGACGTTCAGCTCATCGGGGCCATTGCCCTGCACCAGGGCAAGATCGCCGAGATGGCTACCGGCGAGGGGAAAACCTTAGTCGCCACCCTGCCCATCTATCTGAACGCCCTGACCGGCAAGGGGGTGCATCTGATAACGGTGAACGATTACCTGGCACGCCGGGACAGCGAGTGGATGGGGGAAATATACAGATCTCTGGGACTGACCGTAGGCTGCATCCAAAACGAAATGGACAACGAGCAGAGGAAGACCCAGTACAACTGCGACATCACCTACGGAACCAACAACGAATTCGGCTTCGATTATCTCAGAGACAACATGGCCATCCGGGCGGAAGACCGGGTGCAGCGTGGCTACAGCTATGCCATCGTGGACGAGGTGGATTCGGTCTTAATCGACGAGGCCCGAACGCCTCTGATCATCTCCGGCCCGGTCGCCTCCGACGTCATCCAAAGCTACGCCCAGATGAAGCCCTTAGTGGAGCAGCTGTTCCGCAAGCAGGCTGCATTGGTGAACAAGATGGTGGCCGAGGGGGAACAATCGCTGAAGGACGGAAACGAATACGAGGCGGGGATCAAGTTCCTGACCGCCCATAGGGGAGCGCCCAAGAACAAAAGGCTGATGAAGCTGGGGAAAGAGCCGGGAGTCAAGAAATTGATGCAGCGGGTGGAACTGGACTTCATGCGGGACAAGAGGCTGCCCGAGCTGGACGATCTTTTGTACTTCTCCATCGATGAGAAGGAAAACAGCATCAACCTAAACGAGATGGGCCGTTCGGTTCTCTCGCCGCAGGATCAGGTGCTGTTCGTGCTCCCGGACATCACCGAGGGGATACACGAGATCGACTCGGACGATTCGCTCTCGCCCGAGGAGAAGCTGAAGAAAAAGGAGGAGTTGTATATACTGCACGCCGAGCGCAGCGAGAAGAACCATTCCATCAGCCAGCTTCTGAAGGCCTATTCCCTCTTCGAGAAGGACGTGGAATACGTGGTGCAGGAGGGGAAGGTGATGATCGTGGATGAGTTCACCGGCAGGCTCATGCCCGGCAGAAGATACTCCGACGGCCTGCACCAGGCCATAGAGGCCAAGGAGGGGGTGAAGGTGGAAGGGGAGACCCAAACCTTTGCCACCGTCACCCTGCAGAATTTCTTCCGGCTCTACGACAAGCTGGCCGGCATGACCGGCACTGCCGAAACGGAGGCATCCGAGTTCTGGGAGATCTACAAGCTGGACGTGGTGTCCATACCCACCAACGAGCCGGTGCGAAGGATCGACTACGACGACATGATCTACCGCACCCGAAGGGAGAAATACAACTCCATCGTGGACGAGATCGTGAGCTATCACGAAGCCGGCAGGCCGGTGTTGGTGGGAACGGTCTCGGTGGACGTTTCCGAGACCCTCTCCCGCATGCTAAAGAGAAAAGGCATAGCCCATTCCGTGCTGAATGCCAAGCATCACCAGCAGGAGGCGGAGATCGTCTCTCGCGCGGGCCAGGCGGGTACAGTGACCATCGCCACCAACATGGCCGGACGGGGCACGGACATCAAGCTGGGTACGCAGGTGGTCAAGCATCCCCACTGCCGGCTGGTGACGCCGGGTAGAGAGGACGGCTGTCCCTATTTGGAGGAGCTGAAGTGCCCGGACGACGTTCCCTGTGGACTTCACATAGTGGGCACGGAAAGACACGAGGCCCGCAGGATCGACCGGCAGCTGAGAGGGCGCAGCGGACGACAGGGCGATCCCGGCTCTTCCCGGTTCTTCCTATCTTTGGAGGACGACCTGATGCGGCTTTTCGGCTCGGACCGGATAGCCGCCATCATGGACCGGCTGGGCGTGGAGGAAGGGGAGGTGATCCGGCATTCCATGGTCACCAAGGCCATAGAGAGAGCCCAGAAAAGGGTGGAGGCGCAGAACTTCTCCATCAGAAAGCACCTTTTGGAATACGACGACGTGATGAACCAGCAGAGAGAGGTGATCTACGACCGCAGGCTGGCGGTCTTGGAGGGAGCCGACCTCAGGGAAGACATTTTGGACCTGATCAAAGCCGTGATGGAAGCCAAAGTGGATGCTCATACCGATGCTTCCACCTTTCCCGAGAATTGGGATCTGGCCGGTCTTAAGCAGGACCTCCTGAAGACCTTCCTGGTGGACGTCAAGTTCGATCAAAAGGACATAACCCAGCTTAAGCAGGATGACCTGAAGGAAAACCTGTACAAGATGGCCCTGCAGATTTACGACCATAAGGAACAGATGCTGGGCGCAGAGCTGATGCGCGAGCTGGAAAGATACGCCATGCTCCGCACCATCGACGATAAATGGAAAGAGCATCTGTACGACATAGACCAGCTCAAAACCGGAATAGGATTGAGGGCTTACGGACAGAGGGACCCCTTAATCGAGTACAAGAAGGAGGCCTTTGGCCTGTTCACTCAGATGCTGGAAGCCATTGACGACGAGACCATAGAGCTGATGTTCAAGCTGCAGCCGGCACAGCAGGAACAGCCCAAAAGGGGAGAGGCGGAAAAAAGGATGCAGGCGGTACACCAGTCCACCGTGGGGATGGGATATGCCGACACCCAGCCGGCGGAGCAGGTGGCTCCGGGCAAGCCCAAGCCGGTCAAAAG
>CAZWAO010000079.1:9234-11253 GCA_964631815.1 uncultured Ignavibacteria bacterium | reverse complement strand
ACGCAATTGGACCTGGAGGCCGTCCGTTTCTTGCTTCCCCAGCCTCCGGATATTGGAGGGTTAATTCAATTCGATCTCGATTTCTCCGGAAATCTCAACCGGCCTCATGCCGAGCTTGACTTCGACTGTCGTATGCCCCGCTTCCGATCGGCAGAGATGGACTCGGTGAAAGGACACCTGGCTTTTGCAGATGGAAGGCTCAGTTATCGACCGCTGCAGTTGCACTACGGCAGCCATTCTGCTTGGGCCAAAGGAGCCGTGCAGTTGGAGAGAAGAGATGACGGCAGCTACTACCTGTCGGAGAAGAGCCTTCTACAAGGCCAAGCCCAGGGGCAGGATCTGGATGTGGCATTGCTTCAACCCTTTCTGCCGCAAGATGTGCACATCTCCGGACGGGGTTCATACGATTTAAGCTGGAACGGAACGCTGTCCCAGCCCCACCCGGTCGGAACGTTACGGCTGGTCGACGGAAGGGTTCAGACACAACCCGGCGCGCCGCCCTTTGAGCAGATAAACCTGAGCTGTTCGCTTCAAGATTCCATCCTGAGCCTAGACAGCTTAAGTGGCGCAGTCAGGCAGACGCCGTTTTGGCTTCAGGCAAAGGCCACCCTCCGTCCACATGGAGGATTTGCCGTGCAGCTGGACTTATCCGTCTCCGACTTAGGGGCCGTGACCGGCGAGGGAACGGTATCCTCCGACACCCTTCGATTTAATGCCCGGATCAGGGAGATGAACCTGACCACTCTTCAACCGTTTCTGCCGGAACTTGAAGATCTGTCCGGAAACTTAAACGCAGAGCTCTCGGCCAGCGGCCGGACCGCAGATCCGTTAATCGAGGGTCATCTGGAAATCCGGGAACTGAGCTTTCAGCCGGCCTGGTTTGATTCACCTTTGAACCGGGGGCTGGTCAAGATCGGCTTCAGCCAGGACCGAATCCGGGTGGACACACTTCTCATGCGAAAAGATCAGGGAACGGTTTTCGTTTCCGGCAGTTTGGTGCACGATAAGGGAGCATTGTCAAGCGTCGATCTCAATGTCTCCGTGGACGACCTGGAGATCAACCGACCCGAGGAATTGATTCTGGTGGTGAAATCGGCCCGGCTGGGTTACAAAAGCCAAAACGGTTACCATCTTCTGGACGGAGACGTGGTTCTGGGAGAGTCCCGCGTGCTGGTGAATTTCAGGCCGCAATCCATTCTCCCCTTCGCCCAGGCTGCACAGAAGCCAGCCCGGGAGCTACCGTCCCTGTTGCAGACGACCAAAATGAACGTTCGACTCCGGGAGAGCCGGAACCTCTGGGTGGACAACAATCTGGCTCGCCTGCGCCTGCACACGGAGTTGAGCGTCATCGGCTCGCCGGCCCAGCCCAATATCACCGGTCGGGTTGTGGTGGAGGAAGGGTACGTGCTTTATCTTGACCGAAAGTTCCAAGTCAAGCAGGGTGTCGTCGATTTCATAGATCCCGACCGTCTCAACCCGGTCATCGATTTCAATGCCCAAGCCACCGTCACCAGCTACCAGGCGACCGAAGCCACCCCATATGTCATCACTCTGGCCATAACCGGCCCCCTGGATGAGGCGGTGGTGGAGCTCACCTCGGATCCCCCTCAGGACAAGTCGAACATCTTGTCTCTGCTCACCATCGGCGCCACCCGCGAGCAGCTCGGAGGGCAGGATGCGGGGGGAAAAGACGCTTCTTTGTCTTCCGTCTTAAAGGAAAGAGCCCAGTCCATCTCCAGCCAGAAAATCGCCGGATACACCTCCCGCAAGGTAAGCTCCTTTTTGGGGCTGGAGCAGTTCAGCATTGAGGGGAATCTGTTTCGCTTTGACAACTCCTGGGGTCCACAATTGCTCGCCTCCAAGAAAATCTCTCCTGGTGTGGAGATCACCTATATCACCACCGTGGGTCACTCCAACGAAAACAGCTTTCGTCTGGACTACCGGCTGTCGAAGCATCTTTCGCTGGAAGGTCAAACCGATCAGCAGGGTCGGGCGGGCATGAATCTGAAGTATAGGCTG
>CAZWAO010000079.1:0-9134 GCA_964631815.1 uncultured Ignavibacteria bacterium | reverse complement strand
GGAAGGTCAAACCGATCAGCAGGGTCGGGCGGGCATGAATCTGAAGTATAGGCTGGGGTCCAAATGACAAAGGTCAAGCTGGTTTTGTGTCTGGTAGTTCTGTGGCTTGCCCTGGGATCGGGCGCCCGGGCTGCCCAAGCCCAGACCAAGCTCAAGGTTAGCTCGGTTACCTTCCAGGGCAACCACAGCTTCACCGACCGGCAGCTGAGGAAGGTGATGCTTACGCGTCCCTCGCGGTCTCTCTCCCGCTCCTACTACTACTCCGACGTTCTCCAGGACGACTTGGAGAATCTGGTTCTGTTCTATCAACAAAATGGCTACCTGGAGGCCCAGATCACCGACACCACGGTCGGCACGGACACCACCAAACAGGCTGTCGATATCCGCATCTCGATCTCCGAGGGCCAGCTGACCCGGGTGGAGGGCGTGGCCGTGTTGGGCAATACGGTTTTTCCAGACAGCCTGTTGCTGCACAAAATCGGAATCCGACTCGACGATCCGTTCAGGCGGACCAGACTGCAGGAAGCTGCCTTGTCCCTGCTCACGTTGTATGCCGACAGCGGCTATCTGGAGGCGGAGGTCGTTCCCGACGTTCCCATCGACCCCGAGACCCACCGGGCTCTGATCGATTTCATCATCCGGGAGAAAAACCAATTCACCATTGCCGAAATCCGCATGGATGGCTTGAAGAAAACCAAACCACAGGTGGTAAGGCGCGAACTGCTTTTCCACACCGGGGAGGTAATCAAATACTCGCACCTCTTGGAGTCGCAGAGACGACTCTACTTGACCGGATTGTTTGGAAGTGTCTTCGTTCGTCCCCAGGCCGCGGCCTCCGGTGATTCGACCAAGAAGGACATTTTAGTCGAGCTGCAGGAGAGCGAGTCCATCGAGTTCAACGTCGCCGCCGGGTACGGTTCCGTGGAAAAGGCTCGAGGCAGAATCGAGTTCTTCAACACCAACTGGAAGGGGAACGCCAGGAAATTCGGACTGGCCACCAAGGCCAGTTTCATTAGTCGGAGTATAGAAGGTTCGTTCACCGAACCCTGGACCTTGGGGTTGCCTTGGAGAACCGACGTCAATCTGCTGGTGGAATATCTGGAGGAGCCGGGCTACAATCTTAATCGTGTGGGCGGACGTTTCGTCGTGGGAAGAGGGTTCGGAAAACGATCCACCGCCTCGGTCACCTATCGAAACGAGCGCGCGGAATTGAGCCATGTGGAGGTATCACCCATTCCGGAAGATCTGGAAAGCAGTCTGCGAAGCCTCACCCTATCGTTGATATATGACACCCGGGACAATCTATTCAACTCCACCCGGGGCGTCTATGTCGAATGGAAAAACGAACTCGCCGGATCGTTCTTAAGCGGCACCGATACCTTCCTGCGCTCGGTCGGGCGGTTCAAATTCTTCCACCGCCCCAGACGGTCCACCATTGTCGGCACTGCTCTGGAAATCGGATGGATGGATGTCTTTGGGAGATCGAGAGACATTCCCCTGAATGAACGTTTCTACGCCGGCGGTCCCAATTCACTCAGAGGTTTCGGCTACCAGTTGGTCGGCCCGCTGGATAGCGAAGGCCATCCTCTCGGCGGCAGGTTGAAACTGGTGTGGAACCTGCTGGAGATTCGGCAAGCCCTCTACAAAATGATGGGGCTGGCGCTCTTCTCCGACGTGGGCAACGTGTGGTCCCGACCCGATGATTTTCGTTTCAGCGACCTTCGAACCTCAGTCGGAATAGGGCTTCGCGCCAACACTCCCGTAGGAATGGTGCGTCTTGACTACAGCATCAATCTGGAGCCCAAGAAGGGCGAACGACAAGCCAGATTCTATTTCAACATGGGACAAGCTTTCTAGCTGGTTGGGCTATTCTCCTCCCACTCCCTTTTGTTGGAAGCATCTGCGGGATGAACGTCGAGGATATTCCGGAGCATAGACGGCATTGGGTTTATCCCTGGGCTTTCTGGCTCGTGATGCTCGGCGTCGCAGGTATGATGTTGCTCTATTTCAGACGGAAGAAATGGCTGTAAACATTGGCCGGTGAGCGGCCCGATCTCCGGCATTGGACCATTACTCAATTACTGCGCTCACGGTAGAACAGACATTCTTGTCTGTTCTGATGCAAACATTCTTGTCGGTGCTCTCTGAAATGTCAGACAGGAATGTCTGACCTACCACAATACTGCCAACCCCAAACCAGTGGAACAGACAGTCTTGTCTGTCTTCACACGAAGGCAGGAAAACCGTGTGGTGCCGGAATTGAATTGACATTCCCGAAGCCACCGGATATTATGCGGTGGAGGCATTGGAGCTCGCATTTAGCCACGTCTGGGAAATCCGGATCGAGAAATATCACAGGGAGTTGGATCGCAAAAAAGGAATCACCATGGACAGATTCACCAGAGAGAATCTCAAACACTGGAATGAGGTGACCCCCATCCACGCGAAATCCAAGTTGTATGACGTCGCGGGATTCAAGAAGGGCCGAAGTAGGCTCACGCCTCTGGAGCGCGACGAGGTGGGAGACGTAACTGGGAAAAGCCTCCTTCATTTGCAGTGCCACTTCGGGCTGGACACCATGTCTTGGGCCAGGCTGGGTGCCAAGGTGACCGGAGTTGATTTCTCCGATAAGGCCATCCATCTGGCGAAGTCATTGAGCCAGGAGCTGGTTATTGATGCCCGCTTCATCTGCAGTGATATCTACGATCTGCCCGAGGTACTGAAAGAAAAGTTCGACGTTGTGTTCACCTCCAATGGCGTTTTGTGCTGGCTTCCCGATCTTTCCCGGTGGGCCAACGTCATCGCTCGCTTCCTGAAGCACGGAGGATTCTTCTATATCGTCGAGTCGCATCCAGTCGCCGATGTCTTCGAGAACGAAAGGGATACAAGAGAGCTGAAAGCGCGTTACTCCTATTTCCATTCACCCCAGCCCACCAAATGGGTGCCGGAAGGAACCTATGCGGACAAGGAGGCCCAGGTAACCAATCCAACTTACGAGTGGACTCATCCGCTTTCCGACATTATCAACTCGCTCATCTCCGCGGGGCTGAGAATTGACTTTCTGCACGAGTTCCCCTATCTGAATTGGGACTTTTTCCCGTTCATGGAAAAAGACAAAGAGGGCTTGTGGAGATTCAAGCAAGGAAAGGAAACAATCCCGCTGATGTTCTCGCTGAAAGCAACCAAACCCTGGTGATCCGTTAGATGTCCGTCCACACAATCGGAATCGTGTCGAACCTGGAGGGCCAGCCATACCGAGACGTCAAGAGGTTATGGGCTTTGTTCGAGCGGAAGTATAACTCCAGAGCCATCCAGGCATACGGCCATCCCCATTTCACCTATCAGATTGCCAGGACTTCCGACATCAAAGGACTCAAGGCTGAATTCCGGAAGCTGGCTGCTCAGCTCGGGCCGTTTGAGATCAAAGTGGATGGGGTCAGACATTTCCGCAAAGACGTGATCTATCTATCAGTCAGGAAGACACTGGAGTTGATTAGGATACACAGACTGGTTCACCGTTTTCTGGAGACTCGATGTCGGGATCTATTGGAGCTCTATGTTCCGAAACATTGGATACCTCATATCACCCTGGCTATGGAGGACTTGACGGAGGACAAGTTTGAAGAGGCTTGGAGGGAATTTAAAGGATCGAGAATCGCTTTCAAACAGAGAATGCACAACCTTTGCCTGGTGAAGTTCTATCCGGACGGAAAAATCAGAATTGCGGAAAGATACGTCTTGCAAGGAAGTTGACCCGCTCCGACAGGAACGATGGGTACTAACCTGTGGGATGCATACCTAACACTGGAGGGGAGCAAATATGTGCACGAGAGATCGATACGAGGTCGCGTATCTGCCTTACGCACCGATAAAGGACGGATTCAAAGTGGGCGATTACGAAATCTGGCCTTACCACAGGGAGTGTGAACTGAGGATAAGCGAAAGACGCGTGCGGGATCACCTAAGCAAGTTTCTTGCCTGCTACCATGAACGCAGATTCGACAGGCAGAGAGGCGGGTACGACGAGCCGGTAGACGAGATATTCGTGATCTCGCCGCAGGACTCATCGGCTCAACCTTGCACTCTGACCCAACAGCAGGCGGAGGACATCCGGAGTGTTGCACATATCCTGGCATTCTCTGCTGTCAACGAGCCCTCCCTCACGAAATGGACATCCGATGCCTTTGTTCTTCACACGTTAACCTTTCAGGGTGGTTCGGAATCCGTACGCCTTTACGACACAATTTACAGCGACCCTGCTATGGTTAAATTCCTAAAGCCTCATTACCTGCCTAAGCCTCTGTTGAAGTTCGAGAAGACCGACCTCTGTGACGCGCTGGGTCAAGCCATGAGGATGAGGAATGACTCTTGTATAAGGAGAGTATTCAGAGCAATGGAGCTCTTTTACCACACGGCCACTCACAGCGAGATGATGACTGCTGAGAGTCGGCTTCTTTCTCTGGTCACGTCTTTCGAAGTGCTGCTCAACTATCGCGACAAGTGGAGATTTGCAGACCGCATCGACAGGTGGCTTGACAACTACCACCCTGTTATTGAGACACGCACTCTGAAGAAAGGAAAGAATCCGGAGCGCGATTTCTCACACACCAAAACAGGCTGGTGGGCCTTTGACCTCTACAATCTGAGAAGTGCAATCGTTCATGGCAACCAAGTCGACTGGTGTCTGGAGAAATACGGCAACATTTGGACTCGAATCGAGTTCGGCGGAATCCTGCTGAGAAAGTTGGTCAAGAGAGTGTTGAAGCAGAAGAATCTCTGGCCTCCGGAATCGGATCAGGATATTCTGGGGGACGCCATACTCGAAGCTGAAGCACTGGACTATATTCTGGCCCAAGGAGTAAGCGAGTTCCAAGAATGCATCCGACCTTCACGAGACAATTAAAAACAAGGAACAGACCATGCAGACGCATACATTCTTCATCGTCGATATTTTCACTGAACAAAAGTACGCAGGCAATCAGCTGGCGGTATTTAGGAAAACCAAGGACCTCTCCGATGACGACATGCAGACTTTTGCCCGGGAGATGCACTTCTCCGAAACCACCTTCATCATGTCGGACGAGAAGCGGGACGGCGGTTATGACGTTCGTATTTTCACGCCGGAGCACGAGATACCCTTCGCCGGCCATCCCACTCTGGGAACCGCTTTCATCATACAGCGGGAGATCATCGGGCAGTCCGTGGAGAGAGTGGTTCTTAACCTGAGAGTGGGACAAATCCCGGTGAATCTCAAGTACAAGGGGAAGGACGTGGACTATCTGTGGATGAAGCAGATCAACCCCACCTTCGGCACAACCTTCGACAGGCAGACCCTCTCGCAAGTGCTGAATATCGACCCGGCCGACATCGACGACAGATACCCCATCCAGGAGGTCTCCACCGGTACACCCTTCTTCATGGTCCCGCTGAAGACTTTGAGCGCGGTGAAACGAGCGAACATCAACCGGGATCGGTTTTTCAGCCTGATAGAGAATACTCAAGCCAAAGCCATACTCATCTTCTGCCCCGAAACCATACGTGACGATAATGATCTGACGGTTCGCGTCTTTGCCGACTACTACGGCGTGCCGGAGGACCCGGCCACCGGATCTGCCAACGGATGTCTGGCCGGGTATCTGGTCAAACATCGCTATTCCGGCAAGGACCGGATAGATATCAAAGTCGAGCAGGGCCACCAGATCAGCAGACCTTCGCTGCTTTTCCTCAAAGCCGAAAAGAAAGCAGATGAGATCAGCGTGCTGGTGGGAGGACGGGTGCAGATGGTGGCCCGAGGGGAATTCGTTTAGCCTGCATTGGGTCGACTCCGGCCGCCTCTGCCAAGAAAGGAGGGCACATCACCTTTTCATGCCGCACAAACAACCCGTAACCAAACTGAGAAAACCATCTCCCGGAGGAATCAGATGACCAAGCCTTTTCAAGGAACTCAAGTCGAGGATTACGAGAAGCTGGTGGGCGCCCAGACGGTGGAGCGGATCAAGAAGAAGGCCGAGCCGCTTAGAAGCCTGCACCTAGTCAACGTGAATTCCACCTATTACGGCGGCGGGGTAGCCGAGTTGCTCTCGTCCATGACTCTTCTGATGAACGGTCTGGGAATCAAGACCGGCTGGAGAGTGATCCAGGGAGCCCCCGATTTTTTCAGCATCACCAAGAAGATGCACAATGCCTTGCAGGGGGGGACTATCCACATGACCAAGCGCAAAACGGAGGTCTATGACCGCATCATCCAGGAAAACGCGATCAGAAATCACCTGGATCACGACCTGGTGATAGTCCACGACCCCCAGCCTTTGCCGCTGATCAAATTCTTCCGAAAGAGAGGGCCTTGGATCTGGCGCTGCCATGTTGATCTGACCAACCCGCATGCGGAGCTATGGAGCTATCTGGCGCCCATCATCGAGAAATACGACGCTGTGGTCCTTAGCCTGCAGGAGTACAGGCAGCAGCTTAATACGCCCCAGGTGTTCTTCATGCCGTCCATCGATCCCTTCACCATCAAGAACAAAGAGTTGACCTCCAAGGAGGTGGAGGAGCGGTTGAACCATTATGGCATTCCCACTGACTTGCCCCTGGTGGCGCAGATTTCTCGGTTTGACCGTTGGAAGGACCCCAAGGGAGTCATCCAGGCCTTTCACCAGGTCCGCAAGCAAGTGGACTGCACCCTGGTTCTTTTGGGAAACGTGGCCACGGACGATCCTGAGGGCGCGAGCGTATACGAGTCGTTGCTGCGCTCCCGGGATGAACGAACCATCGTGCTCAGTCATCAGGATTCGGCGCTGGTGAACGCCCTGCAGCGGCGCGCCGACGTGGTGGTTCAGAAGTCGATCCGGGAAGGCTTTGGTCTGACTGTGGCGGAAGCCATGTGGAAGGGCAAGGCGGTGGTGGGCGGAAACGTGGGAGGCATACGTCACCAGATTCAGGATGGCGTAAACGGCTTTTTGGTATCCTCTGTCAAAGAGGCGGAGGATAGAATTCTCCGGCTGCTAAAGGACGAGAATCTGCGAAGGCGGATGGGCGAGAGAGCCAGGCAGACGGTGAAGGAAAATTTCCTGATGACCCGCCATCTGGAGCAGTATCTGGATTTGTTCAACTCCTTCGAGACCATTTACCGACTGAGGAAGTGACTTCTCGTGCGTTCCTTCTCCCATTAGGAGAGTTTGACATACGACAGTTGCCAAACTGACTTTCACCAATCCGGGCATACAAGCGCCCAATCATCTTAGTGTAAAGACGACCTCTGGATGACGGCTGATTTCTCCGAAAAGGGCGAAAAGCTCTTGCGTCTGCCGTTCCGGTCGTTACATTGAAAAAGTAAAACCGACGGCGCATTGGGAGAACCGTAAGCATGCCCCAATTACCGCATCCTTTGGAATTATTGCAGCCCAAGTACTTGGTCAGGCTGAGCGGATATCTGCAGAATCTGATAAAAGGGCGTCTTTGGCTGAAGATTCTGCTGGGCATGGTGCTGGGCATAGGAGTGGGCACTCTTCTGGGGCCATCCGCGGGCCTGGTGCCGCCGGATATTGCCCGCCCCATTGCCAACTGGCTGGCCATCCCCGGCCAGATCTTCCTGGTGCTGATACAGATGATCGTCATCCCGCTGATATTCGCTTCCTTGATCCTTGGAATAGCGGCCAGCGAGAACATGGAGCAGTTGAGGAAACTCGGCTCACGAGTCTTGGCCTATTTCATCGTCACCACCATATTGGCCATCATCATCGGCCTGTCCGTTACCATCATCATCCAACCCGGCAAATTCATCCCCGGCGAGCTGCTGCAGCAGACCGTAGGAAGCCAGGCCCTGACCCAACCACTCCAGCCTGCGGAAAGCCCGACTCTGGAGAGGCTGCCCGATGCCATAGTTCATATCCTTCCACAAAACCCGTTAAACGCCATGGTGGGGGGCCAGATGTTGCAGGTGGTGTTATTTTCCATCATCTTCGGCCTGGCCTTGGTTACGCTGGCTCCCAAGCAGGCCGAACCTCTTTTGACCCTCTTGGGCTCGCTGCAGGAGGTCTGCATGACCGTAGTCAAGTGGGCCATGCTCATGGCGCCGGTGGCGGTGTTCGGGCTTTTGGCCCAGATCAGCACGAAAATCGGCATCGGCGTTCTGGCGGGATTGGGGGTTTATGTGGGTACGGTCCTGTTGGGTCTGGCCTTGCTTTTGGCAGTTTATCTTCTGATCGTCTCACTGGTGTCCCACAAGTCGCCCTGGGGATTCCTCAAAGCCATTCGTGAAGCCCAACTGCTGGCTTTTTCCACCTCCAGCACGGCCGCGGTGATGCCGGTTTCGATGAAGATCGCGAACGAGAGACTGGGGGTAAGACCATCCATCTCCAATTTCGTGATACCTCTGGGAGCCACCATCAATATGAACGGGACGGCTCTGTACCAAGGTGCGGCAGCCGTCTTCCTAGCCCAGGTCTTTGGGGTCGATCTGGGGATTGACAAACTGATATTCATCGTTCTTACCACCGTCGGCGCCTCCATCGGCACCCCTTCTTCTCCGGGAGTGGGCATCGTCATTCTGGCCACCGTGCTCACCGGGGTGGGCATACCACCGGCCGGCATAGCGCTGATCATCGGGGTGGACCGGATTCTGGACATGAGCCGAACCGCCATCAACCTCACCGGCGACCTGGTAACCTGTGTGGTCATGGACCGATGGATCGGCGGGAAGGTGGGAAAGACGACTGCGGTGCAGCAGAATTGACCGGAACGCCCAGCCGACAGGTGACTTTCGGGGAGGACGGAATGACCCAGAGAGAAGAGACGATTGCCATCTTCGGGTTGGAGTGCCACAAGTGAGACATTCGCTGTTTGGGATGCAAGGGTGACAGAAACAAACACTGGTCTGCCGACTGCTGGATACTTCAGTGCTGCGTCGATGAGAAGCGTCATCAGTACTGCTGCGATTGTGACCAGTTCCCCTGTGACCGACTGGTCGAGTGGTCCCGGCAGAGCGAAAGATACGGCAATGCTCTTGATCGACTCAAGAGGATGAGGGGAGGATCGGGAGTATAACTGCAACAAGGAAGAGATTTCCCAGCACAAAAAACCATTGATTCAAGGGGGGAATCATAGTAGATTGGCTCCTGTGAGGGAACGTGTCTGTT
>CAZWAO010000078.1:0-11589 GCA_964631815.1 uncultured Ignavibacteria bacterium | reverse complement strand
GCTCGATGGTCTCGCCCATGTCCACGTCGCCCTGGCCGTCGCCCTGGCTTTCGCCTGTGTTGTCGTCGTCTATTTCCGAACCCAAATATACCATGTAGGGACCGGAAGCGGAGATCACCGGCACCGTGCCCTCGAACTGATAAGCATTATGCGCGCTGATTATCACCTCTAAGTCGCCGGGACTCTCGGGACTTAGGTCCATGTCCACCTGGCCGTCCGGTCCGGTATAGGCGCTCTCATAGATCTCCGTGCCTTTAATCAGGCACACCAGGGCGTCCTTCAGGGGATGCCCGTTCAAGTTAACCGTGGCCGAGAAAGATCCCACGCCGATCATAACGAAATCGGGCAGGGTCACGTCCAAACTCTCCGGAACCGCAGTCCAGGGATCCAGCTCCGGATCGCCGATGGTAGTGTACATCTGCATTTCGCGTTCCGTGGTCCCGCCGGCCGATTGAGGGAAGTAGGTGTACATGAACATCTTCCCCAGGTTGACCGCCGGGGTGAAGTGGAAGACGCTGTCCGCAAAGTAGGCCTTGTAGGTTCCCCGTCCCAAGGTGTCGGAATAGAAGAACTCGGAGCCTTCGGTGGAGGCGCAGATTATCACCGCCCCCTTCTCGTTTCCCACCGAGCCGACCTTTATCCACTTCTCGGCAAAGCAGTCGCTGTAATAGTCGAATTCCGCGTTATTGCAGGCCACGCTGAATATGGCGGGCAGCATCTCTCCGTTGGCCAGAGCGTCGATGTGGGAATTGGTGAAATTGGGAGAGGTGGAGGCCCAGGAGGTGGCGGAACCGTGGCCGAAGTAAGCAATCCAGCTCCGTCCCTGGTTAAGGCGACTGGTGATCTGGGTCACGGTGTTGGTGCCCCGAGTGGCCCAGAGCGAGTCGAAATAGGTGAAGCCGCCGTAATCCACCATGAAGCGGCCGCATCTTAGAGCATTGTAGTCATCCACGTAGTCGCTGCCGGAGATGGTCATCCCCCGCCTGAACCAATCGGTCTGGGTCATATAGGGATGGTACCGGTAGTTCAAGGTTTTGGTGATGACATGGGCGGCCTCCGCCGTGGTTTGAACGGAGATTCGGCCGATGGCCAGATCGGCGAAGTAATCCGTGCCGTCCACGGTGGCGTATTTGTGATCGGTGATGCAGCTTAAACCGTTGTTGGTGGGAATCTGGGCCGCGTCTCCCACCAGTATCACGTATTCCGGCGGGTCGGGCCAGGTGTGGTAGGCCTCGGATATGTAGTTTAGAATCTGGCTGTTGGTGGTTCCCACGTCGGATTTATTGACCAGGTGGGTGGAGATACCCCTCCGCCGCTTGGACTCGGCCAGAGGCTGCGCCTGGGCGTTGAAATCGTCATAGGTTATGATCAACACCGACCCGTCCACCAAGTCCTTCCCACCCTTGATTTGATCGAAATTCAAAACCATCTGCTCGTACGTTTTGACAAAAGACCTGGTGAGCACGTTGCGGGGGGTGATCTGGGGATTCTCTCCCACTCCCTCGAAATAAACGTCCACCACCAGTCGCTTGTAAACCGTGACCTCTCCGCTGGCCGGATTGTATTGCACCGGGAAGAATTTTATGGGAGCCAGCCGCAAGTCCCTGAGAATGGAGATGTCTCCCACCTCCACCGGACTGCCGGGAAAAGCCCGGCTCTGAGAATAGGTGGCCTGGTTCAACTGGAAAGGCTGGGGCTGGGCATCTTCGCTTCGGATGAGGGGTTCTTGGAAAGGATACAGACGGAAGCTTCCGGATAGAGCTTCGGTTTCCTGCTCTATCACCTCCACCCTCACTCCGGAGGTGGGGGGAAGGGCCACAAAGCGGCAGAACAGGGGAACTTGAGGGTCGCCCACCTGGGTAAGCCAGCCCCCTCCCATAATGGTCAGAAGCTGATAGGTTTCTCCCTCCGCCAGCTTATCCTCCACCAGGACTTCGGGGACCTCCAGCTGAATCCTCACTTTGGATGCATCAGCCGAAATCAGCTGCACCTTGAGAGCATCGTTAGCTCCCAGGTTCACCCGGTAAGCCCAGGCAAAGGAGAAGACAAAGAGGGCCAGGACGGCCGAAAGCAGAATCACTTTTTTCATCTGATTCTCCTCTAAAGGTTAGGGGGTCAGAATATGGAATTTCAGAAGTCGGGTCACGATCTGTGATGGCTGGTTTTTCACTCGAAACTTCATTCCCGGAGTAAGCGGGTAAAAACGATACACTTTAGGATACGAGAATCAAAGGTCAAAAAGGAGAGTTTCAATTGTCATTCCCTTATCCAGCGCCAGCGAACGGCAGATTCTCCTTTTTTCTTTAGACCGTCCTGCGCCGGAGTAACACAGCCTCCATTTATAAATATAGCCTGCGCGATCCGCTTGTCAACAAGAGTTTTACAGCATGCATACCCTTTTTCGCAGGATTCGAGAGTTGGGCCGCTGGAGGTTCGTCTGCTTGGAGTCGAGTAACATGCCCCACATCAACAAGATAGTCTCGTGATGGAGGTTTTTCGAGGGCACAGCCTGTTGCTCTGCAGATAAAAGTGTCTGAGATTTCATCTGCCGGGGAAAAAGCAAAATGTGATGTGTTTGCTCAATGGGATCATCTCTCTCCCTTTCGGGGAAGCTCGGACCCCTATCTTGTTGAGTTCGCAAGAATCGTTATGAAACCTGGACGGCTTGATCTCGTAAGTTAGATGTAGAATGAACAA
This sequence comes from uncultured Ignavibacteria bacterium, assembly GCA_964631815.1. Taxonomy (GTDB): domain Bacteria; phylum Zixibacteria; class MSB-5A5; order MSB-5A5; family SM1-73; genus SM23-73-3. The sequence goes on along the minus strand of CAZWAO010000078.1, from coordinate 8,892 downwards.
TCAAAGGGAATGCGCACACCACTTATGTAATAGCTCAAAACCGGGAGAGGATCAGGCATGAAGAAGAAGATCATCATAATCGCAGCCGTGGTGGTGGTGGCCGTTTTGGTTTTCATGGGTCTCAAAGGCTCGGGAAGCAAACAGCAGCCCAACAACTCGGTGCGGGCGGAGATGGGAAGCATCGTGGACAAAGCGCTGGCCATCGGCCAGATCGAGCCCAGAAATCAGATTTCCGTGAAGTCCAAAATCTCCGGCATAGTCAAGCAGGTGTTCGTGGAGATGGGGGACTCGGTCAAAAAGGGCGACCTGCTGGTGGAAATCCGGCCCGATCCCACGCCCCTGGAGTACGCAGAAGCCAAAAGGCAGGTGGAGATCGATTCGGTTAACTACGACAATCAGAGGAAGGAGTTGGACAGGGTCCGCGAGCTTCTGGCCAAGAAACTGGTCTCGCAACAGGAATATGACCAGTCCTCCAGGAGCGCGGGAGAAGCCCAGCTTAGGCTGAAGCTATCCCAGGAAAGGCTCTCTTTGATCGAGCGCGGCCGGATCAACATAGCGGGCAAAAAAGTGGAATCGGTCATTCGCTCGCCCATCGACGGCACGGTCCTGGAAAGGAAGATCAACGTGGGCGATCCGGTGGTTCCTTTGACCTCCTATCAGGCGGGAACCGAGCTTTTCACCTTAGCCGACATGGAGGAGCTGATCTTCCGGGGCACGGTGGACGAAATCGACGTGGGGAAGCTTCACGAGGGGATGTCCACAGTGCTCAAGATCGGTGCGCTTCCCAACGACACCATCCAGGGTGTCCTCTACAAGATATCTCCCAAAGCCAGAAAGGAAGAAAACTCCACTCTGTTCGACTTGGAGATCAAAATCACCCAAGCCGGTCCCTCCATGTTGCGGGCGGGATACTCCGCCAACGCGGACATAATAATCACGAAGAAGGACAGCATCCTGGTGATTCCGGAGAGGCTGGTGGAGTTCGTGGAAGACACGGCCTTTGTGCAGGTCAAAGACAGCACCTCCGGGGAAATCCAGAGAAAGCCGATAAAAACGGGCCTTTCCGACGGTTTGAATACCGAGGTGACCGAGGGATTGAAAGAGGGCGAGATTCTGGTGGAGAAGCCTCCCAAGGAGATAACCTAAATGCAGTTCTTCATGTATCTGACGCAGTTCCTCAGGGACATGCGCTCGCAGAAGCTCCGCACCCTGCTCACCCTGTTCGGGATCATCTGGGGAACCACGGCGGTGGTGCTTCTTCTGGCCTTCGGCAAGGGGTTGCACGCGCAGAACCAGAAATCCATGCACGGCCTGGGTGAGGGAATAGTGATACTGTGGGGAGGAAGAACCAGCAAGTCCTTCCAGGGATTCGGCAAGGGCCGTTACATTCCGCTGCGGGAGGAGGACGCGGTTCTTCTGAAAAGGGAGATTAAGCAGATGGGGGGCGTGAGTCCGGAGTATTCCCGCTGGAACACCTACATGAAATACAAGGACAACGCGGTCAGCCAGAACATGGTGGGGATCTATCCGGTATTCGCCGAGATGAGGAACATATATCCCGAGATGGGCGGGCGGTTCATCAACAAGATCGACCTGGATAACAAAAAGAGGGTGGTTTTCATAGGGAATCAACTGAAGGAGGACCTGTTCGGTGAGGAGGATGCCATAGGCAAGTATGTCATTATCGACGACGTGCCCTTCCTGGTGGTGGGGGTGATGAATAAGAAGCAGCAGGATTCCAGCTACAGCGGCCGGGACGAGAACAAAGCCTTCATTCCGGCCACCACCCTTGCGGCCATGTACGGCTACCGGTACGTGAACGACATCATCTTCAAACCCCAGGACCCCAGGCAAACCGAACCGGTGAAAGAGCGGGTGTATCAGGTTCTGGGAAAGAAATATAAATTCGATCCCCAGGACAAGGAAGCCCTGATGATGTGGGACACCACCGAGATGCAGAAATTCCTGACCTATTTCTTTCTGGCCTTCAGGATTTTCCTGGTGGTGATCGGCACGGCCACCCTGATCGTGGGCGGAATCGGCGTCTCCAACATCATGCACGTGGTGGTGGAGGAGAGGACCAAGGAGGTGGGGATCAAAATGTCTTTGGGCGCCAAGAAGGCCCACGTCCTGTTCCAGTTCATCTTCGAGACTTTGGTGATAACCTTCGTGGGCGGGACGGTCGGCTTTTTGTTTTCCCTCTTCGTGATAAAGGTCTTCCCGCTTTTCAAGCTGGAGGAATACATGGGCACGCCCCAGATCACCCCCTCGGCAGCTGTGATCGCCGTGGGCATTCTGGGGCTGGTGGGTTTGATATCGGGGTACTTTCCGGCCCGGCGGGCAGCAAACCTCAATCCGGTGCAGGCGCTGAAATTGTGAGAGACGCCATGCGAGACCCCGTCGATTTGTTTTGTGGAAGGTCATGACATGTTAGCGACGATGACTGAGATATTGCCACGACCTTCAGGTGGAACAAGAAAGATGGGCAGCATCAAGAGCGCTTCGTTTAGTCAGGTTCAGGGGTTAAAACCCCGGAATTGCTTTCCGATTCCAGTCCACGAGCTAAAGCTCGTGGCAATGATGCCAGAGATATTGCCACGACCTTCCCCGACGGGCCGTCCGGCAGGTCGTGGAAAAAGAAGATCGCCCAAACTCGATGGGGCTTTAACCCACGAGCTCCAGACGGCGGTTAACTACAGAGGTAGGAGTAAATGAAAGGGCTTTTGATATTCCGGCTTTTCCTGCGCGACCTCAAAAAGCAAAGGAAAAGGATAACCCTCACCCTGATGGCCATAGTGTGGGGCACCATCTCCATCGTCATGCTCTTAGCCTTCGGCGAGGGGATGAAAAGGTCGCTGAATAAGGCCCAACACGGCATGGGAAAGGACATCGTGGTGATGTGGGGAGGACAAACCTCCATACCCTATCAGGGGTTGGGAAAGGGAAGAAGAATCCATTTCGTGGACGAGGATGTCGAGCTTTTGAAGAAAAGAGTGCCGGAAATCGAAGCTGCGGGAGGAGAGTACAACCGCTGGGGAGTGTCCATAACCTACAAGAACAACACCGTCTCGGAAAGGGTGAACGGTGTTTATCCCAGCTACGAGGAGATGCGGGCGCACTATTCGCTGCCCGGCGGCCGATTCATCAACGATCGGGACATGGAGCACAGAAGAAGAGTGGTTTTTTTAGGCAGCAAACTCAAGGAGAGGCTTTTCGGTAATGAAGATGCCGTGGGCAAGACCATCGTCATGAACAATGTACCCTTTGCGGTGATCGGGGTGATGATCGAGAAGATGCAGATGGGGATGTACAACGGACCGGACGAGGACAAAGCCACCATTCCGGCCACCACCTTCCAGGCCATCTGGGGGCAGAAGTATCTGCAGAACATAGTGTATCAGCCCAGGGACGTTTCCCAGATCGAGGCAGTGAAGAAGAAGGTATCCAAGATAATGGGGGGGAAGTACAAATTCAATCCGGAGGACAAGGAAGCCCTGTGGCTGTGGGACGTGATCGAGGGCCAGAAGATATTCAACAAGGTTCTGATGGGTTTTCAGATCTTTCTGGGAATCATCGGCGGGATGACGCTTTTGATCGCCGGAGTGGGAGTGGCCAACATCATGTACGTGGCGGTCAAGGAACGGACCAGGGAAATCGGGATAAAGATGGCCATGGGGGCCAAACGACTGCACATCATGAGCCAATTCCTGCTGGAGGCCCTGATCATCACCATCTTGGGCGGTCTGCTGGGCGTTTTCTTCAGCGTGGTGATCGTGAAGATCTGGGGCGCCATTCCCATGGAGGCGGATTGGGCCCAGTGGCTGGGAAAGCCGGTGATTTCAATGAACATAGCGGTGATAACCTCCATGATCCTGGGTATCATCGGCACCCTGGCAGGGATATTCCCCTCCCGTCGGGCTGCCAGCGTGAACCCGGTGGAATCCTTGAGATATGAATAGAACCCGAAATGCCGAACCAACGGTCCCGGACCGAACAAAACAGGGGATGGCAGAAGTCCGTTGAGATAGTCTGAATCAGAGGTGGATGCGATGATAGACATGAGAGAAATCAGAAAGATCTACTCCACCGGCAGAATAGAAGTGGAGGCCTTAAGAGGCGTGGATCTGGTAGTAGGCGCCAACGAGTTCGTTTCCATCATGGGACCCTCCGGGTCGGGAAAATCGACCTTGATGAACCTGATGGGCTGTCTGGATACCCCCAGTTCCGGAGAATACTATCTGGATGGAGAGAAGGTCGAGAGTCTGGGACCCAATGAGCTGGCGGAGATCAGAAACAAAAAGGTGGGCTTCGTGTTTCAGAACTTCAACCTTCTGCCTTACGCCACCGCCTTCGAGAACGTGGAGATGCCTTTGATCTTCGGGGGCGTGGCCACCCGAAGGCGAAAGGACCGGGCCATGGAGCTTCTGGCCCGTGTGGGTTTGGGCGACCGGGCGGATCACAAACCCACCGAGCTTTCCGGAGGGGAGATGCAGAGGGTGGCCATTGCCCGCGCCCTGGCCAACCAGCCGCGATTGATCCTGGCGGATGAGCCTACTGGAAATCTGGACTCGGCCTCGGGCGCCGAGATAATCGAGCTTTTTGAGGAATTGGGCCGGCAGGGGCATACCATAGTGGTCATCACCCACGACAAGGAGATCGCCAGACGAACCCAGCGGATAATAAAGCTCAAAGACGGAATGGTGGTGGACGGCAACGGTTCGGTCTAAAACCGCCCTCACGACAAATTCATCTTCCCGGACTTCTTCACCTCCAGTGGAGAATACCCCCCTTTTGAATCCCACAATTCCCTGAAATAAGAAGCAGGGACTTCCGCTTTTTCTTGTCTCATCAGATCAATTCCTCCCAAGCAGACAACTTGGTTGGTTGACAAATTCCCCAGTTCGAGTATATTGGTCGGCAAAGGCAGTGAGGCCACTGGTATGCACAGTATGGTGCATACCACCAGCCCAAATTGAAAGCAGCTTTCCAATATCCACTTACCCCAAGCGGAGGAAACATGATCCTCTTGAGACGGACGCTTTTCGTGGCGGCAGTAGTGGTGGTTATGCTTCCGTCGGTGATGCGGGGCGAACAGTTCAAGGGCAAGGAGATTTTGACAGGAACCTTCAGCGGCGAAAACGTGGAGTATGTAGACGGGGAAATCCTCTTCATGATCCGCAGCGGGCAAGACCCGACTGCGGTCCGGGGTTATCTCGACGAGAACAATCTGCCGTTGGCCAGGGAAGTGGATCGCTTCGGCTTCGGCAAGATCAGCCTGCCGGAGGGCGAGGATATATTCCCGGTGCTGGAGAGGATGCGAAGTTCCGGTTTGTTCTCTTACGTGGAACCCAACATGATAGACCGGCTGTGCCTGACGCCCAACGATCCGGAGTACGCTTTGCAGAAGCAATGGGGGCTTAACAACGTGGGCCAAAGCCCTCCGGGCGGCACCGGGGATGCCGACATCGATGCTCCCCAGGCCTGGGATCATGAAACCGGCAGCTCGGGCATCATCGTGTCGGTTCTGGATTCGGGCATTCCCATGATATCCGGTGTACTGTCGCATCCGGATTTGGACAGCCGCCTCAAGATCATCATCGGAGCAGACATCCAGGGCGACGGCGAAAGCGTGACCGACAACAACGGCCACGGAACTCACGTGGCGGGCATCATCTCGGCCGAGACCGACAACGGCGTGGGAGTGGCGGGGGTGTGCTGGAATTGCAAGCTCATGATCAATCAGGTTTTCGATTCCCAGGGCTCCGGGTCGCACGAGAATTTCCGGGACGGGATGATCTACTCGGTGGACCACGGCGCCCGTCTGGTCAACTACAGCGGCGGAGGCTCGAGCTCAGCCACCAAGGAACACGGGGTGGCCTACGCCGATTCGCACGGCGTTCTTTTAGTTGCCGCTGCCGGCAACAACTGGGGCGGGTCGGTCTCCTATCCGGCAGCTTATGCCGCCTCATACGACAACGTGATCTGCGTCTCCTCCACCGACGCCACGGATCACGTTTCTCCCTTCTCCAGCATAGGAAGCCAGGTCTGCGTGGCGGCGCCGGGCGGATACGGATCCCCGTATGATTCGGACGATATTTATTCCACCATGCCCAACTACTACGTCACGCTCAACGATTACGGAATCACCCAAACTTACGGCTACTGCGCCGGCACTTCCATGGCCTCTCCTATGGTGGCGGGCGTGGCCGCGCTGGTTTTGTCCGTCGATCCGTCTTTGCAGCCCTCCGAGGTCAGGGAGATAATCGAGGAGACCGCCGAGCAGGTGGGAGGGTATTCTTATAGCCCGGTGACAGGGAAGTGCACCCAGCTTGGCCACGGCCGGGTCAACGCTCAGGATGCCGTACTTCTCACCATCCAGGGAACGTACGTAGCGGGAGACGCCAACGGTGATGAGGCGGTGGACGTGGCGGATGCCATCTACCTGCTCAATTACCTGTACAAGAACGGGTCGGCTCCGGAGCCTCCGGCGTCGGGAGACGTCAACTCAGACTGCGTCATCGACGTGGCAGACGCGATCTACCTGCTCAACTGCCTGTACAAGGCAGGGTCGCCTCCCCAAAACGGGTGTGCCTGATGTTCGCCGAGTGATAGCAGGCTGAACCGCATCGTTGAGAAGATAAAAGTCCGTCCCACCAAGGCAGAGATTACCGCCCTTGTGCCTGGAAAGAATCGTAGGCCTATCTGTCAGCTTGGCATGGGTTCAAACCCGGTTCCAGCAGGCTGCCGTAAGGCCGTCGACAAGAAAGGCAGAAGCGAATCTCGAACGATCACTTCTGCCTTTTATTTTTTGGCTCTCTTGTTTTCTTCTCTATGGGCAACGGGGGAAGGGGCCGGATTTGAAAAGATAGTTGAGGAGCCAGACCGCATCCCCGATGTCTATGATCTCGTCCGCATTGGCATTTCCGCTCTCCAAGGGATCAGGTTCCTCGCCGTTCTTATAGAGATAGTTCAATATCCTGATCGCATCCGCCAAATCCACCAGGCCGTCGGCGTTGGCATCCCCGCTCAGATAAACGGAGAAGGCAAACGGCGGTTCCTGGGAAGGACTTTCGGCACCGCAGGAGTTGCGCGAGCTCACGTGCCAGAAATAGGTGCCTTTGGGCAGAGAAACGGCCTGGCTGGTGTCGACCAGATCGCCGAGAGTCACCACCCCGATGGTGAACGCCGAGTCCTGAGCATACTCCAACGTATAGGAGAAATCATCCCCTGCGCTGGACCAGACTAAATCAAACGTATCCGGAGAACAAAGCAGGGCCTGATTCAAAGGCTCGATAAGCCCGGGCATCGGACTTACGCCGGAAGCTACACAACCCCTGTTGAATTCCGGATGAAGCGCCTGGCCCGAGGACCGGGGGGTGAACTCCAGCACGGTGGTGGGAGGAAAAAACGCGGTGTCGATATGGACGCAGAGAGTCGAATCCCATGTGGGGCCGGTGGAGAAATACAGGTAAGCCACAGCCCCGTCGCCTGCTACCATATGAGAGTCGATGAACACAGCATAGAAGAACAGTTTGAACTCAGCGCTGTCGATGGCGATTCCCCGATATTCGGCATGCTCTGCCCTGCCTCCCACAAAGCTGACCGAATCGCAGACCACATCCAGACCGGAATAGCCGAACGTCAAGGGCACGACCAGTCCCCCTAAATCCTCGTCATTGTATACGTCGACGGCGATCACCACCTGCTGTCCGGGCAGGGTGAGGTCGCCGCACTGGACCCGGCAAGTATCCGGGTTTCCCGGATCATCCGCCCAGGTTGGGATTGCAGTCAGAATTAAGAAGGACACACTCACAAGAAGCAGAAGACAGAATTTGGGCTTCATGTACGACTCCAGGAATTCAGGTGATATAGACCGGTATGAGAATGTTCAAGCAAACAACGTTAGCAAGCTTTGCTGATTGTACTGATCGCCCTGTCGAACGGACCCGCGCTGCTCTTAGCGACTTAAGCAGCTATATCCTATTTTCAAAGATACCACGTTTCACACTTTTGTCAACGCTTAATTCCCACGGATAGAGCGGTTTTCGGTCCCTAACAACCAACCGCGCATTGACAGTCGCCTTTGATATATCGACCGCTCCGGCTCATCTTCTTACGATCATCCGGAGTAAGGCGGTAAGCACCAGGGGAATCAGCAGCAGGGAAAGCAAGAGCCGGTTCCCCCAACCGGTCTTGTGTTTCTTGAAGAATCTATAGAAGGCCAGATGCGAAAGCCAGATCATCTTCCTTTTGGCTTTGCTGGTGGATGCTCCCCGGTGGTGTGTCACCTGGGCCTCCGCACAAAAGAATATCTTCCAGCCGGCGGCTTTTATGCGATAGCACAGATCCACGTCGTTGAAGAACATGGGGAAGTTCTCATCGAAATAGCCCACTTGATTTAAGGTCTCCCGTCTGAGCATCAGGCAGGACCCCATAGGCTGATCCACCTCGATGGTCCGGTCAAAATTGAAGTAGCCCATTCTCCATCTGCCGAAGATTCCGCTCTTGGGGAAAAGCCTGCTTAAGCCGGAGAACTCCCATAACAACGTAGAGAATCCGGGGAATTCCCTGCAGGAGGGCTGCACGCTTCCGTCCGGGTTAAGAAGCTTCGGCCCCAGGGCCCCAATGTCAGGATTCGTCTCCATGAACCGGAACATCGAATCCAGAGCGTTTCCTCGAATCTCGGTGTCGGGATTCAGAAGCAGCACGTATCTGCCCGTCGACTTCCCAATTCCCTGATTGTTGGCATGAGCATATCCCAGGTTTTTCTGGTTTTCCATCAAAATGACAGAGGGAGAGAATTCTTGGATGATCTTGACGCTTCCGTCCGAAGAGAGGTTGTCCACCACTATGATCTCGAGACTGAGACCACCTGGTTTGTTGCCGATCGAC
>CAZWAO010000077.1:0-11630 GCA_964631815.1 uncultured Ignavibacteria bacterium | reverse complement strand
GGGGATCGCCATGGAAGTTTTGGACCAGGTGAGCCTGTCGCAGGTCAATGAGATCTTGGCCTTGACCCAGCCGGCTCATCTTCAGAAATTCTTCGGCAAAAAGATGGAGCCGAGCGAAAGGGATCGGGTCAGGGCCGACCTGGTTCGATCCAGGCTGGAGAAGCAGCCTCGAAAACAAGTCGATAGGAAAACCAAATAACCGGCTTCGACATCAAAGTGCGGACCCGTCCGAGCGGGCGGTCTGCTCCGGCGAAGTCGACATTCGGATGGTTTTTGCGTAATAGATTAAGAAGACTGAAGACGAGAAGGGTAAGGCGATAGAAAGCTCGCCGCCCTATTGAAAGCAGGACCATCGGACCCGAAATCGAAGTGGAGGATATAGATGAATGAAATGTTCACCGAGGGAGCTCGCAAGGCCATTGAATATGCCCGGGACGAGGCGGCCCGACTGAAGCATGACTACATCGGAACCGAACACCTTCTTTTGGGCCTTTTGCGGTTGGGCGAGGGAAGGGCCGTCGAGATTCTCAACAATATAGGAATCGACCAAAGCGAGCTGAGGCAGACGGTGGAGGACGTGGTGCAGCCCTCCGGAGGAACCATGGCCATAGGACAGCTTCCTCTGACCGCCAGAGCCAAAAAGCTGTTGGAGGTCTCGGCCCAGGAGGCCCGGGCCTTAAGGTCCAAGGATATCGACACCGAACACCTGCTGCTGGCCATGCTCAGAGACGAGGAGGGAGTGGCGGCACAGGTGCTCTCCATGTACGACATCGATTACAAGGAAGTGTATGAGGAGCTGAAGAACATCCAGAGCGGCAAGCCCTCTTCTTACGGGAGGAAGAGGAAGAAGAGCAAGACCCCGGCTTTGGATCACTTCGGCCGCGATCTGACCGAGCTGGCCCGGCGAGGCAAGCTGGATCCCATCATCGGCCGGGACGACGAGATCGAGAGGGTTTCCCAGATACTCTCCCGAAGGAAGAAAAACAACCCGGTGTTAATCGGCGAGCCGGGCGTGGGAAAAACCGCCATCGCCGAGGGGCTGGCCCAAAGGATCGTGGCCGGCAAGGTTCCCCAGACCCTGGAGAACAAAAGGATCGTGTCGCTGGACATGGCCGCTCTGGTGGCGGGAACCAAGTACCGGGGACAGTTTGAGGAGAGGATGAAGGCGGTGATGAACGAGATCGTCAACTCCAAGGACGTGATCCTCTTTTTGGACGAGCTGCATACCATCGTGGGGGCGGGCGGAGCGGAAGGGTCGCTGGACGCCTCCAACATATTCAAACCCTCGCTCTCCCGGGGCGAGATACAGTGCATCGGCGCCACCACCTTGAATGAATATCGCAAATACATCGAGAAGGACGGTGCTTTGGAGCGGCGTTTCCAGACCATCATGGTGGACCCGCCCTCGGCCGACGATACCAAGAAAATCCTGTACGGCCTGAAGAAGAAATACGAAGAGCATCACCGGATAGCCATCTCGGAGGAGGCCATCGAGGCCGCGGTGAAACTCTCCGACCGGTACATCACCGGGAAATTCCAGCCGGACAAGGCCATCGACGTGATAGACGAAGCCGGCTCCAAAATACACCTGGCCACCTGTACGCGCCCGGAGGTTTTCGAGAAGCTGGAGCAGGAGCTGGTGGAGCTGAACCAGGAGAAAAAGAAAGCCATCGAGAGCCAGGAGTACGAAAGGGCGGCCCAGCTGCGGGACGAGCTTAAGACCAAGAAGGAGAAGCTGGACCAGGCCAAGAAGGACTGGGAGCAGGGCAAGGGCCAGGAGAGAGTCACCTTAACCGCGGAGGACGTGGCTTGCGTGGTCTCCAAGATGACCGGCATCCCCCTGTTCAAGCTGGAGGAAAAGGAATCCCGGAAGCTTCTGCGCATGGAGGATGAGCTGAAGAAAAGGATCGTGGGGCAGCAAGAGGCCATCACCGTGGTGGCCAAAGCCATCCGGCGCAACCGGGCGGGCTTGGGCGATCCCCGGCGGCCCATAGGCTCTTTCATCTTTTTGGGACCCACCGGCGTAGGCAAAACCGAGCTGGGGCGGGCTTTAGCTGCGGCTTTGTTCGAGGACGAGAATTCCCTCATAAGAATCGACATGTCCGAGTATATGGAGAAGTTCTCCGTCTCCCGTCTGATCGGCGCCCCTCCCGGATACGTGGGCTATGAGGAAGGCGGGCAGCTGACCGAGAAGGTGAGGCGCAAGCCCTATTCGGTGGTGCTGTTGGACGAGATCGAAAAGGCTCATCCCGACGTCTTCAACATTCTGCTGCAGATGTTCGACGACGGCGCCTTAACCGACAGCTTCGGCCGGAGGGTGGATTTCAGGAATACCGTGGTGATAATGACCTCCAACTTAGGCGCGCGGGAGATCAAAGGAGGAAAGACCTTAGGCTTCCAGAAGGAGGGGGCCGACTCCTCTTACGAGCAGATGAAGCAGAAGCTTTTAGAGGAGACCAGAAGGGCATTCAATCCGGAGTTTTTAAACCGGATCGACGAGATCATAGTGTTCCATGCCCTGGGCATGGAAGAGGTGTTGCAGATCATCGACATACTCTTGGCGGACGTGGCCAAGCGGTTGAAGGACCGGGGCATCAACTTCGAGTTGACCGCCCGGGCCAAGGAGTTCTTGGCGGAGAAGGGCTTCAACCCCACCTTCGGCGCCCGTCCTCTGAAAAGGACCATTCAAAAGCACGTGGAGGACCCGCTGGCCGAGGAGATACTAAGGGGACAGTTCTCCGGCAGGTGCCGGGTGACCGTGGATCGGAAGGGAGAAAAGGAGGGGTTGAGCTTCGATATCCAAACCGTTCCGCAAGAGGAGGAGCAGATCGCACCGGAGAAATCTCTGACTTAGCCCAAGATTTCGCTTGCCAAACAAAATCGGTCTGTTATCTTACCAAACCCAGAACGGCGCTGGCAGTAGATGCACTTTCTGGGTTTGGCTTTGATGGAAAAGCTCAAAATGTCGGACCAAAGCTCTTTTTCAAAAAGAAGGTAGATCGCTATGGCACACAAAAAGGGAGTAGGAAGTTCACGAAACGGAAGGGACTCTCACGGGCAGAGGCTGGGGGTGAAGAGGTTCTCGGGTGAAGCCGTGCTGGCCGGCACCATTCTGGTGCGGCAGAGAGGAACCAAAATCCACCCGGGACTCAACGTGGGAAAGGGGAAGGACGATACGCTTTTCGCCTTGAGGGATGGAGTGGTCAAGTTCGAACCGAAGGGAAAGACCCGCAAGTCGGTCAACGTCTTTTGATGCCTTCTGAAGTCTCCCTGCTCAGACGGTGATTTACGCGACCATATCCTGCCTTCGTCCTACGGAATCACGGAACTGAAAGACTTTCTTGCCGGATCAAGTGAACCAGCATCCCGGACCAATACGGGCCCGGGCGTTTGCGCGCGGTTTTTAGATCAAGGGAAACCGCGGCGGAAGCCGTTGCCGTATTCTAAGGCCCGGGTGTATGGATCGTTCGCCCGTTCTTTGATAAAGGAAACCCAACCGGTTTTAAGCTATGGCCGATTTCGCCTTAATCCTCAGCGGATGCGGATTTTTAGACGGCTCGGACGTGTGGGAGACGGTGCTTCTCTCCCACTACCTGGCCCGCAGCGGAAACACGCCGGTCTTCTTCGCTCCGGATGCAAGACAGAAGGTGGTGATGGACCACCTCAGCCGGACCAGCATGAGCCAGAGCAGAAACGTGCTGGCCGAGTCCGCCCGCATCGCCTGGGGCGGCATCAAAGAGCTGAGCTTTCTTTCGGGGAAGGACGTGGAGGGCCTGCTTCTGCCGGGCGGGGAGGGCGCCGTTAAGAACCTGGCGGATTCGGTGGGTGAAGACGAGAACAGCTATCTGCGACCGCAAAAGGAGCTGCAAAGGATAGTCCGGGAGATGTACCGGAGGAAAAAACCCATCGGGGCCTGCGGCCTATCCGGCCTCTTGGTGGCTTCCGCTTTGAGAAATATCCTGGAGGCGCCGCTGACTTTGACCGTGGGAAAGGATCCGGAGCTGATCCGGCAGGTGGAACGGATGGGCGCCGTGCATGTCCTCTCCCGGGGACCGGAAGCGGTAATGGACTCGGATCATCGGGTCATTTCCACCCCGTCGAATCTTCTGAAGCTCTCGCCGGCGGAAACGGCATCGGGCATTGAAAATCTTGTCAACGGAGTCCTGGAACTTACCTTATCAAAAACCAGTTAGGAGGAGCCATGCGTGAGATTGCGGCCAAAGACATAATCTCAACGGTAAAGGATCTCTGCATTGACGCCAACTACAACTTGGGCGAGGACGTGCAGAAGGCGCTGCGCAATGCATACCAGAAGGAGGAGTCGCCGGTATCCAAGGCCACCCTCAAGCAGATCATCGACAACTTCGAGATCGCCAAGCAGGGTGAATTCCCCATCTGCCAGGATACCGGTTTTTCCGTTTTCTTCGTGGATCTGGGCGATCAGGTCTGCATCAAGGACGGCAACCTGTTCGAGGCCATCAACGAGGGAGTCCGGCAGGGCTACAAGGACGGCTACCTGCGAAAGTCCATCCTGGCGGACCCCATCGAGAGGAAAAACACCGGCGACAATACCCCGGCGGTGATTCACTTAAACGTGGTCAAGGGCGACAAGCTCAAGATCATCATCGCGCCCAAAGGCGGCGGAAGCGAGAACATGTCCGAGGTGAAGATGATGAAGCCGGCCGACGGGGTGGAAGGGGTGAAGGAATTCGTGCTCGACAAAGTGAAAAGGTCGGGAAGCAATCCCTGTCCGCCCATCGTGGTGGGCGTGGGCATCGGGGGGACCTTCGAGAAATGCGCCGAGATGGCCAAAAGGGCGCTTCTGAGGGATATCGGATCCAAACATCCCAATCCCTTCTATGCCAAACTGGAGGCGGAGCTTTTGGAAAAGGTCAACAAGCTGGGCATCGGCGCGCAGGGCTTCGGAGGCACCCAGACCGCGCTGGCGGTTTTCGTGGAGACCTATCCCTGCCATATCGCCAGCTTCCCGGCGGCGGTGAACATCAACTGCCACGCGGCCAGACACAAAGAGGCGATATTGTAAGGATTGCCGGAAAATGTCATTCTGAGCCCGCCGGAGGCGGGGGAAGAATCTCGAATTTGAAGTATCCCGTATCCATGAGATTCTTCACTTCGTTCAGAATGACAAACTTGACAAAGCTTGTCAAACAGGACATAAGGAGAATAAAATGGCGCAGAAAAAGATAACCACTCCCTTAACCGACGATGCGGTCAAGGACCTGAGAATCGGAGACGACGTTCTCATAACCGGAGAGATCTACACGGCCAGAGACGCCGCCCACAAGAGGATGGTGGAGCTTCTGGACAAAGGAGAGAAGCTCCCCTTTGACATAAAAGGCCAGCTGATCTACTACGCCGGGCCCTCGCCCACCCGTCCGGGAAACGTGATCGGCTCGGCCGGACCCACCACCTCCGGCAGGATGAACAAATACGCCCCCCGGATTCTGCAAGCCGGCTCCAAGGGGATGATCGGAAAAGGAGAGATGGCTGGAGACGTGCCCACGGCTTTGAAGAAGTACTGCGGGGTGTATCTGGCTGCGGTGGGAGGCGCTGCCGCCCTGATCGCCAAGTCGGTGGTCAAAAACGAGCTGGTGGCCTGGGAGGAATTGGGAGCCGAGGCCATAAAGAGGCTGACGGTGAAGGACTTTCCGGCCATAGTGGTTCAGGATTGCCACGGCGGAAACCTGTACCAGGAAGGCGTCAAGAAATACGCCAAGGCTTAAGAGAGCCCCAAACTCCGGGGTGACTTAAAAACGGATGCGATCAAAGAAGGCTGGGCCTTTGGGCTCAGCCTTTTCCGTTTTGTGCGTATCGTACGGGCGCATGTCACAGAAAAAAATGTCGCACCGTTGGGTGCGACATCTGCGAATCAATTCCGGCCGCCTTTTTCGAGGGCTGATTACCTTCTTCTGTTCGCTCGTCTGCCCTTTCTTATACCAAGGCCGCGGTTGCCGCTTTTGGCGCCAATCCGCAAGGGCGCGTCATCGACCACCTCGGTCTCCAGCCGTTCTCTGACGTAATCGCCTATCTCCTGAGAGGAGTAGACTCTTATGCCGAAGTCCTTGTGCAGCCTGACCTTAGCTTGCTTGCCCCCTCTCATCGCCTTCTTCAGCAGAACGCTGATCTGATGCCTTTTTTTTGTTAGCTCGGCTTTCCCTCGAATGGTGACGTTAACCTTTCCCTCCATACGCGCTCACCTCGAGCTTGCAACAGCAAACCCTAAATACAACTTAACTTGTTACCTTACATTGCATTATAACCGTTGCTGGATATCCCAACAACCTTTTACAATACATTATACGCAAGACGCAAAGGAAATTTTGGCGTCGAATTCACCGAGTCGTTTTGTCTAACAGAATTACCTTGCCGAAGGGGTATCTCTCTGACTTTAAGATAGTTGCGCCCGCAAGCTGGTATCTTAAGCAGAACGAGGGACATTACTTTGCCTCTATTAAATACATACGGCTGGCCTGGGGCTCCAGGCTCAACAGGATGCCGTCTCTCAGGGCCAGGGAGGTGGTCTTGATGACCTCGTCTCCTAAAAGATCGGTCAGGCGAAGCCGGCTTCCCCGTATCCCCATTTTGCGGGAATCAAAGCGGAGTATTATCTCCTTGCGGCTCTTTTCGTCGAGAGAAGAAGGGCATGGTTGGGAGCTATCGATCAGGAAAAGCACGTTGTGCGTCTCGGTCTTCTGAAGACTCAACTCCACCTCCGGATCGTCACAGTAAATGTGACTTTTCGCGCCCGACTGGGAGAGCACCTCCTCCAGAAAAGCAAGCTTGGGATGATACAGCTGAGCCGAGATGTCGAAAGTGAAAAGGAAAGCCCGTCCCTTGCCCAGCTTGGAGACGGCGCCCACGGTTCGATCCTGCGATTTGGCCAGTACCCCGGATCGCTTGGCTCCCCGGATGTATCCGTACAGGGGAGCGGTGAATTCCTGATCCGGAGCCTTCACGTTTGCCACCCGGCTCTGGGCTTTGGTTTGCATGTGAAGGGCGTCGGCCAGCACCTTGCAAGGCCGCATTCTCAGATCGAGCCGGGGCAGAAGCCCGAATAATATCAGGGTGGTTCCCTGCCTGACCAGATTCGCCAGGAGCTCCTGGGTCTCCTGGTCCATAAATTCGGCGCAGGCAACCAAAAGCACGGGGAAGCCCTCCAGGCTCTTCTCCAGCCATAAATCGGGCATGCCGTAATCCAGCCTGAGGTTCAAGAGGTCGCGGCTCAATCCCTTGTGTGTCTTGGAGAGAAGAGGCGCAAGATAGGGGAAAAAGTCGGGGGTCTTCTCGCCGGCCCGCGAGTAGAGCAGGTCGTACCACAGATAGGGACGGTAAACCGCCAGGCCCAATTGCGGCTGGCACTTCAGCTGGTTGAGCTGGATCCGGGTGCCCATCTCGGTGAATTTCTTGGTCAGATCGAAACTGGGCCGGATGGTCCCGTCGTTGGCTAAGGGAGCATCGTACCAGTGATCCCTCTCCACGAACATGTAGTAATTGAAACCCCGCAGGCCCGCAGCCAGGGCCGAGGTCAACAGGAATTTCACCTTGCGGGGAGATACGGGAAAATACTTGGCCGCGTCCTTGGGCGAATCCGCGCGCGCTCCCACCGCGAATTCCGAGGCCCAGGCCAGGCGGCAGCAGGTGCCGTAATACCGCAGATGGCGCGCCAGCTCCACATAGTCCACGTGCCAGACCAAGTCGATGCCGGTGAAGAGGTCATCCGACTCGGCGGACTGCCAGTTGAAGGGAACGGAGAAATCCCGGGAGGTGAAAAGACCGGTGGAGAAAAGAGGCGCCACCTCGAAGGACAAATACAGCTCCTTGAGCTTCATAATGAAATCGCGGCCGGCCTTTTCCCTGAAATCCATCCAGTCGAAATACCGGATCAGATTGTGAAGCTTGGATATCTTCAATTCGGCGGGCGGAACCACGTCGGCGAAATGCCTGTGTCTCTCCTTGTAGAGCTGGCTGAGCTTCTTGGGGTCCTCGTATTTCTGCTTGAGAAAGTCGGGATACAGAGTGCCGGTCAAGTACTGGTTGTAGTCACAGCCGAAGGGATTCAGGCCTTCGGCCCCGGCAGCGGAAAGCCAGGCGGAAAGACCGTTGTCCAGCCTGACCATGATCACCGGCCCTTTGGGATAGACGTAGCTTTTTATCACGTCCGACAGGGCGGCGAAATATCTCTTGACGTGAGTCAAAAACCGGGGGTGAAGTACGGAGAAAAGATAAGCCTTCCCTTCCGTATCCTTTTTTCCGGAAACCTGCAGCGGCTCACCGGCCGGGTTCTTGGCTAAAATCTCCGGGGACTTATACAGAAAGTCGGGATATCCTCCGTTCCTCCAATCCGAGCCGATGAAGGGCCCCGGATATAGGACCACCTTCAATCCGAACTCTCGCGCCAACTCCAAGAAGACCACCAGATCCTTGGAATGATCCGTGGCGCCCATGAAATCGAAATCGCCGATCGCCGGTTCATGTAGGTTCCAGGGCACGCGGGTGGAGATGATGCGAAACCCGGCTTTCCTGATCCGCTCAAAACATATGGACCAGTACCTTTTGTTGACCCGAAAATAATGCATCTCGGCTGAAAACGGGTAATAGTCCTCTTTGCCAATTACCAGCTTATTATCAGCGATTTTTAGCATGTCGCTCCTTGGACTTTAGACCCGAAGTGTAAAAGTAAGGCTTTACTTCGCAGCAAGTTATGGCAAGCCACCGGATTCTCCACCCGAACGCTTTCGATGTTTGCCGTCCAATCTCTTCATGTTACGGTGAGAGTGCCAATTTGTCAACAAAAAACGTCTGCTTCCGGCAATGATTTTTAATGATCGGCCTCTCTGTCAATATTCACCACTAAGGCGTTGTCAATAAACAGATTACTAATGGCCATCTTTACGCGCTTGGCTGAAGAAAACAAACGTGTTGTTTGGGTATAAGGCAATGTTGTAATGTAACTCATTGTTAACGAGCCATATACATGTTTACCCTGGTCAACACGAGAATGGCGTTGGAAGACCGGTCGTCATTTCGAGTCGAACCTAACCCTGAAGCGTGCACAGACGACGGAATCAGAGTCAGATCGGTTTTTACTTGACAATGAAAGAACAGGAATGTATTGTCATTGACGGAAGTGTTCTCCCTTTGGATTCCACAGAACGTCCGCCTGCTTTGGTGAAAGTGGGATTCTACACCAACAGGACCCAGCAGCAAGAGATGCTGATGGGTGATGGCTACTCACGAACCAAACTCCACAGGAGGTGCAAGATGAGAAACAAGACTCCGTGGATCATGCCGACTCTGGCCCTAACCGTTCTCCTTGCCGCTTCTCTGGCGACGGCCGGATTGCGGGAAGTCCAGCCGGTCAAGATGCCGGTGAATCATCTTAACAAGGGCGACTGCAAGCAGTCTCCGACCTATTCCGTCCCGGACAACATTATCATCACCGTTTCCGGCAACGACGTGACGGTGCTGCATGCCGATGCTTATTACAACTGCTGCCTCAACATCAGCACCCAAGTCCGGCAGGAAGGATACGCCATCAATCTGTACGAGGACGAATGGGGTGACAATCCCTGCTATTGTCTTTGCTATTACGACCTGGAAACCACCATATACGATCTGGAGCCGGGTACTTACACCATAAGCGTGTACAACGACCAGGGCCAGTATGCGGGAGGCGGCTTTGCCACCATCCACGAGGGCCAGGACGACAACACTCCCACCCTGAAGTGAGGCTGGCTGCAAGAACACCTAATCGGCCGGGCAGCGGAGCGATTTGGGATCAAGCATGAGGGCGCCGGGATCATAATCCCGGCGCCCGGCGTTTTTCTATGGCTTGCCGAAGTTGTATGTCAGATCCCGTCAAGAGAAGAAAGCATGGTAAGCCGGACAATCAATTGAGAAGTGCACATCGGAATTAAGATTGGCTCTTTCCCAACCGATAAACTAATCTGAAAGGTACAAGTATGGGCAACTGGGCAAAAGGCACGGGTGTATGTGCCGATGCCCCAGCGGGGAACCTAAAGAAATGTCCAAGACCAATCAGATACTGATCGTCGACGACAATCCCCACATGTCCAGCCTGCTGTCCGACATCCTGGATTTCTTCGACTACCGCGCCGTGGGGGCCAGGGACGGTGAGGAAGCGCTGAAGACCCTGGCGGAAAAATCCTTCGACATGGTGATAACCGATCTGCGGATGCCCAAGATGGGGGGCATGGATCTTCTGCGCGCGCTCAAAACCAAGTTCCCCCAACTTCCGGTGGTGGTCATCACCGGGTTCGGCACGGAGTCATCCCGCTCCGACGCATTTGCTGCAAATGCGGATGGATTCTTGGCCAAGCCCTTCAAGGTCGAGGAGATAAAGGAGCTTTTGAAGACGCATCTGGGATACCAGGGCTGATCTGTTGCGGATTTGACTTCAGGACGGTGGTCTCTCCCGGCGGCGCTTTTGTGCGTCCCTATCTCTCACCGGCATATCATTTCCCCACATCCGTTTTTCACTTCTATCGGCGAAATAAAAGCCTCCCGGCATCCTGCCGTCTGCGGAATTTTGTGAAACCTCTCACAAAACCCGGTTGACTCCACGTAGGTTTTTTGTTAAATTGGGATTTTCGACCGAGGCCTTTGTCCCACGGACAAAGGAGCTCCTGCATCGTTCCGACACGACGATAAACGTCAAATCAAAAGAGGAACATCATGGGAAAAACCATAGCCGAGAAGATAATAGCGCAGCACGCCGGAAAAGAGGTCTCCGCCGGTGAGATAGCTCTGGTTAAGGTGGACGTATGCCTGACCCAGGACGGAACCGGGCCTTTGGCCATCCGGCAGCTGCAGAAGATCAATCTGGAGAAGGCGGCCAATCCCAAAAGAACCGTGCTTTTCTTGGACCACGCCGCCCCTTCACCCCGCAGGGAGCTGGCCAACGATCATCTCACCATCAGGAAGTTCGCTCAAAAGACCGGGGCCTGCCTTTCGGACGTGGGTGAGGGAGTCTGCCATCAGATCATAGCCGAATCCTATCTCAATCCGGGGGACATTTTAATCGGCGCCGACTCGCATACCTGTACCGGCGGAGCGCTGGGGGCTTTCGCCACCGGCATGGGCTCCACCGATGTGGCCGTAGGCATCGCCCTGGGCAAAACCTGGCTGAGGGTGCCGGAGACCTTCAAGGTTACAGTTTCGGGCAAGCTGCCCCAGGGAGTGTATGCCAAGGATATCATCCTTCACCTGATCGGAACCATCGGCGCGGATGGGGCCACTTACAAGGCTCTGGAGTTCTGCGGCGACACCATAGATAACATGTCCATGAGCAGCAGGCTTACGCTTTCCAACATGGCGGTAGAGGCCGGGGCCAAGGCCGGACTGATAGCCGCCGACCAGACCACCAAGCAGTTTCTGCAAAAGCAGGGCCGGGGAAGCAAGTTCAAGAAGATCGCCCCGGACAAGGATGCCCAGTACGAACGGGTGATCGAGATCGACGCTTCGCAATTGGTGCCCATGGTCTCGTTCCCCCACACGGTGGACAACGTCAAGCCCATCGGCGAAGCCCGGGGAGTCAAAATAGATCAGGTCTTCTTAGGCACCTGTACCAACGGCAGGTTGGAGGATCT
>CAZWAO010000076.1:0-11668 GCA_964631815.1 uncultured Ignavibacteria bacterium | reverse complement strand
CGGAAGCTACAAGAAGTGCTATGAATATGCACCGGAGCTAGGACGGTGCATATTCCACGATTGGCAGAAAGAGGGATCGGGCGGAGAACATTAGCGGTTCAAAGTCCGGTCCTGTGTGTGCGATACACCCGGCCTTACGAGCAGGCCGGGCCACCCGTCGCGTGAACGTGGCCCCTACAAATCCGGTGCCCGCCAGGTTCCCTGACCTGGCGGGAAACTGGACGATGTTCTTCTGTCGGGTCGGGGGACCCGACAGACACGGTATGTCAGAAGCTCAGATCAGCTTAATCTGCTCAATCAGCTGTGAATCACTGTGCCGACCATTCAACCAGTTACCCTAAATCCGGTGCCCGCCTGGTTCCCTGACCTGGCGGGACTTTCGACAACCCCTTCTGACCTCCCCTTATCAGGGGAGGAACCTTTGGGGTCCCCCTGATAAGGGAGTTTGTAGGGGTTCGATTCATCGAACCCGCGGGCCGCGTGAACGCGGCCCCTACAAATCCGGTGCCCGCCAGGTCCCCTGACCTGGCGGGAAACTGGACGATGTTCTTCTGTCGGGTCGGGGGACCCGACAGACACGGTATGTCAGAAGCTCAGATCAGCTTAATCTGCTCAATCAGCTGTGAATCACTGTGCCGACCATTCAACCAGTTACCCTAAATCCGGTGCCCGCCTGGTCCCCCTGACCTGGCGGGACTTTCGACAACCCCTTCTGACCTCCCCTTGTCAGCGGAGGAACCCTTGGGGTCCGCCTGCAACCTCGCCACAATTCTGATGTTGATCGAAATGTCCTTCCCGTTATTGAAGGGAGGCATCTGAAAGCAATGTGCGTTCATATTCAAAGAATCACACTCCTTAAATCTTCCCTCGTATCATTATCAGCTTGTGGACGGATACGTTTATGTCGCCACGTAAGAAGAGGATCAAGGTAAACAGGTCATTCTGGACTTTGGCAGATTTTCAAAATCGACATCAGAAAGTCCAGAAAGTCCAGTATGTCCAGTAAGTCCAGCGGATTTGCGGGGAATCAAAGGATGTTTACCTGTTGGGTCGGGGGATCCGACAGGCGCGGGAACTCACCCCCCTTGTCCTACGGATCTTCGATTCCCCCTCTCTTACGAAGAGAGGGGGGCAAGGCGTTCCGGTGCTCGCCAAGTCCCCTGGTTTGGTGGGAAATCAGGATCGAATCATATAGGAGGTGTGTGATGAAACTGAGACTGTCAGCGACAATTGTCTTGTGCATCGGGTTTCTTTGTTGTTCCGCGTTTGCACAGCAAGGTCAGGATTTCCTGGGCGAAGCCCAGCAGGCATATCATAACGGAGATTATTCCATGTGCGCCCGGCTCTATTCCCAAGCCCTGGAGAGCGGAGCCAACGGTGCCGGCGTGCTATACAATGCGGCTTGCTGCTATGCATTGAGCGGCAGCCAGGACACGGCATTCCAGTTACTCGACAAGGCAATAGAAGCAGGGTTTTGGAACGCGGGTCACATAAGCCGCGACGAGGACCTTACTTCGCTTCACGCCGACCCACGCTGGGCCGCAACAATGCAGAAAGCTAATAGTGCCCAGGAAGCGCACAAAAAGGAGATGTCCACTCCGCTGAAGTTTGACCAGAGTCCGTCGCAGTCTGACTCGGCCCTCTTCAAGTTCAGCAGCGTGGACGATCCTTATCTGGTCAAGCTGCGGAACGACTACAAGTTGAGCCGGCTTGTGGCCAAAGATACCACCGATTACCAGAGGTTGCTGACCGTCTCAAAATGGGTGCGCAGCCAGTGGGAACATAATGGCCAGAACCAGCCCAGCAAAGAAGACCCCATAACCATTCTGCAGGAGGCGGCTCAGGGAAAGCAGTTCAGGTGCGTTGAATACTCAAACGTGCTATGCGGGGCGCTGAATGCTCTGGGGATTCCGGCCCGGGTGCTGGCGCTAAAGACGCGGGACGTCGAAACGCGGCCTTCGGGCGCCGGTCACGTGGTGACCGAGGCATACCTTCGCGATCTGGACAAGTGGGTGATGATCGACGGGCAATGGGATGCCATACCCGTGCTGGATGAAACGCCGCTCAACGCGGTTGAGCTGCAAGAGGCGCTGGCAGAGGGAAAAGCGGGCTTGACGGTCGACGGCTTCTCGGGCACCGAGGCGGATACCTACTTCCCCTGGATACAGGAATATCTGTTCTATTTCGACACTCCACTGGACAACCGATATGACCTGAACACGGAGCCGGGCTCCGTGATGTTAGTGCCCTTGGGAGCCAAGAACCCGGTGGTGTTCCAGCAGAAATATCCGATCACCAGCATGTTCTATACAAATTCTGTCGATGACTTCTATCCCCACCCGGAGATGGATACCAGATAGGCGGCCGTATGTCCGGCGTCGACGGAGAGAGATCTATTTCCGATACCCTGCTAACGGATAAGATGCGCTTTGGACAATCGATCCATCACCAGATCGGCGACGGATTTTCTGAATTGGTCGGGAGAGGCGGGGTCGATCTCTTTGCTGGTCCCCGACCACACCAGTTTGCCCCCTTCTTGCGGCAGCAATAAATCGGTTCGAACGCTGAAAACGGCTTGCGACTCGGTATAGGGCGCGTGGTAAACGTTCTCGTAATAAGTGACGTAGGTGTTCCACCTGTAATTGTATCTGGGAAAAGGCTCGACGTCCACGTATCCCGGCACGTTCGTCTTCAACGTATCCCGCCGAACCCTGGCGACCACCAGCACGCCGTCAAAACCCTCCTCTTCCGTCTTCTGCTGTACGGCCAGAGTATCGGGAACCCGGTCCGGGAAAAGTTGGTACGATGGAATCGCCTGCGTGCCGGAGTGATCCTCGCCCAGCGCCGAGACGAAAGCATCCTCCCACATGCGACGCTTAAGCTCGTCCTTACGCATCGCCACTATCAGCACCTTCTTCAATGACCCGGCTTGATACGACGGGTCTTTCCAAAGATTGTAAAGCTGGGTCGATGCGCAACCGCCTGTCACCACAGCTGAGGCTGCCACGGCCAAGACCACAATCACCTGAATCGGG
Source organism: uncultured Ignavibacteria bacterium (assembly GCA_964631815.1). Classification (GTDB taxonomy): domain Bacteria; phylum Zixibacteria; class MSB-5A5; order MSB-5A5; family SM1-73; genus SM23-73-3. The sequence goes on along the minus strand of CAZWAO010000076.1, from coordinate 8,633 downwards.
AACAGGGCTTTAAGAGACTTCACTTACCACCTCCTTAAGAATTTGCCTCGCTCGGCATAGGCTATCTCGTCTTCAGCCGAAACGACCATCCCATCCTACGATGGGCCAATACCGAAGTCAAGAGAATTCTTGCGCTTGTGATAAGTCGGACAGACATACGATCTTCCGACTATTCCCACCGGCGGAAATATGGTTGTCGCACGAGTATTGCAGAACTTTGCAGAATTTCGTTAACTCCTTATCGCTTCTGCCGATGATAGCATTGAGGATGTTGTGGTCCGGGTGCACCTCTGCCCAAGTGTCTGGGTGTCTCCCCTGGTGCGCCCGAGTAGACCGGAAATCTTTTAATCCAACGTCCCTTTTTTTGCTTATGTCTGAGCTTCAGAGCTTTCCTGACTGCCCGAATTCATCGGACACACAGGTGAGGAAGAGAATTCAGGAATCGGTCGATCTCCTCAAAAGGGTGATGGAGGATAAGATCGGTCGCCTCGCACAGGCCAACAAGCGCCTGAAGCAGAAGATCTTCGATCTGTATACAGTCTTCGAACTCTCCCGAAAGCTCAATTCTGTGCTCGATCTGGAAGCGCTGCTGGGCGAAGCGCTTTCCACGGTAGCCGACCAACTGGGCATCGAGAAAATAGCCATCCTCCTGAGAAGAAGCCCTGACCACGACAAGCTCTCGCTGCTCAAGCTCACAGGAGATCCGGGCCAGCCGTCGGAAGGGATTCATCTGGCGGACATCAGTCCCCATGGTGAGCTGTCGAAGCTGTTTCTCTGCGCCAAGGAACCGCTCTTTTTGGAGGAAATACAGGCGCTGGTCAAGGATGACAGCTCCGAAAGACGGATTTTGGAGAGCCTCAACTGCAAGCTGTGCGTCCCGCTGATCAGCAGAGAGGATCTGGTGGGTTTGCTGATCCTGGGTCCCAAGAAGGTAAATCCCCGCTTCGTGGACAACGACATCGAATTCATCTCCGTCCTGACGGACCAGCTTACCGTGGCTATCGAAAACGCGATGCTCTACGAGAGTCAAAAGCAGATGTATGTGGAACTCCAAAGAACACAGCAGAAGCTTATTCGAAGCGAGAAACTGGCTGCTCTGGGACAGCTGTCCGCATCGTTGGCACACGAGATAAACAATCCTCTGGGAATCATCAAGAATTACCTGCTGATTGCCTCCGCCAACTTAAGTGAAAGTGACCCCAATAGAGAAAACCTGAAGGCGGTTAAGGATGAGGTTGACCGGATAGCTCGTATCGTCAAGAGTCTGTTGGAGTTCTCCCGGCCGGAACGGAGCAAAATGGAGGTGCTGGACGTGGCTTCGATTCTGGAGCGGACCGTTTCCTTAGTTGATAAGGATTTTCTTGGCAGGAACATCAAAATCGAGACGGAAGTGACGAAGAGTCTCCCACCTGTTCTGGGTTCCGAAGATCAGCTTCGGCAGGTGTTTCTCAATCTCCTGGTGAACGCCAAGGATTCCATGCCCGGGGGAGGGGAAATACACATCGCTGCGCGGAACACCGGGCAAGGCGTGCAATTAGAGTTCTCCGACACTGGTTGCGGGATACCCGAGGAGAACGCGGTCCGGATATTCGAGCCGTTTTTCACCACCAAGGAAAACGGCAAGGGTACCGGATTGGGCTTGTGGATATGCTCGGGTATAATGGAGAGGCATGGCGGCGACATCCAGTTAATAAAAAAAGAGAAGGGAACCAGCTTCGTTTTGAATTTGCCCAGGGCTTCGAATTAGAGCTTTCGGCTTGTTCCAGTTGATGAGGGAGACATGCCCGTGGAGAACACAAAGATACTTGTGGTGGACGACGAGAAAGGAATGTGCGAGAGCCTGCGCTCGCTTCTGACCAATGCCGGATATCACGTGACCACCGCTGAACAGGGCGAGGAGGCCCTGAACAAAATACAAGACGATAGGTTCGATCTGGTGCTGACGGACATAAGAATGCCCCGGGTGGATGGATTGGACATCCTTAAGGCCGTCAGAGACAAAGACGAAGAAGCGCTGGTGATCCTGATGACCGGATACGCTTCCTTAGAGTCGGCTGTCAGTGCTATCAGCCAAGGAGCATATGATTACCTAATGAAGCCCTTAGAGTTCTCCGATCTCAAGCTCACCATTCAGAGGGCGCTGGACAAACGCAAGGCGGATCGGGAGAAAAACGAGCTGCTGGCAGAGCTTAAAAGCAAGAACCAGGAGCTTAAGAAACGTGTGGCGGAGTTGAACGCCCTGCATAAGGCCGGCACTTCTCTAAGCACCACCAAGAGTCTCAAGGCGCTGTTGGACAAGATAGTCTCCTTGGCTACGGAGGTAATGGAGGCGGAATCGGGATCCATCATGTTGATCCAAAGGCCGGGCAATGTTCTCACCATCGAAGCCGCCATAGGTTTGGCCGACGATATTATCCATAAGACCAAGCTCGAGCTGGGTTCCAGCATTGCCGGCCATGTAGCCCAAACTCGTACTCCGCTGGTGGTAAAGGACATAGAGAAGGATTCGCGTTTCAGCCATTTCAGAAAGAAACATTACGCCACCAAATCGCTTTTATGCGCCCCTTTAAGACTGAAGGATAAGGTGTTAGGAGTCATTAACTTGAGCGACAAGAGGGGTGGCGGAACCTTCACCCATAACGACCTTAAGCTGCTTACCACCTTCGCCTCTCAGGCGGCCATGGCCATAGATGATGCCGAGCAGTTCAACGAAAACCGAAGGAAGATCGAAGAGCTGGAAGTGTTGTACGACATAGCGGGCAGGCTGTCGCTGGTGGAGGACTTCGAGCAGATGTGCCGCCTGATCTTTGAGCGGGTGCGAAAGATCACTCCGGTGGAATTCGCCGTGTGGTTCAGTTGGAACGAGAAGGACGGCGAGTTGGTGGCGGGTTTATTCCAGGGCTGTCAAAACGGAAGACTGCACATCGGCGTTCCTGTGGATAAGGATGAAATCCAGGAAGGGGAGAAGGTGAATGTCAAAATCAAAGCCGCATTAAGCCGGCATCCGGACTTGGCCGATCACGCACACTCCACCACCTCCTTTCCCATCATCGCCGAGAGAAGCATTCACGGCGTGCTTTCGGTGGGCAATCGCCATGACAAGCAGTTGACCGAGGAGCAGCGGCGTTTGATTTCCATCGTGGTCTCACAGTCGGCGTCAGCCTACGAAAGACAAAAGTCCCTGATGAACGCCACCCGCTTGGTGACCATGGGCAACTTAGTTTCGGAGATCACGCACGACTTGAAGAAACCCTTGACCAATATCAAGGGAACGCTGCAATTGCTTCGGGAGAAATGGTCGAACGCCAAAGACAAGGAGAAATACTTCAACTTAGTGGAGGAGGAGATATTCCATTTAGACGGGCTGGTGAAGGAGATCGTCAGCTTCTCCAATCCCTACAAGTATGAGATGGAGAAGAAGGACATTGTTACCATCCTGGACCGGGCACTGAAGCTGGTGGAAAGGGATTTAGCCGGGGGAAACATCGCACTGAAGAAGAACTTAGTCGAGGGTTACACGGTGATGGCGGACAAGAATCAGATCATGGAGGTATTCTTAAACATAATCTTAAACGCCATTGAGGCCATGCCGCAGGGTGGAGAGCTTAAGGTGGAAAACAGCCTGCACAAGGCCCCGCAAAATGGCTCGGAGTACATGCGGGTGGCAATAACCGACACCGGATGCGGAATTTCACCGGAGAACATCAGCCGGCTTTTCGACCGCTACTTCACCACCAAGAAAGAGGGTACGGGGTTGGGACTGGCAGTGGTGGATCGCGTGGTGAAAGCACATGGAGGCTCAATCTCAGTGGAGAGTCAGTTGGACAAAGGAACCACCTTCTTCGTGGACCTTCCTTTGGCCTGAGGGTCGACTCTCCGAGAAACGGGAGATCTCGGGCCAGGAAAAAGCGAACGGATGGGCAGGCCCGGCTCCAAAAAGTCGAAATTCTGCCGATAATAAAAAAGCGATAAAGTCGGACTTCATAAGTCCGGCTTTCAACCTCGGGAAAACCGAACATGGATAGAGATAAAGTCAAAATCCTGGTGATCGACGACGATCCCAAAATCTCCTGGATTCTAAGCGAGGGTTTGGGAGAATCCTACGACATACTATCCGCTAAAGACGGGCTGGAGGGAATCCAGATGGTCTCCAAGGCCCAACCCAACCTGGTGCTTTTAGACATCAAGATGCCCGGGATGGAGGGTTTGGAGGTTTTGGAGAAGATCAAGTCCATGGAGCGGCCCACCGAAGTGATAATGCTCTCCGGACACGGCGAGACCAAGAACGTGGTGGAGTCCATAAAAAGGGGGGCTTCCGAATTCATCAACAAGCCCTTTGACGTCAAAGAGGTGGAGCTCCACATCCAGAGCGTGCTGGAGAAGAATCGTCTGAAGCAGGAGTTGGATCACCTCCGGCAGGAACTCAAGGCCAAATCACAATACGAGAAGCTGATCGGCGACAGCCCGGGCATGCTGCAGATCAAAGCAGTGATAGAGCAGGTGGCCGACAGCGAGTTGACCGTGCTGATTCGGGGTGAGTCGGGCACCGGCAAGGAGATAGTGGCCAGGATGCTTCACAGCCTATCGGCCCGCAAGGGAGAGGCTTTCGTGAAGGTCAACTGTGCGGCCATCCCTCGGGAGCTTTTGGAGGCGGAGCTTTTCGGCTACGAAAAGGGAGCGTTCACCGGCGCGCACAAGAGCAAGCCGGGAAGGTTCGAAATGGCAAACAAGGGAACCATCTTCTTAGACGAGATCGGCGACATGCCCCTGGAGCTGCAGTCCAAGCTGCTGCAGGTTCTGGAGCAATACGAATTCATGCGGGTGGGAGGGGTGAAGACCACCAGAGTGGATACCCGGATCGTGTGTGCCACCAACCGTGATCTGGAGAAGGCCATAAAGGAAGGAATCATTCGGGAAGATCTTTACTACCGACTGAATGAGGTAACCCTCAACCTGCCGCCGCTGCGAGAGCGGAGGGAGGACATCCCGCTTCTGGTGGAGCACTTCCTCGAAAAGTATTATGGTGTATACAAGAAGGCCTACCGGCCGATATCATCGCCAACCATGGAGCTTCTACATGGCTACGACTGGCCCGGAAACGTCCGGCAGTTGGAGAATATAATCAAGCAGATCGTGGTCCGGGAGGACGAAAATATAGCTCTGGAAACCATCCGGCGGCAGTCGGCCCAGAGCTTCTCCCAGATTGCGCCCAGCAATTCAGACTACGATGCAAGCGGGCTGTCCTTAAAGAAGAGGGTGGGCGCGGCCGTGGCAGCAGAAGAGAAAACCTTAATCGCCCAAGCCCTGAACCAGACCAACTGGAACAGAAGAAAGGCCGCTCAACTTCTGGATATCAGCTACCGCTCGCTTCTCTACAAAATCAAAGAATATCAAATCGGCCAGTAGAGCCGGTTTACCCCGTCTCCATCGCGGTTTCCATCCGTTCTCTTAACACCTTGGGCTTTGACCAGACTATCCTGATTCCCTGCGGATAGTTGTGTCTATGGAGCAAGCGTCGTCTTGAAAGGTTAGGCGTCTAATCTCGGAGCTAAGGTAAACCGTCAGCCAGCCCGTATTCACCGGCTGAGATGATGGTAGTACTCGAAGCTCGAAAGCAGAAGTCCTATGCCAATCGCGGAATAGATGGGAACGAGGTAAATCCTGGATACCGGCAGATGACGAAGGCCGTAGCCCATCAGCATCATGAAGGCTGCGATAACGTAGCTTCGCGCGTTCTGGAAAGCGAACATGCAGACCTTGTTTTTTTCCGGTGCCTGGCTGTAAATGCGGAGGTAGTTCCTTCTGGCGAGTTTGACGAACCCGTAGCGGTACACGATTAGGCCCGCGACCAGTCCGAGGCCTACGGGGATTGCCACGTTCCGGTGAGACGATATGAGCCAAAGAACAGCAGCCAGCATAAGCACCAAGCCTACTGCCGACCATACGATACCGGCCGTCAATACCAGAACTCTTCTGTCAACGGATGGAGCTTTCATAGTCGGATGCAACTCCTGCTCTGTCTCATTCGGGACTATCCCGCCGGTTTCCTTTTTAGACGCAGTCACCTGCGGTATTGGTTGCCGGGAGGAGAACTGCCAATCGGCCTGCCCCAAAACGCTTTTGCTTAATTTTGATTGACTTGGCCCGGGAGAAGCAGTACATTATGACACCGACCGAAGATAGAATGAGCGTCCGGCAAACGAGTGTTTGAGCAGCGGTTTTGAAGCGAGAAGGACCAGTAGATGGGGGAGATTCAGATCTCACAGAGCTATAGCTACGGCTCGTTCCCCAGTTTACCTGCGGGGATCAATCTGGTCTCCCCCTTTGAATGAGCGTATGACCCGGAGTCCGCGATAGGTGTGAAGTCGAATCCCCCTTTCCCGAAGGGGGATTTGTCAAGGTGCAGAGATTGATGAAACAGCAGCCGGCCACGCCGACGCAGCCACTACCAATCAGGCCTTTGTCGGTGTTGAATCCGGTGAAGTTGAAGACGGTTTGCCACAGGACAACAGGCAAGTCTTTCAGCGGGAATTGAAAGGGAACAAACATAGGAGGTTGGGATGAGAACGGTATTGGATGTAATGGTGATAGTTGCCCTCTGGATGCTGCCCCTTGGAGCGGTAGCCGCCTTGCATCATGAGATGCTCGAATACAAGGACGGTGACGTAGCTCTGGAAGGCTATCTGGTTTACGATGACGCGATCGAGGGAGTTCGTCCCGGTGTTTTGGTGTTTCACGATTGGATGGGTCTCGGACCATATCCAGAGGGGCGTGCTGATCAGCTTGCAGCTTTGGGTTATGTGGCCTTCGCCGCCGACGTGTATGGGAAAGGCGTAAGACCGAAGGACTCGAAGGAAGCAGCGGCTCTGTCCGGAATTTACCGCCAGGATCGTGCATTGATGCGGAGGCGCGCCCAGGCCGGACTGGACGTCTTGATGAAACAGCCTTTAGTGGATACCAAGCGGGTGGCCTCCATAGGCTATTGCTTCGGTGGCGGCGTGGCTTTGGAGCTGGCTCGCAGCGGCGCCGATCTTGTGGGCGTGGTCAGCTTTCACGGCACTTTGGACACGCCCCATCCGGAGGATGCCAAGAACATTAAAGGCAGCATATTGGCGATGCAGGGTGCCGACGACCCATTCGTTCCCCGGAAGGCCGTGGAGGCTTTCGAGGATGAAATGGAGAACGCGGGAGTCGACTGGCAGATGATTCTCTATGGAGGAGCGGTGCATAGTTTCACCATTCCGGATGCGGGCAATGATCCTTCCACTGGCTCGGCTTACAACGAGAAGGCGGACAAGCGCTCCTGGGGAGCGATGCGATTGTTCTTTGATGAGATATTCAGTCGCGCGTCGACAGAGAACAAGTAAGGTGTCACCCCCGCTGTCATTCTGAACGAAGCCCCGCACCAAGAGGTGCGGGGCGGCCAGACGTCCCCCAGACAGGCCCGTATGGGCGTCCAGGAAGTGAAGAAACTCACAAACCTAAATCTACCCCCAAAGCCAGATTCTTCGGCTGCGCCCTGCACCATACGGTACAGGGCTGCGCCTCAGAATGACAGTTTCGTCTGTTTAGGTATGCGTTGAGGATGAATCGGAATCTGATAGTTGAAGTGTCGCCGGAGGAAACATGAAATGCTTCGGCGTATGTCTACCTGGGGTTGGCAAACAGTAGGCCCAACTTTTCTCCCAACAACTCACCTTGTTCCGTGAATATCTCTTCTTGCGCTTTCCGCGCCTCTCCAGTCTTAAACAGGTTATCATTAAAAGTGGTTTCGCTAAACAACCTATCCGATGCCAATATTGCCGTGGTTTGAGAATCTACTATGAAGAAATCGGCCGCAGAGGTTATCTCGAACTTGGTTTTAAAAAGTTTCGTCCACCTGAAAAAGGATTCCCTGTCAACGATAAAAACAATCACATATTCAGTCAGTGTGCGAATACCCAGTTCCTGGATCATCGGAAAACTCACTTTCTCAGGGAGCAGATATCTGGGAATGGGAACTATTCTTTTTATGTTTTGAGACTTCCTGAGTCCTGCTATTACCTTGGATACAAACAATTGCTCGAGTTCATTGCTGATGTTTGGATCCTTGATTATTATTATGGAAAGATCAATAGGTGATTCAGAGGGAGGCTTGGTCGAGGTGATTGCTTGAATCTGTTCCTGAGTCAATCCATCCTCAGTTAGTGTGATTCTTCCAGACTTATATTCACGTTCTCTGAACCGGGCCGTATCATAGGAACTATGTTGGGCGCAACTGCTGAACAAAACAGACAGGAGCAGAAGGAGGACATATTTTTTCATCGCCATTATTCCCCGGATTGATTTTTCATTAGCGCAACCTCTATTTACTACAAACATTGTAACTTGCGGATATTGACAAGTCAAGGCAAATGTTGCGGAGTCTCCGGCAAGTTTGGAGTTGTCTCAGAGGCAAATCTGGTCTCTAAACATAGGATTCAGGATAGGGGCCGACAAAGGAGAGACGGAATGAATTCCCGCCTCTATGTGAAGGGATGTTTCCCTAAAATCATAGGGCAGGGCATTTAGCCCTGCCATTAAGCTGGATCATATAATCCAGGGCAAGTCCCGGTAGTGGAGAGGCGGGATGAATTCCCGCCTCTATGTGAAGG
>CAZWAO010000075.1:0-11672 GCA_964631815.1 uncultured Ignavibacteria bacterium | reverse complement strand
TTTTCTTCTTTCGAGCGGACCAGTTGATCCTCGAAACTCAGTTAGACACAAGTTAGAGCTTGCCCTGAGACCGAGAATTCATTACTTGTTAGAGGACGGTGACCGATCCCCGTCGATGTTTGCTGGCTTCGGGAAGAGAAAGAACAATCCAGACACAGAAGGAGCGTACATGTCGGACTCTGTAAGCACATCGGATCAGAAAGAGGTATTTGACATTTTCGAGAAGGCGGGCGCGCTGCTTAAAGGGCATTTTCTGTTAAGTTCCGGACTTCATTCGGACGTCTATTTCGAGAAGTTCCAGGTGCTGCAATATCCCCAGTATGTGGAGACCCTCTGCCGGAAATTGGCCGGGTTGTTCAAGGATGAGAAAATCCAGGTGGTGGTGGGACCCACCACCGGCGGGGTGATCATCGCCTACGAGGTAGCCAAGAACCTGGGTACCAGATCCATCATCGCCGAGCCGGGAGAGACCGGTCGCATATTCAAACGGGGATTTTCCATCCAGCCGGGAGAAAGGGTTTTGATTGTCGACGACATCCTGACCACCGGAGGTTCCCTCAGAGAGGTGATAGACTTGGTGGAGAAATGTCAGGGTGACATCAAGGGAATAGGCGTGCTTTTGGATCGCAGCGGAGGAGAGGTCAAACTCGCCTATCCCTTAAGACCGCTGGCCACGACCAAAGCTGCCAAATATCGGCCGGAGGAATGCCCTCTGTGCAAAGCTGGTGAGCCATTGGTCAAACCGGGAAGCAGAAAGCTTTAGATGAGAATAATCTTCAAGGAGCATACATGAAAATCACCAACTTCAAGAACGTAACAGCCGAAAAGGTAAGCGATCCGGCTGCTCAGGGAGTTACCATCAGATGGCTGATCTCAGACAAGGACAATGCCCCCAACTTTGCCATGCGCCTGTTCGAGGTGGCGCCAGAGGGACATACCCCCTATCACCAACACCCTTTTGAACACGAGGTGTTCGTTCTCAAGGGCAAGGGCAGTCTGGTGGTGGAAGGCGGCGAGCATCCCTTTGGCGAGGGTGACGCCATATTCGTGCCGAGCGGGGAAAAGCACCAGTTCAAAAATGCCTCGAAGGACGCTCTTGTCTTTCTGTGCATGGTTCCCATCGAGAAGTAGCGAACCAATTCGTCTGTGTATACGAGGGACTCCCATTCGGCCCCCTCCCGCTGAAGAAGATACAACGGATGTTGACGATGTCTTCTGCGATTGAACAAAAGTACGGCACTCCCCGCGAGCTGACCATGTCCTTTGCCATGAATCCGGCCGAGTTCGACATGCTCAAGGAGAGCATGAGGGACGGCCGCAACTCGGACGTCACCCTGTTCATTTTCAAAGACAAACAGGTGATCGTCATCGCCAAGCCCTGGTATCCGGCGAAGATGTATCGCGCCCCCAGCGGAGGCATAAAGCCGGGAGAGGATATGGAGGTTTGCGCCAAAAGGGAGGCTTATGAGGAGACCGGCGTGCAAATCAAGCTGGTCTGCTATGTGTTGAGGATTCAGGTCACCTTCACCTGCGGTCAGGCCAGTCAGGGATGGACCAGCCACGTATTCGTTGCCCAATACCTCTCCGGCCGCCTGCATCCTGTAGACACCAGGGAGATCAGCGAAGTGAGCCTGCTGAGCTTAGAGGAATTGGCGGCGATGAAAGCCAGGCTTCTTCAGCAGGATTCGGGCGGGCTTCACTACCGCGCAGCCTTGACCGAAGCGACCATAGAGGAAATCCGCTCCGGGATGGAGAACCGCAACGACAAAGGACTGTCTCCGCCTGCTGCCGGTTTCTCCGGATAAATGCCCCGTCGAGTCTGTTGAATGTCGGACAAAAAAAGACCAGGATCAAATCCTGGTCTTTTGTCTGCTGACTGCTATCTGCTATGTTTCGTCTTTATCAGGACTCCTGAGAACCCTCGTCCATCAGCTCTCCCCGCGCGATCATCTTCTCGTAATCCGCAGGATGCTTCTCCATGTATTCCTCTTCCGTCATCCGGCCGGTGGCCACGGTGAAGTTGATGGGATAGTTCTCCGGGTGCAGGAACATGAAGAAGAAATGCCACACCAGGATGGCCAGAGTGGCCAGCCAGGCCTCATAGAAGTGTACCGCTTTGGCCATGTCGAAAAGCCACTTGGGGATGAAGCTTAAGAAGAAGGTTTGAAACCACAGTATTAAACCGGTGAGGATCATCACGAACCCGCCCCACATCAAAGCCCAGTACTCCGCCTTTTCCGAGTAGTCGTAGCGATCGAACTCCGGATGCTCGGATGACAGCCCCACGCTGTAGAGCACGTTCTGAACCACCTGGGTCGAATCCGCCAGCACGGGGAATTTGGCTTTTATCTGCTGCCATCCGCGCCGGGTGCCCACCGAACGCATAATGGAATAGAAGAAAAGCCCGATCAGAAGCACGCCCGCCACCCGGTGCGCCACTCCTCGAAGTATGAAGGCGTTGGGAGTATGTGTCATCCAGGACGACCACCAACTGTCGGGATACCTGAAGGCGAATCCGGTGATTATCAGGGTCACGAAGGAGACGAACAGAAGGAAGTGCCACAGGATTTCCGGCGTCTTCCACCTTACCACCCGCCCGCTCTTTGCTTCCCGGTATCGCTCCCTGGCGAACCTGATCATGATCACCGCATTGTGCGCGGCCATGCCGCCTATGGTGAGTACGATCAGGGCCAGGTAGATTTGTCTGACCCACCACACCCCCAGATCCTTCTTGCTGGCGTAGTCTATGTGTATCGAGCCTTTGGCGTAGTTCTCTCCCGCCCCCTGGTGGCACTGCCCACAGGTTTCCGGGATGTTGGCCTGGTTGATGGTGGAAGCCGGGTCGACCGCCGGCCTGACGTTGTGGCTGGTATGACAACTGGCGCAGCTTGCCGTGGCGGTATCCCCGGACCTGGCGCCCACCCCGTGATAGGTATCCAGGTAGGGCGTTTCCCTCAGGGTGACGTACCCATATTTCAAGTACAACCTCTGCTTTGAATGACAGTAGGTGCAGGTGTATTTGGAGAGGTTGGCGATGAAGGTGGAAGAGCTCGGGTCGGAGGACGACTTTATGGAGTGAGAGGTGTGGCAATCGGTGCACACCGGAGCATCCGGGTCGCCCTTGCTCACGGAAGAGCCGTGAATGTCCTGGCTGTACTCCTCCTGCTCTATGGGATGACACTGCCCGCAGGTGGAGGCGACGTTTCCTCTGTAGGAATACGATTCCGGGTCGGTGGAGGGTTTCAGATCGTGGCTCCGGTGACAGTCCGTGCAAACCGCCGCTCCCAGGTTCTGCTCGGCCAGATCCTTTCCGTGAATGCTTTGGGCATATTGAGCAGAGGGCCCCAGACATTCGCCGGAACACCTGGGATTCACGTTCTTCGCTCCGCCGTGACATTTGCCGCAGGTCTGCGGTTCGTTGCCCCGATATGCCGGGTCCCCCGCGTCGTTTACCCCCAGGATATTATGATAGCCGTGACAGTCGCCGCAGGTGGGGGCATCCGCCACCCCTTTGACTCTCTCCGTCCAATGGTACCCCGCCTGATAGAGTTCCACCTCTTTGGCATGACAGGTCCCACAGTCGACCGGCCCGGGCGGCGTCTCGTGAATATCGGCCATCACTCCCACGTGACAGCCCACGCAGCCCAGCGCCTGGTGAACCGACTTGGAGAAAACCGCCTCGTCCACGAAAAGCGATATCTCTTTGCCCGTCGAGTCCTGAGTTGTAAGGCTCTTGTCCCCGTGGCACATCAAGCACTCTGCCGCGTCCTGGGCAGCCACCGGCCAGGCGGCTGCCAGAAAGATAATCAAGATGAGGCATAAGAATGTGAAAGCGTTGGCAATACGTTTCATGTTTCCACCTTCCTAAGTGACGTAGGCTTCACCAGATATCGGCCGTTGATAATAACCACACTTGGCGCGATTGTCAAGCTTTTTTTCCCCCGTCGGTGCCGACAAACTCAATGTCCGCGCCCGATTCTTCGGGTACGGGGAAGCGCGTGCAAAAAGCGGCGGACCTCAGAAGTGGTCTGCTCCCAGTTGGGAAAATCCCTGTATCTTTCCAAAACCCTCAGGCTCATCTCCAGAAGCAAGCTCCGGTCCTGAACGAGCTTGTCGATGGATTGGGCCAGTGCGCCAATGTCACCGAAGTCCACCAGGAATCCATTTCTCTGATGAGATACCACCTCCGGAGCGGCTCCGGCCGTGGATGCGATCACCGGCAAACCGAATCCCATCGCTTCCAGATAGGCCAAACCGAATCCCTCGTAGGACGAGGGCACAGCTAACAGTTGACTTTTGGCCAGACGGTCGGCCAGTTGAGAGTCCGTCAAGAGGCCGAAGATCCGGACCTGTTGCTTGAGGTCTCTCCTGGCAATCTGACGGCGGATAGCCCTGGTATAAGCCCGATCCGCATCGGTCGATCCCACGATCTCCAGTTGCCATGATTCTCTGGGTAAGCGGCTGAGCGCTTCCAACAGAATGCCCAGGCCCTTGCGCGGAATCAGATTGCCGAGGAAGATGATTCGTAGAGGTCCGGGAGATTCAGCCCGCTTTGCAACCTGTTCGCGGGTGATGGACGAATCGAGATGGTCACGTCCGGGATAGGCCACAACGTGTGGCTTGCCGCCTCCCGCCAATCTCTCGACCTCCCTGCGAGTTGTATGGCTGTTGAAAATGAAACCATCCACTGAGTCGAGATAGCGCTTCTCCACGTGCCGGTAGAGGCGGTTCTGCCAAGTCGGCCGCAGCTCACATGAGCGCAGATGATGGACTATCGAGATTACGGGATAGGCTACCATCTTTCTCAGTTGCCGGTTGAGTCGGAAAAGCGAGGGATGATTCAATTCGTCCTGAAGCAAAATGTCCCATTGGGCTTGCTCCAGACGTTGCCGGAGCCATCCCGAGAGGTTATCCTCCAGAGATCGAAAATAGCTTCGTCGGGGCAGCGATACCATTTCGACCTGATCTCCGCTTCGGCGGAGACGGTCGACCAACATGCGATCGTAAAGGTAGCCACCGGATAGCGTATCCAGGCTGCCGTAGATGACCAGGCCGACCCGCACTAAAGCTCCTGTCGATACGAGGCGGAGGCGATTTGGTTCTCGTCCACCTTCACCGTGACTGCGCTGATATTGGGGAATACGATGCGTTTTAGGAGAGCCTGGCAGAGTATGCGGGAGAAATTCTCGATGCTGGGATTTAAGTTTTCAAATTCGATAAGCTCGTTTAAGGTCTTGTTTCTGTACCCGGCGATGAGTTCATCCAACTGCTTTTCCACGTGCACGATGTCCACTAAATAGCCGTGCTTGTCCAAGGATGCACCTTCCAGCAGCACCTGAACTCCGTAATGATGGGAATGTCTCTGGTTCTCAGAACCCCAATCCCCGCCCACCAGGAAATGATGGGCGACGAAATCCCTCTTCACGGAAAGAGTATACATGTTTCTCAACTCCCGGCTAACATGGACTCGTTTGCCGCTTAATTCGGGTAGGTGAATATCACCTGGATGGCCTCTTCGGCATGTCGATCAAGCAGTTCATATGCCTCGGCGGCCTGGTCGATTGAAAAACGATGAGTGATAAGCGAAGCGGGTTTGACCTTCCCTATCATCCTCAGCGCGACTTGCAAACGCCGGCTCTTGTCCCAACGCCCTCTGATCTTGGGATCGACCGTGCTGACCTGGCTGGAGATCATCTTAATGCGGCTGCGATGAAAACGGCCGCCCAGGTTCAACTGAACCGGTTTCTCTCCATACCACGAGCCGATCACCACCCGCCCGCCGAAACCTGTTGCGGAGATGGCCTGATCCAAAGCCTGTGGATTGCCCGAAAGCTCGAAGACCAAATCTGCGCCGTCGTAAGTGCCTTTCGCCTCAAGCAGCTCGCGCAGAGACTGCCGAAAGTCAGGAGCGGCCGGATCCAGGCTCGCATGAGCGCCCAGATCGAGTGACTTCTCACGTCTCAGAGGATAGGAATCCAATGTGATCAACTTAGCCAAAGGAATCTGTGCAAAAAGTGCAGTGGTCAAGAGCCCTACCACGCCTTGTCCAAAAACCACCACCCTCTCCCCTATGAGCGGCTGTCCGTCCAAAAGGAAGCTGACCGCGGTATCCATGTTGGGCATGAAAACCGCCTCTTCGGGCGGCATTCCGTCGGGCAGCACAATCGCGTTCTGGGCGGAAATCACAAAATGGCTTTCATGGGGATTTAAGGCAAAGACGGCTCGTCCTTTCCACTCCGGGGAAACGTCGCTGCCCAGCTCCATCACGCGCCCTACAGAAGCATATCCGTATTTCAGGGGATATTCCAGCTTCCCTGCCAAAGATGAGATGGTCTCGTCGACCGGGATATCGACAGGCGCCTGCCCTCGGTAAAAAAGCATTTCCGTGCCGGCGCTGATCCCAGAGACCAGAGTCTGAACAAGCAACTGACCAGTACCGGGGCGAGGTATTTCTTCCTCCCTAATCGATACCCGATAAGGCTTATCGAAATAGAGGACTTTTCTGGCCATTCGCTTTTCCGAACCCATCTCCCCATCCATGGCTGACGTTATGTTGACAATCTGCGTTGCCCATACGGGCACGCAGAAGATAAGCGAACAGGAAAGCGTTGTCAACCCTGGGTATCCAAACCCTAAAGCGGAGGTCGCCGCAGGTGAAGTATTCTCAGCCAATGCTCACTTCGGCATATCCAGTCTCATTCCGGCGAAGACTCTTCTGCCCGGATTGGGGTAATTCAAATCCGACAGCGAGTTCCCGAACTGCGTGGGGGTCCTATCGTCAAACAGGTTGTTCACTTTCAGGAAGAAAATCAGGCTCTTGACCGTTTGATTGACATTGATATCGAAATTGGCAGAGGATTTGATCTTCTTGGTCAGATATGATATTTCCGGATAGGCAGAATAATCCGGATAGTAATTCAGCTTCCGGCTGCGGAAATTGAATGCCAGTTGGCACGACAAAGAGGAGAGGACTTTCAGGTTCAAATCCAGATTGAAGATGTTCTCCGGAAGAAAACGTGCTTCCCTTTTGAACTCCTCAAACCTCTTTTCCCCGGTGAAGTAATCGTCATAAACCAGGTCGCTTTTTATCTCCTCTCCCTTGTTGTAAGAATAGTTCAGGCCACAATCCAGCCTATCGGAAACCCGGCAGTCCAGTTCCACTTCCACCCCCGAGGAATTGGAGCGATCCAGGTTAAAAGGCTGCCACAATCCGTTCTCACCCAAAGGCTGCCAGGAGATCAGGTTTTTCACTTTGCGGTGAAACAAGAAGACTTGGGAGGAAACTCTTCGTCCCGAAAAAACCACTCCTGCCTCATAGCTCTCTCCCTTCTCCGGCTTCAAGTCCTCATTCCCTCCATCCGGCCAATAGAGATCGTTGAAGGTGGGAGCCCTAAAGGCTCTTCCGTAATTAAACTTCAAGGACAATTCGTCATTTAGATGATAGATCAGACCTGCGTTGGGGGAAAACATCTCTTCGAAGTTGCTGGGAAGATCATATCTGCCGCCCAGCAAGAAAGTCAGCCTTCTCAACTTCCAGGAGGAGTTCCCCCATAATCCCAAAGCCGTAGAGCTCGGATTCCAGGACTCACTCGATCCGGTCTGTGACGAGGCATAAAAGGAATTCTCCTCGGCATCCAGCCGATCCGCAGAGTAATCCATGCCCAACGTAATCCGGTTTTTCTCTCTCAGCGGGAATGAACACTGCGCAAATCCGCCCAGGCTCTTGGTCAGATAGGAGTATGTTTCATCCACTTGACCCAGGTAATCATACCTGGTGAAATAATCCATCTTCCTTCGGTCGAAGAAGAGCCGGACCGATATCTCCCGTCCCGCGGGTTTGGATTCGGAGAATTCTCCCGCAGTTCGGGAACTAAAAGTGAAGTCCAGCGAGAGGTTCTTGTCCTTCTGGTGATCGAAAAGAGAGGAAACCGATGAATTGCCGAACGCGGGGACACTGGAAGGATCGGGCACAGGTCCGGGAAGCCCCAAGTCGTCGTGTTGCGTGGACAGATAGAGTTTCAGATCGGTATCGGAAGTCAATCTATATAGAAGAGTGGAATGAAAGAACAGGGCGGAATAATCCGAGTTCTCTCTATCGCCCTCAGAGTGCTTTCTCTCCAAACCGGAGTTCATCCTGAAATTACCTATCCCCGAGCCGAAATCGAGAGTCGAGACAAAAGTATTGTCGTCTCCGTAAAGGACGGAGGAGGAAAGGTTTCTCTTGACCGGCGTGGAGGGTATCAAGTTGACTACCCCACCTAACGCGTTCGCGCCATATAGAGAGGAGAGCGGGCCGCGCACGATTTCAACTTTTTCCAGATTGCCCAGCGACAGCTCGCTCAAGTTGAAAATGCCGTTGGGGAGGTAATTCAATCTCCTCCCTTCCAGGAGAAACAAAACCTGCGAAGAGGAATGACTTCTTAAGGAAAGGGTCTGCACTTGGCCCAGGCAGCCGGAAAAACCCATCTCCCCGGCGGTGAAATCCTTCAAGACTTCGCCCAAGGAGAGAAAATGGAAGTTTTTCATTTTGGAGGAATTCAGCAAAGAGGAATGCGCGGGAATGTCCGCAAGATGCTGCGGACAGCGAGTAGCAGTCACAATGATCGGATCAAGCAAATACGTCTTCCCTTCGGTGGAAGATTCGGGCGCTCCCTCAGCCCATGCCCCGGTGGAAAAAACCAGGCCAACAAACAGAACCAAGAGTGTCTTCACTTCTTACTCCTTGTTTCTAAAGGTTCAAGGGTTCGAAAGTTCAAGGGTTCAAGGATCCAAGGGTTCGAGGGTTCAAGAGTCTAATGGTTCGAAAACCCCAGGCGTCGAAAACGAACACTGTCCGTCTCAGCGCGTCGACCCTCGGGTTCCCTCCCTGATAAGGGAGGGCCAGGGAGGGTTTCAGGTTCTCTCTCCGTCAACGTGTGGAAAAAGAAAACCCAGCCTTCACGGTAGGCTGGGTCGAATATTGCTTCCCTAAGGACTCTTCCCGCGAAGAGCTATCCAGTTTCAAAAGTACAAGGGCAACTGGATAATCACCCCCTGGTTGGTTGGGACTGCTCATTAAGTCTCAACCCGGGGGATCTGATTTGGCAGGTCTCCTGACTTTGTGGCTTCGAGCCTACTCGCTTTCGCCTTCCCGTCCATTTTGTTTCAGGACAGTGGCCTGGATGAAAGCTTTCGTAGCCACTTACAGTAGCGGGGCTGTGGCGGAATCTCACCGCCTTCCCTTTTGGCCCGTACGGGCACCAAATCCAACTGCATGTTATCAGAGAACAGATCTACAGAGCTATGATAGAATGGCCGTACAACGATGTCAAGGAAAAAAATAACGCTCTGTCGGATTAACCGGCCTTGCTTTTGTAGCCGCAGGCTTCAGCCTGCGCGAATGTAACTGCCGGATTCCCCTATGGCACCATCCGGTCAAAGGGCTTCCTTTGATATAGGCTTCTTCTTGTAGTAATCCTCTCTGGAAATCGAATAATAGAGACATCCATCAAACCAGCGATATTTCTCCGGCAGGCCCTCCAGGATCTTTTGATAGACCAGCCCCATCTTCTCAATCACCCGTATGGATGCGCCATTCTCAGGACGGACGATTGCCACAATCCTCTCCAGCTTGGTGGCCTTGAAGGCGAAGTCCAGTACTGCGATTGCCGCTTCGGTGGTAATACCCTGATTCCAGAAGTCCGGGAGCAACCCGTAGTATATCTCAATCTCCTCCGGGGCAAATTCCAAAGGTCCCAGTCCGCACCAGCCGACTACTCTCCCATCTTCTTTCATTGCCACCGCCAGGGTAAGTTTGACGATGCGCTCCGGAGTATTCTTGTCGTAACACCCAATCAACCACTCCAGTGTCTCCTTGGACTTCTCCAGAGACATGATGCCATCCGGCAGGTATCTCAACACCTCCTCATCGCTCAACATCCGGTGTACCACTTCGATATCCTGCATCTTGAAGGGCATGATGATCAATCGATCCGTTTCGAGCCTGACATCTTTCAACATGGAGGCTTCCCTGTCGATTACTGCTCTTCTGCTTGCTTCGTTGTAGCCGCAGGCTTCAGCCTGCGCTTCCTTGATTGCTCAATCCCCGGACGGGAACATCTGATCATTGCATGATGCCCGGCCCGATAAATCGGGCAACTACTGACCTTTTACAGCCAACCCATCTCTCTGTACCATTTGACTGTCTTGTCCGCACCCTTGGCAAGATCGTGTTTGGCGGAAAAGCCAAGCTGACTCTTGGCCTTGGAAACGTCCAATCCCCAATATCTGCGCGTTATTTCCCTCGCCTTCTGCACATTCAGCACTGCTGCCTTGCCGAAGAGCGCGCAGAAACTCTGTATGATAAAAGCCACGGAGAAAACAAAGCTTCTGGGAATTCTCAAAGGTATGGTTCTCTTATCCAAGACCCTTGCGATGATCTCAAAGGCTTCCTTCCAGGAGTACACCCTGTCATCGGCGATGAAATAGGTCTGGCCAACGCTTTGGGGGGTCTCTGCCGCCAGGATGATTCCATCTACCAGGTCTTTCACATAGACCAACGACAGAAAGCTCTGGCCGAATCCGAATGAGATTCGAAATCCGTATTTGGCCGCCTTGAAGAAACCCAACATGTCCGAGTCCCTCGGTCCATATACTGCCGGTGGGCGAACTATGGTGACGGGCAAACGGGAGAGATTTTCCAGAATGATCTTTTCGCCTTCGAGCTTGCTCTCACCATAATAAGTGATCGGTCGGCAGGGCGCGGCCTCATCCAGAGGCTTCTCGTCTGCGCCCGGACCCACTGCCGCCTGACTGCTCACATACACGAGCCTTTTGAGGCCTGGATTATTCTCCAGACAAACTGAGACCAGATTTTTCGTCCCCTCCGCATTGGCCTTGAAGTATTCTTCCCTGCTTCTGGCTTTGGTCAAGCCGGCGCAGTGAAAAACCACATCCACGCCTTGAACCCCGCCGGTGAGAGAGTTCTTGTCAGCTATGTCGCCGTAGACGTACTCCACGTTCAGGCCGGAGAGCCATTTCAAGTTGCTGGTCTTTCTGACCAGACACCTGACCTGGTAGCCGTTACGCAGAAGCCCCTCGACCAAATGGCTTCCTACGAAACCATTGGCTCCGGTGACCAAAGCCTTCTTCGAATCAGGCATCCTCTCCGTTTCCTCTCTTTGTCCTGCCCATCTGAGCGCCGGAAAGACGGTTCAATATACGCTGCCTGGATTTCGAATTCAATCAAAAGTTCCACTGGATAGCAAAAAGCCTTTGGCATATCAAAGCCAAAGGCTCAAGTGAATAGCAGAATTAGTGGCTATGCTGAAGCATACACCTGCAGACTTTCTAGCGCTATTGCCACGAGCTTTAGCTCGTGGATGAGGAGGGGAAAACAACTTATGGGGGTTTTAACCCTTCGGCCTGCAAATCGATGGAGCATGCCAGATCATCTTGTCTCATTCTTTCTTCTTGCCGACGATCAAGCTGAAGCTGGCAGCATATCCAAGAGAAAGCACCGAAATAACTCTTGTCTTTTCCGGAGTCCCTTTCAGAATGAATGCAGAGGCAACGATCACAAAACCCCAGATAAGTGAATTGATTATGATGGTTCTGACTTTATTGGTCATGGTTTCCCCATTGATTCACATAACCCAAAGTGATTAGTTAGTAGGTCAGGTGCCCAGGCGGGC
>CAZWAO010000074.1:0-11740 GCA_964631815.1 uncultured Ignavibacteria bacterium | reverse complement strand
GGACTCCGATATCGATCACAGAGACTTTGCCGGATATCTCCTTTCCCGGAAAGAAGAAATGCCCGATCTTGGGCAGAGCCATAGTAGCAGTCCGGTCGGCCCGGATGCATGCGCCCCTGAACTCTCCGGTATCGGCATGAAGACCGGAGGGAATGTCCACGGCCAGCACGGGAATTCTCGAGGAGTTTATCAACTCAACCAAATCCTTGATGTAGCCTTCGATCTCTCCCTGGAAACCAGTGCCGAAAAGCGCATCCACGATCAGGTCAGCCTTGATCTGAGTTGTAATCTGTTTTGCGCTGAGTATTTCCCGGATGGGCAAGTCCAGTTCGACGGCTTTTTCCATGTTGGTCTTGGCGTCTCCCTTCAGGGTGCCCTTCTTGGCCGTCAAATACAACTCGACCTGCGCACCCCACCCAGCTAAGTATCTTCCCACCACGAAGCCGTCGCCGCCGTTGTTGCCTCCTCCGCAGAAGATGGCCACGGCTTTGCCCTCCGGCTCACCCAGCATCTCTTTGGCCACCCGAGCCGTGCCCTCACCGGCCTTCTCCATCAATTCCAGGCCGGGCATGCCGATGCCTTGGATGGTCTTCTTGTCGATGTCACGCATCTGAGATGCGGTCACCAGTTTCATGGCAAATCCCGGTTAAGGGTAGCAAAGAACTTAGCTCAGCTAAATCAATCTCACCTGAAAATCACCAGGAGCAATTTCACCAACGAATAAATAGATAACAAAATGGCTATCAAATTCCAAATCATTTCTTGCCCCGCAAGCTGTGGTTTTTGGCGTTTGGTTTGCGATTCGGTCGGCCTCGGAAGTCGAGGTGCACGACCCGGCGGACGAATCCGCGCTGAGCAGAGTGCTGCCGCTGTTATTCTCTTGCTTCTTATTCCACGATCACTGCCGTTCCGTAGGCAACTATCTCGGCGGCCCCGGCCATGATGAAGGAGGTGGAAAACCGCACGGTCACTATGGCGTTGGCCCCCAGTTCCTCGGCCTCGCGGGTCATCCTGTCCAAAGCCTGCTCCCGCGATTCGGCCATCATCTTGGTGTAATCGGTGACCTCGCCTCCCACGATATGGCGAAACAAAGCCATGATATCCCTGCCGATATGCCGCGCCCGGATGGTGTTTCCCCGGACCAGTCCCAGCGACCGGACTATCCGTTTGCCGGGTATGTCATCAGAAGTTGTGATTATCATCTTTCCACCTCCCTGTATCTCTCGGTCTTAAACAAAAACAGCCGTTCCCGGATTATGGAAACCAAGAGTACTATGGCTCCGAATGCGCAGGTTGAAACGCCGATCTTCAACACCAGAGGAACATGAGGATCGGTCAAAAGCTCCCTGAAGAACTGATAGGCCCCAAAAGCGAGAAGGATTATGGCACCGATGGATAAGAGTATCCATCCGGCCCCGCGTTCCACGCGTCGATAAACCCCCTTCCAATAGCCCGTCCACAACTGGTCCGACAAATCCGCAAATCTCATGTTGTTGGTCACCTCCTTCAACCTGGCGAAGGATTCGTATTCCCGCCGGCAGTTTTCACACTCGGCCAAATGTTTTTCGACCTCCGACTTTTCCCGCTGCTCGATCTCGCCATCCAGAAAAGCCATGAGCCATGGTCTGATCTCTTCACACTTCATAATCCCTCGTCTCATCAGCGGTTTGCAGGTTATCCTTCAGCTTTTTTCTGGCGTGATACAGTCGCGACATCACGGTTCCTATGGGGATGTCCAACATGGCGGATATCTCCTTGTATGATAATCCCTGGAAGTGCTTCAGCACGATTATCTCCCTGAATTCGAAGGGAAGTCTCTCGATTTCCTCCCAGAGTCTTCGGCTGGCTTCATTCTGCTCCAACAGAACGTCGGGTCCGGGAGCAGTATCCTCTTGAGGGCGGCCAGTCTGGTTTCGACGGTCTCGGAGGTACTCTTCCCGCACCTGCTTACCCCGCAGATGATTCTTGCAGAGGTTGCTCAATATGGCGTAAAACCAGCTGAAGAACCTGTGGCGCGGGTCGAACCGGGGAAGGTTGCGGTAAACCCGAATGAACGCTTCCTGAGATAGATCATAGGCATCATCCCGGTTACCCACCAGACCCAGCGCGATAAAGAAAGCGGGCCTTTTGTATTTCTCCACCAGTTTCCGAAAGGCTTCCATCTTGCCCTTCTTCGACAAAAGAACCAGTTGCGAGTCTTCGTCTGTCATTCTTGTTATCAATACACCTCAGTTTCTGGTTTATTCAAATTGCCTGGTTATTCCCAAGATAGCGTTTCCTTGTCTCAAAAACAACCCCTTCTATTCCAGATGCAGCAGGAGAAAAAATCGGTGCTTGGACAGCCGAGCGTCGTTTGTCTTAAGATTAACGGGCTTCTATAAGGAGGACAAAACCCTTGACAACCCTGCCGATGCGGGGTTATTTAGACGGAGACGTTTGTCGATTACAGGGAGGTTTCCCAAGGTGCGCAAAATCTCGTGGTTCGTCCTTACGATAATCGCCGTTCTAATCACTTCATCCGTCGTCTCGGCTCAGGATTTCAGCAGACGATTCACTCTGGGGCTGTGGGGAGGTCTGTGGAAGTCGGGGCTGACTGAACACTCCGATGCATACGCGGTGGGGAAATCCGGCACCCTGTTTTTAGCATACGATCTGAAGATGAAAACCACGCTGGGCCTCTCTCTTACTTATGCCCAGGCCTGGCAGGCGGACCTCACGGAAAAAGAAGGCGGGGCAGGATTCAGCTTCTCCAGGGCGGAGAACGCCAATAGACTGACCCACCTGTGGCTGGATCTATGCGTGATGCACAGTTTCCTGCCGGGTGAGCGGTTGAACCCGTACGTCTTCGGCGGAGCGGGAATGGCTTTCTGGAACGTCAAAGACGAAAACGGAGACTACGTGCAGGTACTGGATTTGATGCGCCAGCCCTTCGATCTGAAAGACCAGGAGCTGACCTTCTCCGGCGGCGGCGGAGTGGAGTATCGATTCCGGGAGAGGTTCGGGTTGAATTTCGGAACTAAGTTTCGGATACTCAGCCGCATCTTCAGCAGCTTCGAAGGCTCCAAGGACATCGTGGGCAGCCAGCCGGGTCAGTTGGATTTGCCCAAAGGCACGCTGGAGGTCTTCCTGGGCGTGAATTTCTTCTTCGGCAGTCTGATGGATGCAGATCACGATGGGATACCGGATAGAAGCGATTTCTGCGCAGACACGCCCAGAGGTGCGCTGGTGGACGACAGAGGTTGTCCCCTCGACTCGGATGGTGACGGAATATACGACGGCCTGGACAAATGCCCGGCGACTCCGCCCGGAACCGCCGTGGACGTGAATGGTTGTCCACGTTAGGATCGACCTGCCTGCGGCAACCAGGATCAAAGCGAAACCGGTCGTCCCGGAGCATGGTTTGCCGCGCCGTAGCTCCCGCGAGATTCCTCCCAGAAAACCCGTCTAGAACAGTTTGTATGCCAGTCCCATAGCCAGGGTTTCCTTGAAGCGGCCCTTGGTGCTGATCTCCTTGTCATACAGCAGCTGGGTGTACAACGATACGGTGACGTACTTGGAAACGGAAAGGTACAGGGTGTTCTCCCAGTTCACATCCGGCTGCTTCCAGTAATTCTCCCGGGGCGTTCCCTTCAACTCATCGGATTTGGAGTAGAAAAAGGCTTTGTACAGCGACAGCTTTGAGATGTAGGATATCTTCTCCGACAGGGTCAGCTTTACGTCCGTGACCGATTCCAGACCTCCGTCGTTGGTGGAGTTGGTGTGGGTTTTCTCCAATGTCGTATCGACAATGTCTTGAGTTATGATCTGTCTGAGGGCGAGTCCCAGTCGTGAGAGTATCTCGTCGTTTTCGGTCTTGTAGAACTGCCGGGCGATGCCTCCGGATTCGGTCAGCTTCTTGGGATCAAGATACCTGGGAATCTGCGGGACCTCGGCATTTAAGAATTGGCTTTCGAATCTCAACGCCAGATAGGGATCGACCCACAGATTCAATGTGAATCTGGCCAGGCTTTCCAAATCTATCAGGTCGGTGGTTTTTTTCGGACTAGCCCACTTTTTGGTCTCCTGGTTCTGACTATGGGTCTGACCAAAGGCCAGGGCGATGGTGCTCCGGGAATTCAGCTTCTGCGACAGCTGTTTTTCGAAGATGGAGTTGGCATTGGCCACCCAGGTTACGTTTCCCGCCTCGCCGCCGGTCCAGTTGTCCGAATATGAATTCTGGGTCAAGGTCAGACCTAAGTCCAAGGATTTCTGCCAAGCTTGATCCGCTCGGGACGCGCCCGCCAGCAGAAGAACGGATACAAAAACCCAAAACAAAAGGGTAAGTTTTCTCATTTCCTGCCTCCTTTCCAGGTTAGGTATGTTTTGTTCGTCTCTGAATCTACATACAAAGCCGCCTTTGTCAAGGATTCACGAGAAAAATGAGCTTGCCAAAGTCGCTCGAATGACTAAATTCCTTCCAAGTATGGCTCTGGAGGTCTTAATCAATTCCCCGATGTGAAAACTCAAACCGATTGTTCAAGGAGGTCAAGGTGCTTCGATTGAGAGTGGGTTTGGCCGTGGCTGTGATTTTGTCCGTACTTCTTGCATTCGATCTGGCCGGCGCTGAGGAAACGCGCATCCTGCGGTTCCCGGATATTCATCAGGACAAAATCGTCTTCGTGCATGCCGGAGACCTATGGCTGGTCGACTCCCAGGGCGGAATCGCCAGAAGGCTCACTTCGGATAAAGGTTTGGAACTTTTCCCCAAGTTCTCGCCGGACGGAAAGTGGATTGCTTTCACCGGGCAGTACGACGGGAATACCGACGTTTATCTGATTCCCGCCGAGGGCGGCGAGCCCAAAAGGCTGACTTATCGACCGGGCTTCGAGAATCTGGCCGAAAGGCACGGATTCGACGATATGGTCTTGGACTGGCATCCCTCGGGCGACAAAATACTCTTCCGCTCGTGGAGGCAAAGCTACAACAGTTGGTTTGAGACCCTGTTTTTGATCGGGAAGGAGGGAGGATTCCCGGAAAGCCTGCCTCTTCCCGAAGCCGGACTTACCTGCTACTCCCCCGACGGATCGAAGATAGCTTACAATCGCATTTTCAGGAATTTTCGCACCTGGAAGCGCTATAAGGGCGGTCTGGCGCAGGACATCTGGATTTACGACTTCGACAAGAACACGGGGGAGAGAATCACCGACTATGAGGGTACAGACACCTCGCCGATGTGGTATCAGGACGAAATCTATTTCGTCTCCGATCGGGATCGCACGGCCAACATCTTCTGCTACGATCTTGGTACCAGGCAGACCAGAAAGATCACCGACCATGCGGATTTCGACGTGAAGTGGCCCAGCCTGGGACCGGAATCCATAGTCTACGAGAATGGGGGCTATCTGTATGTGCTGGATTTGAAAACGGAAAAGTCCAGACGAATCTCAGTCGACATAGCGGACGATCAGGTCTTGGCTCGCACGGAGTTCATCTCGGCTGAGGATTACATTTCGGATTTCGGCATCTCGCCGGGAGGGGAGAGGGCGGTGTTCGAAGCCAGGGGAGAGATTTTCACCGTGCCGGCAGAGAAGGGGAATACCCGGAATCTGACCAACACCAGCGGCATCCGGGAGAAGAATCCCACCTGGTCGCCGGACGGCAAGTACATCGCTTATATGTCTGATAGAAGCGGGGAGGATGAGCTTTACGTAATCCCCGAGGATGGAAAAGGACAAGAGATCAGGATCACCCAGGACGGGCACTGCTGGCGTTTCGCTCCGGTGTGGTCGCCCGACAGCAAAAAGCTGCTGTTCGCCGATAAGAACCTGAAGCTTTACTACGTCAACATAGAGGATAAAAAGGTGATTTTGGTCGACAGCACCAGGAATTGGGAAATCCGCGATTACTCATGGTCTCCGGACAGCAGGTGGATCGCTTACGCCAAGCCTGCCAAGAACAACATGAACTCTGTTTTCCTCTACTCGCTGGACGGAAGGGAGATTCATCGGGTGACCGACGATTTTACCGACGAGTCGGAGCCGGTTTTCGATCCCCAGGGGAGATACCTCTACTTTTTCTCCAAGCGCGACTTCAACGCCCAGCTGGATCAGTTCGATCCCAGCTACACCTACAGCCAGATGAGCAGAATCTACGTGGTGACGCTGCAGGCCGACAGCTTGTCTCCCTTATCGCCGGAGAGCGATGAGGCCGAGTCGCCGAAGGAGAGATGGCAGAAGGAGAAGAAGGAAAAGGAGGAGAAAGAGAAGGAAAAACCGCATGAGGTGGGAAAGATGCAGGTGGACGTCCAGGGAATAGGGGAACGCTTGGTGGCCTTTCCTATCGATCCAGGCAACCTATCCCAGCTGAGAGCCGGCAAGGAGATGGTGTTCTATCTGTCATTCCCCAACCGGACGCTCACCGGAAGGAGGCCCGGCCCCTCCGGGACTTTGTACTTCTTCGACCTGAAAGAGAGAAAAGATCAGGTCCTGCTTTCCGACATCGACAGCTATGATCTTTCCGCCGACGGACGAAAGCTCATCTATAAAGGCGGCAAGCAATACGGCATAGTGGACGCCAAACCGGGCCAGATCAAAGTGGGCGAGGGCGCTCTCAAACTGGACCGGATGGAGATGAAGCTCAATCGAAAAGAGGAATGGGCCCAGATATTCAACGAGGTGTGGAGACGGGAGCGCGATTTCTTTTACGCCCCCAACATGAACGGCGTGGACTGGAACTTGATGCGCAGCCGCTATGCAGAAATGCTCCCTTCCGTGGCGCACAGGACGGACTTAACCTACATACTTGGAGAGATGATCGGCGAGCTTTGCTGTTCCCACACCTACATCGCCGGAGGCGACATGCCTCGGTGTGACCTGGTGAAGACCGGGCTTTTGGGCATCGACTGGGAGCCGGATACCGAATCCGGGTTCTACCGCATCGGCAAGATTTATCCGGGACAGAACTGGAGCGAGAATTTGCGCTCCCCGCTCACCGAGCCGGGGATTGATGCGCGAGAAGGCGACTACGTATTGGCCGTGGACGGTGAGGTGCTTCGTTATCCTGCTAATCCCTACAGTTTCTTTGAGAACAAGGCCGACCGGATGGTTAGTCTGAAACTCAACTCCAAGCCTTCGCTGGATGGAGCGCGAGAGGTGACGGTGAAGCCCATTTCCAACGAATACGAGCTTCGATATCGCTATTGGGTGGAGAGCAACCGGCGCAAGGTGGATCAGGCGACGGGGGGCAGAGTGGGCTACATCTTCATCCCGGACATGGGAGGAGGCGGTTTGAACGAATTCTCCGAATCGTTCTTCCCCCAGTTTAACAAGGAGGGGTTGATCATCGACGTGCGATACAACGGGGGAGGGTTCGTCTCGGAGATGATCCTGGACAAACTCAACCGTCAGGTTGTGGGAATGGGCTGCTCCCGCAACGGTGCGGATTACACCTATCCCGAGAGAACCTTCTACGGATACATGGCCTGCATAGCCAACCAATACTCCGCCTCGGACGGCGACAATTTCCCCTACTACTTCCGGGAGTACGGTCTGGGTCCGGTGATCGGCATGCGCACCTGGGGCGGGGTGATAGGCATTCGCGGCTTTCCCAGTTTGGTGGACGGCGGCTACGTCACGGTTCCCGAGTTCGCTCCCTTCGACATGCAGGGCCGGTGGGTAATGGAGAATCACGGAGTGGACCCGGATATACAGGTGGATAATCCGCCGGATCAGGTAATCCTGGGACGCGATCCTCAATTGGAGAAGGCCATCCAGGTGATCATGAAGGAATTGGAGGAGAAGCCGAAGAAGTTGCCGCCCAGGCCCGCCTATCCAGTGAGGTAAAGAAATCGACTCTCGGTTGGTGATAGACGATCCGTCCGTCACTTTCACCTTTAACGTCACGGACGAGGGCGTCCGTGACGAACAGGAGAGCTTTCTTATTGGTAATAAACGCTTCGTCCGTTACCCCACCTTTCCCTTTTGCGATACGCACGAGGGCGTCCGTGACGAACAGAGAGGGAAGAAAGGCAACTTTCCCAGCAAGAAGCAGGTATAACAGAGATGATACGAGCTGTCCGGATGAATTTGTCTTGACAGCAGACGTACGTCAGCCTATCTTCAAAACCGCATGCTTTCTTTGGCCGCAATAATCGCCCATCGGAACCTACGTTCCTTCTCAACATCAAATCAACCTTTTACCGACAGGAGTGCACTATGCGGATTTCCAAAGCATTGGTGACGACGTTGGTATTGTTCCTTCTCCTGTTCAGCCTGGGTTACGCGGAGGAGACCCGTCTTCTGCGTTTCCCGGACATACACCAGGATAAAATCGTCTTCGTCTATGGCGGAGACCTGTGGACGGTCTCGTCCCAAGGCGGGGTGGCCCGAAGGCTGACCTCCTTCGACGGATACGAGGCTTTCCCCAAGTTCTCGCCCGACGGCAAACAGGTGGCCTTCACCGCAGCCTATGACGGAAACGGCGACGTTTACGTCATTCCCACGGAAGGCGGCGAGCCTACACGGCTGACCTACCGGCCGGGCACCGGGCAGCCCACCGGCGGCCCCACCTTCGACGACTGGGTGGTGGATTGGTTTCCCAACGGCAAGGAGATTTTGTTCCGCTCGGGTCGAGAGGCCTTCCCTACGGCCAAGTTCTATCGCATCGGCATCCAAGGGGGATTCCCGGAAGCGCTTAAGCTGCCCGAAGTGGGACTGGCCGCCATCTCGCCGGACGGGACCAAGCTGGCCTTCAACCGAAAATCCAGAGAATTCCGAACCTGGAAACGCTATTACGGAGGGATGGCTCAGGACATCTGGATTTATGACCTCAAGACCGACGCCGTGGAGAGGATCACCGATTGGAAGGGGACGGACGACATGCCCATGTGGGCCGGCGACAAGATATACTTCACCTCGGACCGTGACCACACCCTGAACATATACTCCTATGACCTTAAGACCAAAGACTTAAAGAAGATCACCAATCATCAGGATTATGACGTGAAGTGGCCCAGCCTGGGCCCGGGAGCGATCGTCTACGAAAACGGCGGATACCTGTACGTTCTGGATCTGGCCACGGAAAAGACCAAAAAGATAAGCGTGGAGGTTCCGGCGGAGAGGATTTTCGCCCGGCCGAACTGGGAGAGGGTGAGCGATCTGGTTTTGGACTATTCTCTCTCTCCCACCGCCAAGCGGGCGCTGTTCACCGCCCGGGGCGACGTTTTCACCGTGCCCGAGAAGAAGGGAGAGGTTCGCAATCTGACTCAAACTCCCGCCATCCGCGAGATAATGGCGGCCTGGTCGCCGGACGGCAAATGGATAGCCTATCTCTCGGATCGAACCGGGGAATACGAGCTGTACATCAGACCGCAGGACGGCAGCGGCGAAGAGCAGCGTATTACCTTCGACGGCGAATGTTATCGCTTCGGCCCCCACTGGTCGCCCGACAGCAAGAAGCTGCTTTATTCCGACAAGAAACTGAGGCTTTTTTACGTGGACATCGACAAGAAGCAGCCGGTGTTGGTGGACAAGGCGGATGTTTCCGAGATTTACGATTACGTCTGGTCGTCCGACAACAAGTGGATCGCCTACTCCAAGAACAATCCGGCCTATTTCGCATCCATCTTCCTCTATTCCCTGGATAAGGGCCAGATATATCAGATCACCACCGATCTGACCGACGATTTCAATCCGTGCTTCGATCCCGAAGGACAATATCTGTATTTCATCTCGGCCCGCACCTTCGATCCCATCTTCGGCGACTTCGAGCGCTCGGATTTCGTCTACCGCAATGCCCGCAACGTATACTTGGTCACCTTGCAGGCGGACAGCCTTTCTCCCTTTGCTCCGGAAAGCGATGAGGAAGAGGTCAAGAAGGACGAGGAAAAGAAGGATGAGGAAAAGGGCGACAAGGATAAGAAGAAGGACGAGGACAAGGATAAGGATAAAGACAAGGAGAAATCCAAGGACATCAAAATCGACCTGGAGGGCATTCAGCAGCGCATTGTGGGAATCCCCATACAGTCCGGGAACTACGGTGGTTTGGCAGCCGCCAAAGGCAAGGTGTTCTACTTAGCCTCGCCTGCCGTAGGAGGCTCCGGTGGTGAAGGGGGGAGCCAAAACGAGCTCCGAATGTACGACCTGAAGGAGAAGGAGGAAGACACCATTCTCTCCGGACTGGACAACTACGATATCTCCTCCGACGGCGAGAAGATTATTTACAAGGGCGGGGGCACCTACGGTATAATCGACGCTAAAAAGGGAAGCAACAAAGTGGGCGACGGCAAGCTGGCCACCTCGGACATGGAGATGAAGGTGGATCCGCAGGGCGAGTGGAAACAGATGTTCGACGAGGCCTGGCGGCTGGAACGGGATTTCTTCTACGATCCCAACATGCACGGCGTGGACTGGAAGGGTATGAAGGAGAAATACGGACAGCTTCTTCCCTATGTGGCCCACAGATTTGATTTAACCTACTTAATCGGCGAGCTGATCGGAGAGCTTTCCACCTCCCACACTTACGTGGGCGGAGGGAAGATGCCCAGAACCGAGCCGGTTAATGTGGGGCTTCTGGGAGCGGATTTCGAGCCGGATACCAAAAGCGGCTTTTATCGCTTCAAGAAAATCTATCGGGGCGAGAATTGGGAGGACGACCGACGGGCGCCGCTGACCGAACCGGGAGTGGTGGTGAAGGAAGGAGATTACCTGATTGCAGTCAACGGCGAAGAGGTGAAATATCCGGCCAATCCCTACCAGTTCTTCGAGAAGACCGTGGGCAAGCAGGTGAAGCTCAAGGTGAACGATAAGCCGTCCGGCGCGGATGCCCGGGAGATAACGGTCAAGCCCACCGGCTCGGAGTACATGCTCAGGTATCTGGATTGGGTGGAGACCAACCGCAAGAAAGTGGACGAGGCCACCGACGGAAAGGTGGGCTACGTGCACGTGCCCAACACCAGCCTTTGGGGAGTGCAGGAATTCTCCCGCGCCTTCTTCCCGCAAACCCAGAAGGAGGGACTGATAGTGGACGTCCGGTTCAACGGAGGCGGGATGATTCCGGACATGTTCATGGAGCACCTCCAGAGGAAGGTTTTGAGCCTGTGGTCGCGTCGGGAAGGACTTCTGGGCCGAACGCCCAGCGTAGCGCTATACGGATACATGGCCTGTATAACCAACGAATATGCCGGATCGGGAGGAGATGCCTTCCCCTATTACTTCCGCGAATTGAAGCTGGGACCGCTTATCGGCACCCGCACCTGGGGAGGACTGGTGGGAATCTCGCGGGGAATCCCTCTTATGGACGGAGGCTACGTCACCGTGCCGGAGTTCGCCTTCATCAACCTTGAGGGACAATGGGACGTGGAGAATCATGGCGTGGACCCGGACATCGAGGTGGACAACCGACCTGATTTGGTGATCAAAGGCCACGATCCCCAATTGGAGACGGCCATCGACGAGGTTATGAAGAAGATAAAAGAATCTCCCAAGAAGCTGCCCGAGAGGCCCAAGTACCCGATCAAGCGGTAGCTTCTTCTCGGATGAAGTTGTTGTATTGATTGATGTGCCCCAACTGAGCTGAAAACGAGTGGCTGCGGGTTAGACTCAACCCGCAGCCACTTGAGTTTCTAAAATAGGGTTGTGAAGATATCGTTCGGGCGGGGGTTGAACCCTCCGCCCGATCGATAAGTAAGCTTCTCTATCGTCCTATTTTATTATCACGAATTTTCCTACTTGTTCTTCTCCGGTATCGGCATTCTCCACGCTGA
>CAZWAO010000073.1:0-11794 GCA_964631815.1 uncultured Ignavibacteria bacterium | reverse complement strand
GATTGATGTGGAGAAGAGACGGCCGATTTTGGGCAATGTCACCGGCGGACTGTCCGGCCCGGCCATCAAGCCGGTGGCCCTGGCTATGGTGTGGAAAGTGGCCAAGGCGATCAAGCTGCCGGTGATAGGCATCGGCGGAATCATGAACGCCCGGGATGCCCTGGAATTCATCTTAGCCGGAGCGTGCATGATTCAGGTGGGATGCGCCAATTTCGTCGACCCACAAACCTCGATAGACATAGTCGATGGATTGAACGGATATTTGAAAAAGAAGAGTATAGCAAGAATAGTCGATGTGGTGGGCAAGTTAGAAACCGATTGAGCCTTCCGGTTTCTGGGGCTGCTTCTCCAATCTATACCCGACCTTCCCGCGCAGTTCTCACCCGAATCAAGATACAAGAAATCCTCTGAAAACCTTGCCAGGCTCTTAAACAGAACCAGGCGGGATTGATGTCCCGCCTGGCACAGATTCAAACTTGTCTCTGAAGAGGCAAACGATTCCCCTACAGCCCGCACGGGGGCGGACCGTTTTTGAAAAGATAATTCAGGGTATAAATAGCGTCGCCCACGTTCACTATCCCGTCACAGTTCACATCGCCGTTCAGCGCCAGCGAAAGCATGGGGCTGAAGATGCGCTCCGAGGGGGGGGTCCCGTCGGCACAGTAGGCACTGATAAGGGTGAGCGAATGTGAAGGCTCTATGTCCGTCACCGACATGGGCAGCGGTGTACCCGCGACCACCTGATCGAAATACAAAGTGATCACCAGTCCCGTGGTACCTTCCGCCAAGGGGGTGTCCGTCTCGTTGTCCGCATACAAATACAGAAGCAGAGTCTTCTCATCATTGTCGATGTTGGAGGTCATAGCCCAATCCGGCGGAATTATGGTCCCGTCGAAACTGACTTCGGCTAAATCCGCCTCCAGCTCATCTCCCTCGTTTTGGAAACTGAGGGGGATCACCATGCCGGTGATATCGGGCCCGCCGTTGGCGATTACGTTGATGGTGGTGGTATCACGGGTGCTGCCCTCGGCGATGAAAATCAGGTCGGAAGAGAATCGAATCTCGCTTCCCACTCTCACCGATACGCCGGTGTATGGAAGCAGATCGCAGCCGCCGGCGAGATTGCCTATCAGCTGCAGGATATCCCCTATGTTGATGCCGGGTGAACCATCCACGTCCGCGTCGATGGGATTGGGCGGCGGATCTCCCCCATGGAACAGATAATTGACCAGATGAACCACGTCGCTAAAACCTACGGTCCCATTCCCGTCAACGTCCCCCGGAATTGCTCCTGCCGGCGATACCAGAAGGCCCGCCACAAGCGTGCAGACAATAAAAAAGATAACGATCTTCTTCATTTTATGCTCTCTCCTTTCGAGAGGATTACCGGCCTTCACTATGCAACGAATGATTTTCTTCACTAGCAAGATTTTGGCATAAACCCTCCTCTGCTGGAGTCGACAGAACCTCGAATCCTGTTTAACAAAGACACTTACCGGACCGCCGGGTCCGTGTCGTTAGGCCAGGACATGAAAGAATTTGTCTCCCACACCAGACTGGCGTTGGGAGCAGACTGAAGTTGGATAGACATCTGCTGATGCAGTAATATAATAGGGAAAACCTGCTTGGCTGTCAAGAAAAAAAGACGGTCGGAAGCCGCCGTTCCAATGTACGGCGGCACTCCGGACGTCCCAATGTCGCCGCGGGATTGGCATGGGTAGGAAGGGATTACTGCCGGTGGGCAACTTTTCCGTCGACTATGGTGCAGACCACCTTGCCCCGAAGCTTGCGGCCGCCGAACGGAGAATTCTTGGATTTGCTTTGGAACCTGGATGGATCTACGGTCCAGGATGCCTTGGGGTCTATGATGGTTATGTCGGCAGGGGAATTTGCCTTCAGTCTTCCCGTCTCAAGTCCGAGAATCCTGGCGGGATTGATGGTCAGTTTGGCCAAGGCCTGCGCCCAGGTCAGAATCCTTCTGTCGATCAGCTCGGTCACCACCAGACCCAAGGCCGTCTCCAGTCCCACCAGGCCGAAGGGCGCGAAGTCGAACTCCACCTCCTTCTCCTCGATGGAGTGCGGGGCGTGGTCGGTGGCGATGCAGTCGATGGTTCCGTCCTTCAGTCCCCTTTTTATGGCCTGAACGTCCCCTTCGGTCCTCAAAGGCGGGTTGACCTTGGCGTTGGTATCAAAAGTTCTGATTATCTCGTGAGTTAAAGTGAAATGATGAGGAGTAGCCTCGCAGCTGACCCGGATGCCCCTCTTCTTGGCCAGCCTGATCAATTCCACGGATCCTTCGGTGGAGACGTGTGCGATGTGGACTCTGGCCCCGGTGAAATCGCCCAGCATTATGTCACGGGCCACCATTACTTCCTCGGCGGCAGACGGCATTCCGCACATACCCAGCTCGGTGGACACCAATCCCTCGTGCATAACCCCGCTGTCGGAGAGGCTGGCATCCTCGCAATGCGATATCACCGGCAGGTCGAACATCTTGCTGTATTCCAGCGCGTTTCTCATCACCTGACCGCTGGCCACCGGTCGGCCGTCGTCGGATACGGCCACCACCCCCGCCTGCACCAGGTCGTTCATCTCCGTCAGCTCCTCCCCCTTTTGTCCTTTGGTCACGCACCCCACGCAGTACACCCGGCACTTGGCATCCTTGGCTTTCTGGTAAACGAATCTAACCGTCTCCTGATTATCGATGGGAGGATTGGTATTGGGCATGCAGCAGACCGAGGCGAAGCCTCCGGCCACCGCGGCGCACGATCCGGTGTAGATGGTCTCCTCGTCCTCCCGGCCCGGCTCCCTTAAATGGGTATGCATGTCTATCAGACCCGGCACGACTATTTTGCCCCGGGCATCGATGACTTCCCTGGCCCGCATCTTCCCGGCTGTCTTCCCCACAGATTTTATTATCCCGTCGCGGACGCAAACGTCGGCTACCCGGTCGGTGCCGCTTTCCGGGTCGATGACCCTTCCGCCGGTGATGGCCAGATCCCATTCCGGGTGGGATTTGTCCCTTCGCAGTTTATTCAACTTTCCCTTTTCCTCCGCTTAGAAGATACAATACCGCCATCCTTACCGCCACGCCGTTGGTGACCTGATCTAAAATAACCGAATGCGGCCCGTCCGCCACCTCCGGGGTGATCTCCACCCCACGGTTCATGGGGCCCGGATGCATTATGGTGAAATTATCGTTCAACCTTCCCAACCTCTCGCTGGTGATGCCGAACCGGTTGCTGTATTCCCTCAAGGAGGGCAGAAGCCCTTTTTTTTGTCTTTCCAATTGAATTCTGAGCACCATGACCACATCCGCGCCCTCCAGCGCTTGATCTAAGTCGGAATATGTTTTCACTCCCATTTTCTCAATCTCAGCGGGCAGCAGAGTGGCGGGACCGCACAGGGAGACCTCTGCTCCCATGGCAGTCAATCCCCATATGTTGGATCTGGCCACCCGGCTGTATTTTACGTCTCCTACAATGACCACCTTCAGGCCTTTGATCTTCCCGTACTTCTCCCGAATGGTGAGCATGTCCAGAAGCGCCTGGGTGGGGTGTTCGTGCGCCCCGTCCCCGGCGTTGATGATGGCGGACTTGAGGCATTGGGTCAGAAAGTATGGAACGCCGCTGGACTGGTGTCTGACCACCACCATGTCGGTCTTCATGGCTTCGATGTTCCGAACGGTGTCCTTGAGGGTCTCTCCCTTTTTGGTGCTGGAGACGGAGGCGGAGAAATTGACCACCTCCGCGGAGAGCCTTTTCTCCGCCAGCTCGAAGGAGATGCGGGTGCGGGTGGAGGGCTCGTAGAACAAGTTCACCACGGCGATGCCCCTGAGGGTGGGAACCACCCTTATGGGACGGGACAGTATCTCCTTGAATCTCTCGGCCGTGTTGAGAATTAAGGTTATCTCTCCTCTGGTCATGCCCTGCAGCCCCAGAAGATGCCTGCTTTTCAACTTCATCCGTCCTCCGCTGATTTCGCTTTATATGCTCACCCGGTCACAGCTTCAATCTGCATACTGCTTACCAGTTACTGTTTCACCACGGACACGCTGTCTTCTCCGTCCACCTCTTTGATTTTCACCTTCACCCGGTCGTCTTTGGCAGTGGGGATGTTCTTTCCCACGTAATCGGCCCTGATGGGGAGCTCGCGGTGTCCCCGGTCCACTAACACCGCCAGATGTATGTGTCGCGGCCGGCCGAAATCTATGATCTGGTCCAAAGCCGCCCTGACGGTTCTGCCGGTATACAACACGTCGTCCACTAAGATGATGGCCTTCTCCTTCACGTCGAACATGATCTCGGTCTTCTGCACCACCGGCTGTTCCAGCTTGGTCTGAACGTCGTCTCTATAAAGCGTGATGTCCATCAAACCCACCGGGATTTCCACCCCCTCGATCTTCTCGATCAGCTTGGCGATCCTCTCCGCCAGATAGGCCCCCCGATTCTGTATGCCTATTACCGCCATGTTCTCCGCACCCTTGTTCTTCTCCACGATCTCATGGGCAATCCGGGTGAGGGCTCTCTCGATGGTCTTGGCGTCCATGATCAATGTGCTATTGGGCTTTTTTGGCAATTGACTCCTCCCGGGCAAATAGGAAGGCAAAAAAACACCCTCCCCCGAAATCAAGAGGGAGG
Organism: uncultured Ignavibacteria bacterium; assembly: GCA_964631815.1. Taxonomy (GTDB): domain Bacteria; phylum Zixibacteria; class MSB-5A5; order MSB-5A5; family SM1-73; genus SM23-73-3. The sequence continues at coordinate 7,154 of CAZWAO010000073.1, read as the reverse complement.
GTTGTTATTGTCGAATCGTGCTATTCTCATCTTGCCTTTTCTAGTTTCACCGAACTAGATTAAAAGGTCTCAGCTTCGTCCCCAATTTACAGGCGAATTCGCGATTGTCAAGGTTTTTTTGAGGGATTCTTTGCATCCGCGGGGAAACGCGATTGGGAAGGGGAATTCTCCCCCATTACAAGGTCTTCAACTGACGGGTGAAAGGAAGTCGCGCTTAATGGTCAACCGTCCGGGCTGGGTCCAGAGAGAAGGAGCCAAAACAGGAGTGCAGAAGCTTGCTTCTGCGATTTTGAGAACTCCTTCCGGAATTCCGTCCGCTACGGGAGAAAAATCTTGACAAAAGTACATAGCCAGATCAAGTTGTTTACTGAACGGTAGGTAAGATAATGCGCAAAACACACACCAAGCAAGAAATCGCCACAGCCGCTTTGAGGCTCTTTCTGCAGAACGGCTACGAAAAGACCTCCCTGAATCAGATCGCCGGTCAGGTGGGAATCACCAAGCCGGCCATCTATCACCACTTCCGGAGCAAGGATGAACTGTTCCATGAGGTGCTGTCGTTGTTCTTCCGGGAGATGGGCAACTGGAGCCAGGCCCGCTTTGAGACCTGCAGGAACGTGAAGGATCTGCTTCGGACCTTTTTTCAAATGCTGACCGGCTTCAAGGAAACGGCGGATAAGCTTCTGGGAAAACAAAAAGGGAAAACCCAATACAGCTTCCTGGAGGTTTTTCTCTCGGCAAGCAAGAAGGACCCGTCCATCCGCCGCCGGATGGAGGAGGGATTCATTCACACCCGCTCCTTTCTGAAAGGAGAGCTTCTCAAAGCTCAAAGAAAAGGGGAAATTCGAAAAGACGTAGATTGCGAAACCTTGGCCTTCATGATCCACGCCCTGATTGAGGGAACCGGCCTGATCGGTTATATAGACGAATCCGTGAACAGGGAAGCGATGAGCAAAAGGATGTTCGACAGCACGTGGAAGATGATGAGCAAATGATGGGGAGTTTTTGTTGGATCAATGTTTACCTACCGGTAAGTAAACTAAGGAAGATAGTATGGAGAACAGAGGCAATAAGCCGTTGGTGAGATTACCCCTGGCTTTGATATTGGGACTGGCCATTTCGGTGGTGACTCTGGCAGTGCCCCGCCTTCTGGGAATAACCCAAGCCGGTCCGGCATGGCTGGGCGCTTTCATAACTCACAGTTGCATGTGGATACTGTCGATCGCGGTAATCCTGCTTTTGAACCACGGCAGCCTGACAAACTACGGATTCACCAAGGGCAGCTTCCGCCTCGGCGGCAAGATATTCCTGTGGGTCATCCCCACCGCAGTCTTATCGGTTCTGGGTTTCGTCGCCACACGCATGGGAGCTCCTGCCAAGCCGGGATTGGGGTTCTCTCCTCTTCAGAGCATAGTCTTCGTCTGGATTTATGCCAGCACAGTCGAAGAGATCTTCACCCGGGGATTACTTCAAAGCTACCTGTCTCCTCTGACAGGGTACGGCATCAACCTCTCCAAGAAGCTGCATCTGAGTTTGCCGGTTCTGTTCAGCGGGTTATACTTTGGTTTGATGCACGTCGTGGCCATAAACAAGCTGGGTCCGCCGGTGATAGTCCTCACTACTCTGCTGGGATTGGTGGCCGGATATTACCGGGAGAAAACCGGAAGTCTGATCCCGGCGATCATCATTCACGCCCTCTTTAACGTAGGCGGCATGCTGCCCATGTGGCTCTTGTCATGGCTGCTGTAATCGGAGAAGCTTGGGGTCGCCGGTTGACAGGACGCAGAATATTCTTGCATTGTCATGGCCGGCTCGCAGCACGGAGCGGTTTTAATTACTTGCCGCTGTTGAAACCTATGATATGCCAAGTGCGTATCTTCGACATTGAAAGTGAAGAATCCACAAAGCAGAGAACCGTAGGAGACTGAATTGTCCGTCAACAAACCAACAGGCGATCACATCCTGGTAGCCGATGCACCAGCCATCCCCGGGCTTTTCTTCCGGCGGTTCCGTGGCGAGATGGACTATCCGGCCATGGTTGCCATTATCGAAGGATGCTGTCGCGCCGACGGAATCGAGCACACGGACACGGTGGAGAGCGTTGCCGCCACCTACCGGCATCTGGTCAACTGTGATCCACACAAGGACATGCTTTTTGTCGAGATGAACGGTACCCTGATCGGCTTCGGCCGCCTCTGGTGGGTTCTCAAATCGGACGGCTTGCGGGCTTACATGCATTTCGCCATGCTCCTGCCGGAATGGCGGGGAAAAGGCATCCGCCGGGCCATGCTGCGGCACAACGAACGCCGCATGCAAGAAATCGCGGCTGCCGATCCTTACGAGGGACCAAGTGTGATCGAGACCTGGGCTGCCGAAACGGAAGTTGATTGGAATTCGCTATTGGTCAGCGAAGGCTACAAGCCGGTGCGTTACGGGTTCGAGATGGTCCGCCCCAATCTGGACAACATTCCCGACCTCCCCTTGCCCCCGGGTATCGAAGTACGGCCCGCGCTGCCCCAGCACTACCGTAGAATTTGGGATGCTGAGGCGGAAGCCTTTCAGGATCACTGGGGCGCCACCGAGTGGCGGGACGAATGGTTCGAGATGTGGCAGGAACGACCGACTTTTAATCCCCAACTATGGCAGGTAGCCTGGGATGGGGATGAGATCGCCGGGATGATCCTGAACTTCATCGACCAGGACGAGAACAAAGAGTACCATCGCAAGCGGGGATATACCGAGAACATCAGCGTGCGCCGGCCCTGGCGCAGAAGAGGTCTGGCCCGCGCGCTGCTTGCCCGAAGCCTGAAGGTGCTCAAAGATCAGGGAATGACCGAGGCGGCCCTGGGCGTGGATGCCGAGAATATCAGCGGAGCGTTGGGATTATACGAGAGTATGGGATTTCGCACGGTCAGAAGGCACACCACTTACCATAAACCTCTGAAGTAAGTTGTGCCAATGGAATTTTCGGAGGTACTCCGGGGAAGTCGTTTATGCCTTGATATGCGTAACGGAGCTACCTTGTAGTTCCGCTCTGCAAAAATCCGACCAGTTGTTCCTCGTTAAACGCCGGTTCTTCGATCTTGACCCCTCTTGTCCCCAATCTTTTGCTTAACTCGGTCACCTGCGGAAGGTCGAGTCCAACGGATTTGAGTCTATTGGCGTCTCCGAACATTTCACTTTTTTCACAGTAAGCTAACAGCTTGCCTTGATCCAGCAGGATGATCTTCTGCGCGGTCTCGGCAATCAGGTTCATGTCGTGCGAAATCAACACTATGGTGATGCCTACAGAGTTCAACTGTTGCAGAAGGCTTTTAATCTCCTTAGTGCTCTTGATATCCAGTCCGCAGGTGGGTTCGTCCAAAACCAGGATCTGAGGCTTCAGAGCGAGTATTCCGGCGATGGCGACTTTTCGCTGCTCTCCGCCGCTCAAATGAAAAGGCGAGCGAAACGCGAATTGCTCAAAATCCAGTCCCACGCTGCGCATGGATTCTCTGACTCTTTGGTTTAACTCGCTCTCCGAGAGATCCAGGTTTTTGGGGCCAAAGGCGACATCGTCGTAAACCGTCTCCTCGAACAACTGCAGCTCCGGAAACTGGAAGACCAATCCCACCTTCTGCCTGATTCTCCTCAGGTCGATCCCTTTTTTGTTGGTGTTTTCTCCGTCGATCAAAATCTCACCCGAACTGGGAAGCAAAAGCCCATTCAAATGCTGAGCTAAGGTGCTTTTGCCCGAGCCGGTCGGCCCGATCAGGCCGACGAACTCGCCCTTCTTGATTTCCAGACTGACCGAGTCCAAAGCCTTCCTCTGGGTGGGCAAACCCTGGTCGTACAAATAGGTCACTCGGTCGAGCACGATTAGGGAATCGGAACCCTGGTCCGTAGTCCGTGGTCGGTGGTCCGTAGCCGTAAGGCTAAGGTCGGTAGTCGGTGGTCCATAGTCTGCAGCTGAACTCTTGCTGCCGGGCCTGCTTTCCTTTGTGTTTTGGACGATGTCGTCCACCAATCTGCCCATTGTCAGAGACTCACTCAGATCGTTCCAACCTCTCCGCCTCAAAGCAGAAGATATTCGCATGGGGAAGGGTACTCCCAGTCCGATGTCATTTAGCCGATCTTCCTGCCTGAATACTTCCAGAGGAGAGCCGTCAAGCTCTATCCTGCCCTGATTCATTACCAACACCCGTTCTGCGATGGCGGCTTCCTCCGGAAACTGGGTGACGTGAATGACGGTTACATTCTGCTCCTCACACAGCATCCTGATCAAGGAAATCACCTCATCTGTTCCCAAAGGATCGAGAAGCGATGTAGGCTCGTCCAAAACCAGATACTTGGGCCGCATGGACAGCACGGCAGCCAAAGCCACCTTCTGTTTCTCCCCTCCGGAGAGCTTATGCGGCGGGTGATTGCGGTATTGCTCGAGATTGAAGTACTTAAGCGCCCTTTGCACCCGGGTTTTCATCTCATCATAGGGCAGGGCCAGATTCTCCAGCCCGAAGGCAATCTCCCTTTCCACCGAGGTGGAGATTATCTGGTTGTCCGGATTCTGGAAGACCATGCCGACTTTCTGTCTGACGGACCTGTGGGTGGTTTTGTCCTGGGTGTCCAGTCCGTCCACCAACACGCGTCCTGCGTGAGGCACCAGCAGCGCGTTGAGAAGCTTGATGAGGGTGGTTTTCCCGGAGCCGTTGGAGCCCAAGATGGCCACGGATTGACCTTCCTTCAACTTCAGGCTGATATGGTCCAATGCGAGTATGGATCGCTTCTCGTCTTCGCCGCGGGCGGAGCTTTCGGTCAGGCTGTAGCGGTAGGTTGCGCTGTCGAGTTCTATCACGTGAACGAATATAGAACCGGCGCAAACCTTTGTCAAACGAATATGCCGGGGGGACCCAGAACCGGTCTTAAGACCGGTTCCGGTCAATCCATCCCATTTCCGCTTTTCCGGACGTTTCGCGAAATAACGGTTGACATGCCACTTTCCATCTCTTATATAGACTGCTGAGGCTCCGAAGTTGGGCAGGCCGAATCCGTATCCACGGTCAGCAGATACAAGAAGGAGGCAGTTCTTGCTTACGATAAGGCAAGCAGATCGAAGTTTACAGAATTGTCTTGTGTTGAGCCGGTGAAGAGCGTATATTTGTATAAACTGCATCTTCGAGCCGTTGGCGCCGGAGATAGTTTTCCGTCTTCGAAAGTGCTGAGATCATGAGTCCACAAAGAAGATTCGTTCAGCGCAACAAAATAGTGGTGGTGCCCATGGGGGAAATGGACTACGGCATGGTCAACAAGCTGGCCTCCGACCTGGTGTCGTTTTTCAATGTGGGCGTGGACATCCTGCAGGGAGTGAAGATACCGCCGGAGGCCCTCAACCCTCAGCGGGGGCAGTATTACTCCACCGTCATCCTGAACAAACTGGAGCTGATGAAATCCTCGCCCGGCGAGAAGATGCTGGGTTTGGTGGATGACGATCTCTACGTTCCCTCGCGAAATTTCATGCTGGGAGACGCCGATCCGGTGGGCAAAACCGCGTTGATTTCGTTGTTTCGGCTGAAACGCGAGAATTACGAGATGCTCGACGAACAGAAGGTTTTCTACTCCCGGATACTCAAAGAGGCGGTCCACCAGCTTGGACATCTGTGGGGATTCGAGGATTGCCGCAATCCCAAGTGCGTGATGTACGTGGCCGACGGCATGACCGCCGTGGACCGCAAGGGGACCAAATTCTGCGACAATTGTTTGAGAAGAGTAAAGGTTCGGCATAGATAGTCCGAATCTGGATCCTGCGGAAACGTGGCCGGATTAGTCTATACCATCGGAACTTCCACCCGCACCATCGAAGAATTCATTTCCATCCTAAAGAAATTCGATCTTGAGGTCGTGGTAGACGTCAGGAGATTCCCCGTCTCCCGGCTCAAGCATTTCGGAAAAGATCAATTGAAATCGGAGCTGGAGCGCAGCGGGATCAAATACCTCTATCTGGGAAATCTCCTGGGCGGATTCAGGGACGGGGGATATGGCCGGCATACTCAGAGTTCGGAGTTCGAACAAGGAATAGGAAGGCTTAAAGAGATGGCTTCGGAACACAGAACCGCCTTCGTATGCGCCGAGAAACTTCCCAGTAATTGTCACCGCAGGTTCATAGCTTCCAGGTTGAATCTGGATGGGTGGCGGGTGATTCACATTCTGGACCGGGAGCAGGTTTGGGAGCCGGAAGACAGACAAACCGATTTGAAGCTGGATATCTGAAGCTTCATCGGGAAGGAGAATTATCCCGCAGAATCGAATCTCTGTGGCGCAAGCTGGAAAATTGCGACGTTTGCCCGCATGAGTGCAAGATCAATCGGCTCAAGGGACAAACCGGCAAGTGTAAGACTAAAGACAAAGCGCAGGTCTCGAGCTTCGGCCCGCATTTCGGCGAAGAGAGTCCATTGGTGGGAAGACATGGTTCGGGAACCATATTCTTCACCAACTGCAACCTAAGCTGCATCTTCTGCCAGAACTATGACATCAGCCACTTAAGCGAAGGCTATGAGGTTAAGGAGGAGAAGATTGCAGAGCTTATGGTCTCTCTGCAGAACATGGGATGTCACAACATCAACTTCGTTACTCCCACCCATGTTGTTCCTCAGATTATCAAGGCTCTTCCCATTGCCGTCGAGCAAGGCTTGCATGTTCCTTTGGTATATAACACCGGTGGTTACGATTCGGTCGAGACGCTTGAGCTTCTGGACGGCATATTCGACATCTACATGCCCGATTTGAAATACTCGGATGACAAGATCGCCCGAAGATACTGCAACGCCAAAGACTACTGCCGGGTGGTCAAGGATGCGATTCGAGAGATGCACCGGCAGGTGGGTGATTTGGTCATGGACGAGAAAGGCATCGCCCTGCGAGGTCTGCTGGTTCGTCATCTGATCCTTCCTGACGACTTGGCCGGAACCAAAGAGGCCATGAGATTTGTCGCTGAGGAGATATCCACGAATACCTATGTCAACCTGATGGACCAATACCGACCGTGTTACAGAGCAAACGAATATCCGCCGCTGGACAGGAGGATTACTCCGAAAGAATTCAAACAGGCAGTGAAGACAGCGCGGGATTTCGGGATAACGAGATTGGACGGTCTATAGATTTACCTCACCCCCTGTCCCCCT
>CAZWAO010000072.1:0-11963 GCA_964631815.1 uncultured Ignavibacteria bacterium | reverse complement strand
CCGACACCCAGCCGGCGGAGCAGGTGGCTCCGGGCAAGCCCAAGCCGGTCAAAAGAACAGGAAAGAAGGTGGGGCGAAACGATCCCTGCCCATGCGGCAGCGGGAAGAAATATAAGAAGTGCTGCGGGGCATAGATAGATGTGGGTTCGGGCGGGGGTTAAACCCCCCCAACAATAAAGGTTCAATCGCATCCGAACGATAAGAGTCAGACCCTGGCTTGAACTATGAAGGTCTAACACCTACCCCGGCAACTGTCCGATCTCCACCATGACAACAAAAGTGGCAGAACTGGTCTGCCGGCAGGAATCCTCGTCTTTTTTGTTGACTCTTCATTTTCCATCCGTTAGATTGATTTTTGCCGCCTAGGCCAAGAACGCTCGTCCCAAATGAGCGCTTTTGGGCTTTTTCTTCTAACCCTGCGAAGCAAAACCGACCGCAAGAAAAGCTCTGCTTGCGGGTCTACAGGGTTAAGGAGAGACCAAACGAACCTTTAACGCCGAGGTATGGCGACATGACCAGATTCGCAAGCTTGGTGTTGGTGGTCTGCATGTGGGCTTGGCTGGGGGCGGTTTCCCCTGCGACGGCACAGGAGATGTCGACTCTGGAGTATGAATATCTGCTGGAATTGCCCTCCTGGGGCATGCTGGAATGGGGCAGCGCCACGTTGCCCCAGGGTTTCTGGTATCCTACCGTGGAGTTGGCGTACCTGTACCAGGGCAGCTACTTCAAGGCAGGAAAGGAGATCGACTACGGCTCCGGAGGCCGTGATTCGGCCAGCTACATGTTAAACGGCAGTCTGCTTTACGGAGTCACCAATTACCTGACTGCCGGCGTTCTCATACCGGTGGTGGTGGATCAGAAGGTGGACAGCGGCGGTTTGTATGCCAACAGCAAGAAGGTCAAATCCGGGGTGTCCGACGTCGGGGACATTCAACTTTTTCTCAAGTATCGCGTCATCGAGCGTTACTTCTGGGGTTTGGCCACCCAGGTAGGCGTTACACTTCCCTCGGGACGATCGTACGATAAGGTGAACACCTACAAGGAATCGGGCACGGGCGACGGCCAGACGGACTTGAATCTCTCCGTGGTGGGCGACATTCTGGTGACCGAAGAGGCTTTTGTCACGACCAGTACCAAATTCGTTCACCAGTTTAAGAGGGAGTACATAGATACCGCCGGTGATCGGGTGGAGGAGAAGTTGGGGGACATGCTGGGATTCGACGTGGGATTCGTGCGCAACTTCACGGACTTCGGCATGGGCGGGGCCCTGAAGTATAACTGGTGGGCGGCGTTCAAGCGGAACGGCGAGGTGCTGAACGACCCTTCGGATCTTTTCAGCGTGTCGATCCGCTTCTCCGTGGGAAAGACCACACCCGAACGACACGGCAAGGTCGGCTTCAGCCTGGATTTTCCCATAACCGGAAACAACGCACCGGCTACGTACAGGGTGGGCGTAAACATACAGAGCATCTTCAGGTGATGCAGACTCTCTTGGGAAGATTCGTGCGACTTGCTTCCCGCAACCCACGTGGGCATGATGGTTCGGCTAATCAATCCGGATAAGCCGCAGCCAAGACTTCGATCCACTTCATGAATCAGGAGACTCCAAACAGAAGCTTAACCGTGGGGCACGGCTTGGGCATTTTTCTGCTCATGCTGGTGGCAGAACTGGTGGTGGCCGGCATCACCTTGTCGGTTTTTGGCTTCCACGTGATGGTGGTGGCCAGCGAGGTGTTGGTGTTTCTTGTGCCGCTGACGTTTTTCTCTGCCGCGGGATACTCGCTGCGCAAGACTTTGTCCTACCCCCACAAACTCGGTTTGGGCTTCTGGGTGACCGTTCTGGCAGCCACGGTTTTCCTCCTTTTGGTGATCTCGGATATCACCGGCTATATCCATCAGTTGGTCCCCCGACCGGAGGCCCAGCAGAAGGCTCTGCTTGAAGTTTTGGTGGCGGAAAGCTGGCCGGAGTATATCTTCAGACTTCTGGCGGCAGCCGCTTTGGCCGGGTTCTGCGAAGAATTCGCCTTCCGCGGCTTTCTGCAATCGGTTTTCGTAGAAAGGCTGGGTGGGGTGAAGGCTATCCTGCTGACCGCTTTTCTGTTCGCCTTTATGCATTTAGATCCCTGGAGCTTCGCCGGCGTGTTTCTGTTGGGAATGTTCTTAGGATACCTGGTCTATTTGACCGGCAACCTGTGGGTGCCCATGGCCGTTCATGCCTTCTCCAATTCCCTATCTTTCTCTTTGGCTTTCTTCCTGCCGGATGTGGGCGCGGACTTCACCTACACCTTCCCGCCGTATTTGACGCTTGTCTGCGCCGCGCTGTTTATAGGAAGCCTGAGACTGATTCAGAGAGACTTTCGGCAGGGTCAGACCGCCACCATTTCTGCCGGATGAAGGACTGTTTTCCTCCGATTCCCTGCAAACGAAAAGGCGGAAAGGCCAAATGGCCTTCCCGCCTTGTTTCGTGTATGGAACCTCGTATTGATCAGCACTGCGAAAATCCGCACTGCGAGCAGACCACGCAGCCGGATTCGTGATCCAGCTTGCTTCCGCAGTCCGGGCAGAACTCGTAGGTTATGTCCTTGTCCCGGTTGGCATTTTGGTTCGACCCGAAATGCCGGTTAAGCACCTTGGCGATGGCGTCGGGGATGGACATGATCCGCCCGCCCTCCTGGAATACCTGAGAGGCTCCGCCTATGCCCATCAACTGCTCGATGATCTTGTCCACGGGAATGCCGCTTCTTAAGCCCAAGGATATGAGCCGGCAGATGGCCTCGGTGTCCGCCATGGTGGAGTAGCCGGACTTGCCTATCTGGGCGAAGACCTCGAAGGGTTTGCCGTCTAAGGTATTGACGGTCACGTACAGATTGCCGTAACCGGTCTTTATCTTGTCGGTGATGCCGGAAAGGGTGGTGGGCCGGTCTAAGGGGACTATCTTGCCTTCCTCTTTTTTCTCCTTCTTGGTGGAGAGGACCTGCGCCTCCCGGGAGCCGTCCCGGTAAATGGTAACGCCCTTGCATCCCAACTGGTAGGCCAGTTGGTAAGCCTTTTCCACGTCCTGGACCGTGGCCTGGTTGGGAAGGTTGATGGTCTTGGACACGGCGTTGTCGGTGTATCTCTGAAATACCGCCTGATGCCGGACATGCCATTCGGAGGCCACGTCATGAGCCGTCACGTAGACCTTCTTGACCTCCGGCGGTATCTCCTCGAAATCCCCGATGGAGCCCTTATGCGCTACCCTCTCCATCAACGCTTCGCTGAAAAACCCTCTTTCCTGGGCTTCCTTCTCGAAGAAGGGATTGGCCTCCACCATCTTGGTGTTGTCCATGACCGTGCGGATGTAGGATATGGCGAAAAGCGGCTCGATGCCCGAGGAACAGCCGGCTATGATGCTGATGGTTCCGGCCGGGGCTATGGTGGTGACGGTGGAATTGCGCATGGGAATCTGTTGTCCCTGGTAGATGCTTCTCTCCCAGTTGGGGAAGTTGCCCCGGGCTTTGGCCAGCTCGGAGGAGGTCTGATGCGATTTCTCCTGAATGAATCCCATAACCCTCTCCGCCAGCTTGACCGCCTCGTTGGAGTCGTAGGGGATCTTCAGCTGGATCAACATATCCGCCCATCCCATCACCCCCAGCCCGATCTTACGGTTGGCCTTGGTGTTGTTCTCGATCTCCGGCAGGGGATAGCGGTTGGCGTCGATAACATTGTCCAGGAAGTGAACCGATTTTCTTACGGTTCTCTCCAGCTTGTCCCAGTCGATCTCGCATCTATACATGGTGGTGGGATCGCTGGAGTCGACCACCGCCCTGACCATGCGGGAGAGATTGATGGACCCCAGATTGCACGATTCGTAGGGGAGAAGCGGCTGCTCGCCGCAGGGATTGGTGGATTCGATCATCCCCACCTGGGGAATGGGATTGCCCTGGTTCATCTTGTCTAAGAACATCACCCCCGGCTCGCCGGTTCTCCAGGCATGCTCCACGATGGCATCGAAAACCTGCCTGGCCTTCAGGTGCACCGGCTGACCGTCCTTTATATAAGCTTTGGCCGTGCGGGGATCGATCAGATCATAATAGGCATCCTGCTGAACTGCCTGCATGAAGCTGTCGGTTATGGCCACGGAGATGTTGAAATTGGTCAGCTCGCTCAAATCGTCCTTGCAGGTGATGAAATCCAGAATGTCGGGATGATCCACCCGCAGCACTCCCATATTGGCGCCGCGGCGGGTTCCTCCCTGCTTCACCGCCTCGGTAGCCGAGTTGATTACCTTCATAAAGGAGATGGGACCCGAGGCCACGCCGCTGGTGGAGGCTACAGGGGAGTTTTTGGGTCTCAAACGGGAAAACGAAAATCCCGTGCCCCCTCCGCTTTTGTGGATGAGCGCGGTGTTCTTGACCGCATCGAAGATGGATTCCATGGAGTCTTCGATGGGAATCACAAAGCACGCGGAGAGCTGTCCCAGAGGACGGCCGGCGTTCATCAGGGTGGGGGAATTGGGCACGAACTCCAGCCGGGCCACCATCTGGTAGAACTCCTCCACGGTCTTCTCCACCTCGGTATCGCTCGCGCCGTAGCCCCTGTCCGGCTCCGCCACCACCCGGGCCACCCTCAGGAACAGATCCTGCGGCGTTTCCATCACCCTCCCCTCCTCGTCCCGCCGGAGATACCTTCTCTGAAGGACCTTCATGGAGTTGGGCGTCAGCTCGATCTTCACCGAATCCGTTATCCTTGTATCAGACACTTTTCCCTCCTCACTTCTTATATCGGACGATTTCCGTTACCCATCTTATTATTCGAATCAAAGCCAAATAGCGATAACCCTCTCTTTGTTTTCCTCACCTCCCGTGAGCTGATTCCTCGTTGGCCGAGTGTGGCTTATCCTGGTCTGGGTTTCCCTTTATGAGCTACCACCACCAATCTCTTGGCTTGGTGGTCGTAGAGTGTTCCCGCCAGGCTGCCGTACACCTGGGTTCGGGCAAAACCGCAGTCGGTCAGAAGCCGGGCCAGCTCGGCAGCCGAATAGGGCCGATGAGAGAACCGGAATTCCTTAACCTTGCCGTCCTTCAGCAGCATCCAGCGGTTCTCCATCCACCCCCAGTCTTGGGAGATTTTCCGCTCCTCCAGCATGATGGCCCCGTCTAACTCGTGCCAGTCGCGCTCCCGGAATATCTTAGCTATTATCTCCTTGCCCATAATGTCAATCACAAAAACTCCCTCGTTTTTAAGGGAGCGGAAAACGTTCTTGACCACCAGTTCATCGTCCTTCTGATCTTCGAAGAAGCCGAAGGAGGTGAACAGGTTGATGGCCACATCGAATGCTTTGGGTCTGAGGAATTTTCGCATGTCTTTTTGAATGAACTCCGCGTCCAGCCCTTCTTTTTTCGCCTGCCTGTGCGCTTCCTCAAGATACCTCTTGGTCCTGTCTACTCCTGTCACCGAAAACCCCCGTCGGGCCAGCTCCAGAGAATGCCTTCCCGGGCCGCAGCACAAATCCAGAACCGACGCACCGGCTTTCGCTCCACACAGGGGAATCAGGTTGTCCACCTCCTCAGGGGCTTTTTCCCGGCGCTCTTTGGAGAACATCGTCGGCGCCCAGGTGTCCCAGAATGCCTCATCTTCGTACCATTTCTTCATGATGGTCCCTTCCCGTTCATATTCCAGCTTAGCCTTCCCGCCTCTTTCAGCACAAACAGCGCGTCAACCGTCACGAATTCGTTTGTGCTCTTCTTTTTCACCCCACCCCAATCGACCAGCGAGCGCTGGGATGGTGCGTTTTTCCTGACCGCGTAGAACTTCCCTTCGGCCGGAAATCCTCCTCCCGGAAGCCTCCTGGATTCGAGCAAATCCAAGGCATCCCGGCAGCGCGGATCCCGGATGAAACCGGCCTCGGCCATGATCTTCAACCCCTGCAGGATGTCGTATCGCCAATAGCAGGGATAGTGCAGCTTGACGAAATCTTGATCCATCACCTTGCCGTCTTTCTGTCTCTTGTATAACCTGCGTCTGAGAAAAACCTCGGAAGCACGCTGGGCTGCTGTCTTGGATTTTCGGCTGCCAGTCAAACGAGCGTACAGCGCCAAGGCGCGAAGAGGAAGGTGGCTTTCCCAGAAAGAGGATTTTGCCGCCTTCGGATTTTTGTCGCAATTCCAGCCACCATCCGGCCATTGCCACTTGACCAAACGGTCGGCCAACTCGTCGATTCGCTTATCCGCCAGACCCAACGTCAACAGGTACCAAACCGCGTTTCCTTCCTGCGAGGCGCACCTTCTGGTTCGTCCCTCCAGGGTCACTATTTTCCTCTGGTGCTCCTCGGAGAACAGCCACTCGTATACCTGCTCCCTCAAAGGGAGCAGCGACCGATCCCCCGGCGGATAACCGATCTCCGCCAGCATGGCCAAAACCCAGTGAGCGCCATACCATTTCCTGTAAGGATGAAAGGGGATTCTGCCGCCTTTATCTCTTTCCGACAGAAGTCTCTTCACTCTCGGTGACGATTTGATCTGCTCCCGAAGCTTTCGGACCTCGGGCGTGTTGGTCTTCTTGCCCAACACGTTCACCAGGGTCTTGAATCTAACCGACGGCTCGTTTGACGCCAACAGTGTTTCGATCAAAGCTCCCATTCTCATCCTCGGCCGAAGAAATCAAACCCGGCGTTCCTGAATGCCTTGGTCAGCTCCCGGTTCATTTCGATCATCAGTTCGGATGGATATCTGAACTTGAAAAGAAACTGGGCATTGTTCTTTATGTTCAGTTTCTTCGTCTCCTTCTTGATCCACTCCGGGTCGGCCCAGTCGGGTTTTTCTTGTTTTCCGGCCTCTAATGCCTCCACGTAGATCTTCCGAAAATGCCTTTTCAGATTGTCTTCGAAGCTCCCGTACTTCTCCTCGAACGCCTTCTTGATTCGGTCATCCTTCAATTCCCTGTATCTTTCCCGGTGAGCCACCACCTCCCGGCTCAGCTTGGTTATGCCTTTGGGAAGAGACTTGGGATAGCCGATGGATAGAACCATCATGGGAAGAACATACTTGGGCATGGAGAAATACTTTCTGGCCTGGTCGATTACATCCAGGATGGTGCCGATGTAGACCGATCCCAGCCCATAACTTTCCGCCAGGATGACTACATTCTGGGCGGAGCACATCAGATCCGCATAGGCGATCAGAAACGGAAGAAGTGCTTTCTCTCCCCGATACTTGACTCCCGACAGGGAGGCCCATCTTTTGATCCGGTGAAAATCGACGCAGAAGATCATGGAAAGAGGAGCGTTCCTCACCCAGGGCTGGTCGCCCACCATTTTGGCCAGATCCCTCCTGGCCTTGGCCCTCTGAACGGTGACCACCGACAGGGGCTGAATGTTGCCTCCCGAAGGGGCGTTGGTGACGGCGTCCAGAAGTTTGCCGACGATCCTCTCCGGGATCTTCCGGTCCGCGAAGTTCCTCACCGATCTGCGCTTCATCATCAGTTGGTATAGGTTCATATCATTTCCTCAAAAGTGGCTTGATGCGGTCGCTGCCCTGGCCGAGGCATTGATCTGAGCCGGCCCAATAAATGGCCTAACGTTAACCGAGCTAACGCGGGCCCCAAATGAAAGTTACCCCATGCAAGTACCCGTGGTCTCCCGGGCCGAAGTAGTCTTGTACGTACTCGCCGTTTTCATCCCAATCAATGCGATAGAAGTTGTTGCCTTCACCCTGCATGTCGCAATCGGAATCGTGGACGAAGATGTAGTCCCCCATCCTTCCCATGTAAGTCAACTCCTGGCTGAGGTCCTGCTTGGACGTGGGAGCGGGAGGATAGGGGAGTTGAAACAAGCCCACCACCCAAATTTTGACGTGCTCGGTCAAAGGCACGCGCAGATCGGGCCAGGTGAACGTGACGTACTCGGAATCCACCGGCGCCTGGCCCGCATAGCCCTTGTGCACGATTTTGGTCCTCAGAGTACAGACAGGGCAGTTGGCCATGACCCAATCCTGCATGCTCTGGACTTCATCCTCGGGGAACTGGCCCTGATTTCCGGTGGAATTCACCAGGTCCTGATAGATCTCCTCAGGATCGGAGAAGCACCAGAAGTTACACAGGGCATAGATCACGTTGGCGGAAGCGGCCTGGGTGCAGGTGTTCTGGTAGCCCTCATCGGTGCAGTCATCCCAGCACTCGACCCGCACGCAGGCGGAGTGTGGCTTCTCCACGTCCGGGTAGATGAAAGGCGACCGGACCACGGTGGAATCCGCATCCTGCTCGAATTGCTCGAACTCAGCCTGCGCCCCGATCACGCAGATGGCGATGGCGGCAGTCAAGATCAAATACTTTAGGTTTCGCATGGCTTATTTTTCCTCCAACCCCGTGTCCACCGGTAGGGAATCTATGTTCGACCATTCATTGAAACTTCCGTCATAATTCTTCACCCGGGGATAGCCCAGTATATGTTTCAAAGTGAAGTAAGTATGGGAAGACATCAGTCCCTGCCCGCAGGAGGTGATAATGGTCTTGTCCGGCGTGACCCCCAGTTGCTCGTATGAGTCCTTCAATTGCTCAACCTCTTTCCACGAGCCGTCCTGATTCAGATCGTCGCCCCAGAAGTGATTTATGGCGCCGGGGATGTGGCCTTTTCTCTTCCAGAATCCCTTCTCGCCGGTGTACAGCTCGACCGGCCTCACGTCGAGAATCACCGCCCGGTCTTGCTTCACCGCTTCTTTGACTTCCTCCAACGAAGCTCTAACCTCCTGGTCGGGCATGGTTGTCAGATCGTAGTCGGTCGGCTCTATCTTGGGATAATCCTGAGTCACAGGACGCTCTTCCTTCTGCCATTTGTCGAATCCTCCATCCAGCATCAAGGTGGAAGGATGCCCCAGGTAATCCAGAGCCCAGATCAGATAGGTGGGTTTGAAATCGTTCCGCTCGTCGTAGATGACTACCGTGGTTGCCCGACCGACCCCCATTTTGCCCAGCATAATGGCCAGGGCTTGAGTAGGCATCAGCTTTCCCGGCACGCCGTGATCGGCCAGCCGGAGAGCTTCGGGGCTTAGCCAGACCGCACCCGGAATGTGATTCTGCCAGTAGTCCTGGATGTTCGAACGAACGTCTATTATCTGCAGGTTTTCCTTTTTCAGGTTGTTCTCCAGCCATTCGGTGCTCACCAATTTCGAACCCGGCGTCTGCGACAAGGCTGGAGAAGACAGCAGCATCGCCAATAGAAGCGGCGATACTAAGGCCGCTCGAACAAACGCAGTCATCGGCTTCCTCATGCTTCCACCTCCATTTCGAGACTCAGCGTTTCCTCTTGAAATGATTCGTAATATATGGTTCGAAGTCCATATCCGGGGGCGCAATCTCGAAAGTCTCGGTGAATTCATTGTCGTTCAGAATGTGGTAGGTCTCCCGCGTCTTCCACCCCGGATCGAAATTCTCTATCGCCTCGGTGACGAATATCAAGGTCTTGCCGTCGGCCGAGAGACTATCCAAGACGTAACGATTGACGAATCCCTCCTCGTGAAACTGCCGGAACATGAGCTTGCCTGTGTTTTGGTCATAGCTGAAAAACCCCCAGTCTTCGTGCACCTCGCCCTCGGGATTAATCTCCTGGGGCTCATAAACCGATTTGTTCTTGGCCTCGAGAAATGTATCCCCCAGAACGAATTGGTACTCCCTTTCCACCTTGGACTCGCCCGGCCGCCCCTCTCCCTGGCCCTCCCATGAACCCACGAAGAACCTGAGAGGCTTGAAAACGTCCTGCTTCTTCTTCCCCTGTGCGCCGACTCTCGCAGCCACCAGCACCGATGCAGCCACCATGAGCAGCACGATTATCTTCCACCTGGGCATCCATTCACCTCCTGGATATGGATTGATCTTTGCCAAGTCAGGATCAAGTCAATCCTATCAACGACTTCTTCTTGGCCCATCGCACGAAGGCTCTGGCGAGAGGACCTTTTGCCACCGAGTCCGAGAAATCCAGCCTGTCGAAATATAGCCTCAGCACTTTTAGCTTGTCCCCTTCGTAGATTAAGACCTCTGTCTGCCTCGACTCTACCTCCGTGCCGTCATGAAATCTGCCCCGGAGGAGGAACTCCTCGAAGAACACGTTTCCCTCTACCATGATAGTGATGGGCGTGAACCGCACTTCGGCCAGATGTCGGTACATCCACTGCAGCCATCTTTTGACCCCTGACTTCCCGGACAGCTTGATTCCCAATAGCTCGATTTCACAGTCATCGGAGAAGCTCGACACCACTAGTTCGACGTTCCTGTTTTCAAGTGCCTTGTCCAGGTCCAACGACAGCTTGCGGATTCTCTCGGCGGATTGATTCTCCTGCATAATTTGCTACCTCCCGATCAGCCTTGTACCACTTTCGAGACGATTCTTGCCAGCCCGGTTACGCTGCCTAATTCCGCATCCGGGACCTCGAAGGGAATTCGCGGCTGCTGATTCTTGTGAAGCCCGGTCCTAATCAGAATGGTCTTCATGCCCAACAGCTTCGCCGGAATGATGTCCTTGTCGATTCTGTCTCCCACCATGATGCACTCCCGGGGATCGACTCCGGATCGCTTGACCAGCGACTCGAAGAACCTCAAATCCGGCTTGGTGGTGGCGAAATCATCCTGTGTCAGCCGGTAGGTGAAGCATCCCAGAATAGAATGCTCTTCCAAAAGCCCCAGCAGCTCCCTGCCGTACTGTCCGGCGATTCCCAGTTTGAGATCATCCGAGATGGCTTGTATTTCAGGTTCCAGGCCCTGGCTCAGTTTCAGCGGCGGTCTGCGCTGCCGGAATTCTCCCAGGTAAGCGACGTAGAGCTGATCGAACAAGCTCAGGTCATAATTCAATGCTTTCCAGAATATGTACTGCGGGACGCTGGGGCAGAAACATTTTACCGCTTCCTCCGCGTCCGCCCAGTAATCCTGGATGGAATAATCCGGCACCACGGTCCTTAAAACCTGCACTGCCACCCGAGCCGAAGTTTCCTCGGCTTCGGATTCATCCAGTATGACGCCGCCGGCGTCCAAGAAAACAGTTGTGATTTGCATCTTGTTAGCTTTTGTAGCCTCAGGCTTTAGCCTGCGAGTAAGCTCGCACCCTGAAGGGTGCGGCTACAAAACCTCTCGATTAACCCCTCCTGACCTCCCCTTCCTACGGATCTTCGATGTCAGGGGAGGGACCTGTTTTTTGTCCCCCTGATAAGGGGGACTACAGGGGGTTAGGTTTTTTCACTGTCAGAACCATCCCGCTTTCTTCATGGCCTCCACAGCCACCCGGTCGGAGGGACCGTCTCCTCGGGCCACACTGATTCCCACGTTCGGGCCGACTGCCTGGGCCAGTTCTCCGATGTCCTTGTTGGTGAATCCAGGGCACAGAAGAATGGAATGGATTTCCTTCTCCTTCACATACTTCTTGCTCACCTCAATGGCCTGCTTTTGATCCTTGACCAGCACCGCATAGAACTTATACACTGAGCTTTCGATCAGGCTCTTGTGCTTGTCCGGATCGCCATCCGGTGTGTGAGCCAGAAACAAAGTGTTGAACGTCATTTCGATTCACTCCCATTCGAAGTTGCGGGGTGAAGTCACAACCCGCGCTTTGCGGTTTCCTTTATCAGACTCAGAGCTATCACGTTCCTCTGAATCTGGTTGGTTCCCTCATAAATCTGCGTAATCCTTGCATCCCGCATCATCTTCTCCACGGGATAGTTTCTCAGATAGCCATATCCTCCGAATATCTGCACTGCTTCGTAGGCCACATTGACTGCCACGTCGGAAGCGAAGAGCTTAGCCATTGCCGATTCCTTCGATCCTTTCAGAATGCCTCTGTCGACGGCTATTGCAACGCTGTAAACCAATGCTCTGGCCGCCTCAATCTGGGTTGCCATGTCAGCCAATTTGTGTTGGATAGCCTGGAAAGATGAGATCGGTTTGCCGAATTGGTGTCTGGTTTTGGCATAGCTTGCCGCTTCGTCCAAAGCTCCCTGGGCAAT
>CAZWAO010000071.1:0-12082 GCA_964631815.1 uncultured Ignavibacteria bacterium | reverse complement strand
TTGTTGGTTCTTGTCAAGGAAATATTAAATCCCGGCCTGGGGAAAGCCGGGCAACAGCAGCCCCAGGAGCTACCGGATATGTTGGTTGGCTAATCTCCCTGGCTATTCTTTATTCTTCTCGTCTTTGAGCTTCTCCATTTCCCGGTTGAGCCTCTCCACCTCCGCCGAAAGCCTCTGCAGCTTGTCCTGCAATAAGGAAATTTCATCTTCAGTGCTCAAGGCCTGATCCCGGGCCTGCTGCATGTATTCCTGCGCCATCTTCTGGCTCGATTGCAAAGTGGCCGGCAATGGCTCGGCCTCGGGTATGTCCCAGATGTAACTGTACGAAGGTTTGGCCGCTCCCAGCGTGACCGTAAGCTGCTTAGTCTGATCTCCCCGTAGCACTTCCACCCGCACGGCATCGTCTGCTCTTTTGCTTTTTATCAGCTTGCGAATCTGCTCCGCATCCATCACTTTCGCAGCACCGAACTTGACGATGATATCGCCGCTCTGCAAACCGGCCCGTTCCGCCGGACTCCCCTTTACTATCCCAGCCACCAGCACGCCGCTGCGCTCCACGGTCGAAGCATCCCATTTCACCTGTAGGTTCTGCGGATAGATGCCCAGATAGCCGCGTCGGACAGTGCCGTTTCGGATTATCTCATCCGCCGCGCTTTTCGCTAAGTTGATGGGCAAAGCCAGGCTGATACCGGAGGAGGGTATCTCTATCTGTCTCGGCGGGATGGTAATGGTGGCCATCTTATCGTTATGTACCTGCACCGCGCTTATGTAGGAAGGCTCGGAAAGCTTGGCCGCTACCAGCCCGATCACCCGACCGTATGTGTCCAGCACCGGTCCGCCGCTGTTTCCCGGACTGACATTGGCGCTCATCTGGATGAACCCGTCCTCCCGGAGGCCGTTGACCAATCCCAAAGCCACGGCATTGGGCAAACCATAGGAATTCCCCACCACCGCAAGCCAGGAGCCTACTTTGATGCTGTCGGAATTGCCCAGCCTGGCGGGAACCAGATTGCCGTCATCCACCTTGAGCACGGCCAGGTTGGACTCGTCATCCGTTCCCACCAATTTGCCGGTCAGCGCCCGCCCGTCCGGCAGGGTGATCCGGAAGCTCTTCTTTCCCGAAACCACGCTGGCCGAAGTGAGGATGTAGCCATCCCGCGAATAGATTATGCCGGAGCCCACGAACGTGGAGGGCCCTGACTTTGTGCCGGCCTCGGCTACCGCCCGGCTGCCGGTCTCGATGGTCACCAGCGAGGGCTTGACCGATTCCACCAGACCGGTTATGTCCTGCTCCAGCGACTCAAGCACTTTGGACTGGGCATGAGCCGACTGGGTCCAGCCGAACGTCGAAACACACAGGGCCAACCCCAAGAAAATCCCACTCCGGGGCTTCATCTCCCTTGCCTCCTCCTCAAGTTCGTTACTCGTACAAACTGTTCAGCAATTGTATCGCTAAACGACCCTCCATTAATAATCCGGCCTCTCCGGAATCCGTCTGTTCGACACCACAGGCAGCACATAACGACTGTCCAGCCAGCTTTGCCTGGCGGGAACCGAGGTTCTCTCGATCACAAACCTCTTGGAGAGGTCATCCAACGGCATCACTCCGTTCTCCCCTCCCGCGCCAGGGGAACTCAGGTTGTCGATCACGAAGGCTTTATCGCTCACCACAGAGCCTTCCGCCAGGCGGCGCATCAGATCGGCGTATGCCGAGTCGGACAAATCCTGCGATTTTGCGATGGCCGGAGCCGATTGTTCAGCCTCCGATATGTATTCCGCCTGCATTGGCGATTGCCTCTGAGTGAAGATCAGGGCAAAGGCCGCCACCACCACTGCGGCAGCGCCGGCCACAGCCCACCTGAGCCGGATGGACGGGAATATCTCGTGCAGCAGATCGGCCCACCAGCTCGCCTTCTCCCGGACCGTGACACCGGATGGTGACGTCTGAAGCCTTTCCAGAAGCCTCTGGTTGAAGTCGGGCGAGGGAATAACGGTCTCCAGATTATCCCTCAGCGCCAGGCACAAAGTTTCGACCTGCTCCGCCTCCTTGGCGCAATCGGGACAAGCTGCCAGGTGAACTCTGATGGTCCCCGCCTCTTCGGAGGACAGCTCCCCCCTAAAGTATCCAAATAGGTATCGGCGAACTCTTCGACAGTTCATATTCCTCCCCGAACATGGGTTTGAGCTTATCCCTTAACATCAACCGGGCACGATTGACTCTCGATTTCACCGTGCCCAGGGGCACGCTGAGCGATTCGGCCATCTCTTCGTAGGATAGTTGGTTCACCTCCCTCAATACAAACACGGTTCGATACTTGACAGGTAGCGATGCAATGGCTCTATCCAAGGTCGAACTCAAGCCGTCGCTTTGCACTCTGGTTTCCACTGCGTACCTTCTGTCGTCTTTGATAAGGTCCATGCCAAAGAATCTGAATCTCTTCCTGCGCTTCAACTGGTTCCGGCAGAGGTTCAGGGCTATGGTATATATCCAGGTCGAGAATGCGTAACTGGGGTCGTAACTCTCTTTTTCCCTGAACACCCGCAGAAACGTCTCCTGCAGAATATCCTCTGCCTCCTCCCTGTTCTGCAACATGCGGTAGAGCAGATTGAACAACTTCACCTTATACCGATCGACCAGCGCCGAAAACGCACGGGTATCACTCTCCTTTACCCTCTGCAGGAGCTGTTTATCCGAGAGATCAGAGTGATTCACGATCGGCAACTGTCCGTCGGGCGCGCGCTCTGGAGTCGTCACCCTTGCTCTCCTTCTCAAGAAACGTATACAATCCAGGTCCGGAAAAGTTCCGCAGCCTCACACAGACCGACAATTCGGCGGAGCAATCCGGGCTGGCCTTACTCTTTCTACGGTTTCGCAGACTGAAAACGTTGAAACACCGGGGGATGAAGCACTATCCGGAGAAGCTGTCCGAATAGAAATCTGACAGGCGTGCCTTGAAAATGACTTGCGATGAGATGATAAAGGAGTGGGTTACAAGCAGCCTACAAATGGTAAGCCACGGAAACGAACAGTCGGTCGGCGGTGTATTTCTCCGTCAGGCCCTGGGAGAGAAAATTCTGCAATTCCCAGGATCCATGCGCCCAGGCCACATCCAGGGTCATGACCTGGTCGATGAGGAATCCGACTCCGGCCGTCACGAAACTGCGATTCTTGCCCACCAAGTCGGACCTGAAAGGCAACGGATCGCGATAAAATCCAGCCCGCAGGCTGGTGCCGATTTGGGGGATGAGATACTCCGCCCCCACATGCAGTCTGAGAGCATCCCGGTAGGTTCGCTTGACCTGACGATTGGCCTCTCCCACGTCATCCAGTCTCTTGTATTCCATCTGGGTCCAATCGGTGTAGTTGACGTCGCCAGCCAGGGTGAATTGGTTCAAGTTGAAGGCTACTCCTGCTCCAATGCTAAAAGGCAGAGAGATCTTGTATTCGGAACTGCCCTCATCCACCGTGACATCTCCATCCTCAGTGGTGCGATAGTTCCAATCCTCCTTAATGGTCAACGTAACCGGAGAATCGATTGTTCCCCCAAAAACGATGCTTCTGGTGGGTTGAACTCTCACTCCGAGCTTTGCATTAAACCCGGAATAGCGATCCACTATATGGTCGTCGTATTTCAGAACATAGCCAGGCGGCATGCCCCAGGTTCTTTCATAGAACCAGGTGTAATCGTCTTTTCCGCTCCACAGGTTGACTGCCGCCCCAACGGACACGTTGGGGGACACGTCGACGGCACCACCCAGAGACCAAAGATAAAGGCCTCCGGCTTCGGATTCCATTCCTTCCTCCGAGTCGTCACCCTCGAAGCCCGGAGTTATCTGCGAGAACTCCATGGTCCGGTCGAAGCTCTGGACTCTGTTTACCCCGAATCCCAGAACCAAGCTCCCCCGGTAGGTGGGAACCGGCAGGGCCAGATTGGCTGACCCGAAGCGCGTATTATTCTGATGTGGTCCGCTGAAAGAGCTGCTGGAGAACTGCCATTGGCTCGTGTTGCCCGTTCTCTGATGAGTCAAGCTTCCGCCCAACTCTATTCTGGTGATACGCGCCAGTCCAGCCGGGTTATATATCAGGGCCGTGGCATCGTTAACCGCTGCTATGGCAGCTCCGCCCATAGCCAAGGTTCGTGCGCCCACCACGAAAAAGTTCCCTGCCGTGGGTTCATACACTGCGCTCTCGTCCTGGGCCAGGGCGAGCGAAGAGAGCATAAGCATGAACACCAGGGCAGCTGCTGTCCACATGCCAAATCGTCTGATCATTAAAAAATACCTCGAAATAGTGATTTCCACCGCATGATGCATCCGCTGCATTACTTCCTGCGCCTCTCGGCCTTCTTATCCTTGGGCTGCTCCTTCTCCTGGTCCTGTTTCGGCATGGGAGTGGGTTGAACCGTCCCCGGTTGCTGGCCCTGGGAGGACTGCTGGTCTGTGCCAGTGTTGGGAAGAACAAAAGGAGTATTGGTGCTCCCTGACGGTGGAACGTAGGGCGGCACCATACCTCTTCGCCTGTCAGCCTTCTCGGAGCTTTCGGGCGGCTGCACCGTCTCATTATCGTAATGATTTTCACCAGTATCCCACCAGTACCGGTCCCACCACCAGGGATAGGCATAATAGTGACCCCAGCGCGGGCTGCTCCAGTAGTAGTTGGGGTAATAGCCGTAGTAGAACCCATACGGGTAGTTGTGATAGTCGCCGTGACAGTCGGTGCAGTGCTCCCGGTAATACTCCCCGGTGTGATCAATGGCTTCGGCTTCCTCCCCCTGAACCATGGGATGGGTCAGCACGGTATAGCAGCCGATGGCCGATACCGATATGATGGTCAGAAGAATGCCCAGAACAACCAGTCTTTTCTTCATGGTTTTACTTCACCTCAGTGGAAATATCGTTCGTTCAACAGCCCTTTCCCTATATTTACGTCACCAATCTGATTTTCGGCAGCACCCGCGACCCGCTATACCGGAAAAACCTATATTGTCGGAACATTTCACAAGCCCGGTGGTATCAATTTTGGCTGTCTTTCAGTCAACTATCAGAACGATTCGAAATAGACTATCCGCAACTCCCTGCCCCAGGTGCTGGCGTCCTTTCGATTGAGCAGCAGGTTCTTCAAGTTGAACTGCAAAAACAGCCGGTCCGAGAAAATCCATTGCGCTCCCAGGTTCAGGTAACCATATCCCTTTCCGAAAAGCTCCTGGGCTTTGTCGTCGTTGGTGCCCAGATCGTACTCGCCCACCACCCCCAGATTGTCGCCAAGCCGTATGTCCGCCCCAAAAAAGAAGGTGATGTCTTTGTCCTTGTCATCGTTCTCCAGGCTATAATTGGCACCGGCGTGCAAACCGAAGGGCAGATCGCCCATGGCATACCCTTTACTTATGACACCATAAAAGCCCTTGGACTTGTACGTATATCTGTCCAAACTGTCGTTAAAGGCTCCTGAACCTTGGGAATCGAACCCTATCGCCAATGCGGGAAAAGACCAACTCTCGTTAATCAGACGGTACTTGGCGGCGAATTCGATCCGGGGATTCCAGTCCGGCTCTCCTTCGCCGATCACATTCTCCCCCCCGAAAGACATCCCCACCATAAACCTTTTCATTAAACCTATGTCCAGTCCGAAGATCACTCCCCCTTGAGGATATATCTTGATGTCGAAATCGAAGCTCCCGCGAGGCAGAAGCCCCGCCGTGGGGCAATCGATTAGCTTTGTGGGCTGAAGCTTGTCCATATGAATCCTCGCAGTAGAGGACTGGTCCTGCTGTGCGCATGCGGCCGCCACGCTCAGAAGAACCGCAAGGATGGTCAGCTTAGCAATCCGGATTGTCATCTTTCCCTCCTCTTTCGATGACCTTGACCCGCTGTAGTTTCGGGCAATTTAACCAATTCCGGTTTTCGAGTCAATCAAAAAGAGTAATCCATCCTCCCGGTGGCGTCGGTTCTCATCACACATGGCATCGGCCAGCCGAATCCTCACATGTATAGACCCATCCACCACCCACATAGTTTAATCCGCCGGAAAGCAATGAACATGCCGAGAAAAGCAAAGCCGCCGGTCACTGTGACAAGCGGCTGCAAATCAATCAAATGCGGTTGTAAGGAAGGATCAGAGTCCGGTTCAGTCCCAAACGAATGCACAAAAATCTTTCGAGCAGGGGAAGTTTTTGTGCAAGCTCCTATCGGTACTTATCATAAGATACTATTTCGTCCAGTCCCATCCGGGGCTTGGATTCTGGCTGAAACTTGGGATAGCCCAGCGGCATCACCTCCACCACTCTCATCTCCGGCGGCACGTTCAGAAGTCTCTTCACCTCATCCTCCTGGAAGGCGCCGATCCAGCAGGTCCCCAAACCCTCTTCCACCGCTTGCAGGCTCATATGATCCATGGAGATGGTTACGTCAATGGTGTAAGCCGGCTGCCCGCAGGTGAGAACATAATCGGTCATGGTGGCACAGCCCACGATCACCACCGGCGCCTCGGCGATGAAGTATTGGTTGTTGCAGGCCACTGCCAGTTTCCGGCGCAGCTCCTTGTCCCTGACCAGGACATATCTCCACTCCTGACGGTTCTTTGCCGACGGCGCCAGCCGGCCCGCTTCCAAAACGCGAAGCAGTTTGTCCTCTTCAATGGGCTTATCCTCAAAAGCCCGGATGCTCCTGCGTCTCTTTATGGCGTCCAGAACGTTCATCGGTGATTCTCTCCTTAGAGTTTCAGCTTGTCCCAGCGGGCGAAAACGTCTGAAATTTCGTCTTTGATCTTCCGGGTGACTTTGTTCATGTACAGCTTGGCCTGCTTGGGGTCGAACTGCGGATAGCCTTCCCCTTCCTTGTAGATCAAAACCGGTCCCGGCGCTGGAAGGCACTGTATGCCGTCTTTCATCCAATAGGCCATCTCCTTTTTGTACCTGATCTTCTTCACCAGTTGGGGATCGATAGCCAACATGGCGGCGTTCTCGTCCAACCCGGAATGTCCTCCCGATTCCCCGAAAAACTCCTGGGTGAGCTGCTCGCACAAAACCCACCAGTGGATGACCACTACCTTTGTGTTCCTCTCCCGGTGAACGCGCATGGCGGCATTTTTCAATTCATTGAAATGACCGCCGTGCCCGTTCATCACCACTATCCGGGAGAAGCCTTTCTCTGCCAGGGAGAGCATTACTTCGGAAACGTAGTTCTCGAACACGAGCGAACTGACGGTCAGGGAGCCGGGATACGACAACAAGCTTCTGGTTATGCCGTAACACACGGGCGGGGCCACCATGGCCTTCAGATCGTCCGCGATATTCTCACAGATCCACTGGGGTATGGTCACGTCCGTACCCAGGCTGGCCACCCCATGGGCTTCTATGGTGCCCACCGGAAGCAAAACGGTTCTGATCTTTTTGGGCACCAGCTCACCGAACTCCATCCAGTTCAAATTCTCTAATTTCAGTGCCATAGTATATCCTTGGTGATTTAGGCTTGCATGCGCAATGACCGGCCTGGCCGGTCGGCCTGCGACAGGACTGGCAATCTCGCGTTGGTCCCTGCTACTTGTTGAACTCCAGAACGTAAACCGTGGTCTCCTTGGGCAGAGTTTCTTTGGTGAAGCTAACCGAGTTGCCTCCCGTCTTTGTTACATTCTTCTTGTCCTTGAGGAATTCATCCACGCCGGCAATGGGGAAATTCTCCCCCATGAAGGAAGTCTTGTAGTGCATGGGTATAACCACTTTGGGATTCAACGCCTTCACTACTCTGCTGGCAGTGGAGGCATCTATGGTATAGTAGCCGCCTGTAGGCACAAACAACACGTCCACCGGCCCGATCTGCTTTTTCTGGGCATCATCGAGGTCTATACCCAGGTCTCCTGCATGAGCGAATCTTATGCCGCCCAGCTCGAAGGTCCAAATGGTGTTCTTGCCTCTCTGGCTTCCCTCTTTCTCGTCATGGAACGAGCCTACGCCGTTGAACTTGACTCCCCGGGCCTTCTTCTCCCCGGTTCCCTTCACTACTTCCGGGTTCCCCTTGATTGCGGACACGCAGTTATGATCGAAATGATCGTGCGAAACCACACAGACGTCTGCGCTTTCGTCCGGCATGGGATACCCCACGCTTTGGTCAAAGGGATCGGTCACTATTTTGATGCCGCCGTCCAGCGAAATCAGAAACGAGCTGTGACCCAGCCATTTAATAGTCACCTTGCCTGCTTCCGTCATCTGACCCTCCTTTCAAACCAGAGGTTAACTTGAACAGTTCCTTTTTCGGTTTTATTCACTTGACGCCCGGGCCCAAGTTGCGTCACGGTCCAGAATAATACGTGTCAAGAAGTCTCCAATCTGGTGCGCGTTTCCTGTTCGTAGAAAGTCAACTGAGCGGAATAGTAGACCAGCCGGTAGAAAGAGCAGAACAGCACGAAAATCTGCTGAACCAGAAAAACGAAGAAAACGAAAATACCAGCATTCGACAGCCCGCCTAAATTGTCTCTGACAACGACAAATAACATGACTGATACCATGAAAATTACAGTCAGCAAATAATACAAACTTAAAGACCCAACTAAGTTTGTCAACAGGAATTTAGTCGCCCTGCCGACCAACGCGGAAAACCGCCGGCCGTAATTGTTGACCAGCGATATCCTGAGGTAATCGCCGATCATGTTAACCAGGCAGAACAGAATAACTGCAATGCCCAACCTGACGAGCATGCGCCACGAGGTCATATCCAAGAAAATTGGTCTGCCGGAGACCGCACTGAGAAAAGAGTCAAGCATGACGAAGACCACAAAAGAAACCAGATACAAGACCGCCACCAGAAGAGAGATTTTGACCATTCCCCAGAAGTACTTGCCGGAATAACCGAAGAATCTCTCCATCTTCGAGTCAAACTGTCGTCCCATGATTCGATCCTGCAACATGCCCCAGAAGCCGCCGGAAAGGAAAACGAACGCCACGACGAAAAGCAAGCAAACCACGAAGAACACAACCAAGTATACCGACAACGCATTTCTCCAATGATAAACGAAATCGATAATCAGCGATAAATCCATACCGGTCAGAAACCTCTCGGTTCTGACGTTTCGGGCAAAGCTGGCAGAAAGCATGAGATAGAGAGGGAATAACAGAATCAGAGAGGATATCAGCTTAAAGGCAAACATTATTCCTACCAGAAATCTGTTGCCCCACACGTTTCTGATCCCCGATATGAACGAATTCAGCACTGCCATAGTCATTGACGAAGGTAAGTCGGATACGTCCTGGGAAAGCGGGACTATCCGAGCAGTTCATTTCGATCCTATCAAAAGCAGGTTATCAAGTGCATCCAATTTTCCAGCCAAAAGAGACATTCGGCAGCCAGTTTCATCATCGTCTTATCAGAGGAATCGCGCATTAGGCTGTTGTTGTTGACGTCGATTTCTATGGCCATTTTGTTTTCCGGATCGAGCACGGCTGATTTGATCTTCGAATCGGTCCGCATTTCAATCCGATGCCATCTTTCCTTTCCGTCCCAATTCTTCTGAATCCTTTCTCCGTCATCCAGTTCTATTTCTACCTCCACCGGCAGTACCACTTCTCCTAATCGCCTCAGCTCAACCGTGGTTTTGTATGTATCATGCTCCTCGCCGCTTTCACCGACTGGAACGCTGCCTGTGCTCTTCACCTCATAGTCACAAATCCCTGTCTTATAGAACAACGGCTCCAGCCAATCCGTCACCTCCTCTCCCTCCAGTTCATCCACGACCGCCAGGAAATCCCGGGTGCTTGGATGTTTGAACTCGAAGCGACGGAAATACTCTCTTAAAAGCCGATCCATCCTTTCCGGGCCAAGATAGTTTCTCAGCGTCTCCAGGATAAGAGAAGCCTTGAAGTAGACCGTCGAGTGGTAGCCCAGATAATCTTCGAATTCCCACGACTTGGTCACAACCGGATCGGTCTGCGGCCCCAGAAGATATCCCAATCTGGTGAGATCCATATCATTGATCTTAAGCTGCCAGAGGTCTATCACGTTGCCGGACAACCCAAATCTTTGCTCCAAAGCCCTTTTCTGCGAGTATTCGGCAAAACCTTCATCCAGCCAGGCTTCCTCGAACTCGTTGGAGGCCACCATGCCGTACCACCACTGATGTGCCGTCTCGTGGAAGACGATCAGAGCATCCGTATGCATCGTTTCCGGAAGCTTGGTGGAAGGCTGCAGGGTGATAAGGGTGGGGTATTCCATGGCGCCCCCGCCTCGCCCGATTTTGGCATCAACTATGGTGAAATATCCGTACCGGTACTCACCGAAAAGAGAGCTGTAGAATTTCAGGGCGAACTCCGCCTGGTCCAGGATGCGCTCGACGCTAACCTGATGCTCTGGCCTATAGAAAAAGGCCGCGTCAATTCCATCCACCGTTCTCCGTTCAATCAGGTAGTCCGGACTGGCAGCCCAAGCGAAGTCGTGAACCCCAGCCGCTTGGAAGATCAGAGTCTTGGTGGAGTCGGAATTGACTTTTTCCTCCTTCAAATAACCGGTGGCGCCCACCACATATTTCATGGGCAGTGTGATGGAAACCCGGTAGTTTCCGAAATCTGCGAAAAACTCGCTGTTGAAGTGATACTGGTGTGCATTCCATTGGCCGTCCTCCTGCAAAACGGCCAGCTTGGGGAACCACTGGGCGATCATGAAATCGTCGCCCGAATACCCCATGCGCATTAGGGTCCGCGGCAGCTTCACGTCGAAGCCGATTGCCAGCTCTATCATCCTCCCCGGCAGCAGCGGCTCAGGCAGAGGCAGTTTCATTATGGTCTCGTCGACGATCTGCCTGCCGGTCAGATTCAATCCCCCTGAGGTCACTATCGATTCGATGTCTATGCCGCCCCGGTATTCCTCTCGGCCCTTTATTCGCGAAGCAAACAGGCTTTCTCTCATCAAGGCAGTGCTGTCTGTGCGAAAGGCGTTGGGATAAAGATGAAAAAACAGCGTGTCTACGCTGTGCCTGGTGGAGTTAAAGAATGCAAGACTCTCCTCTCCCACCAGTGTTTTCTCCTCAGCATCCAGGGTCACGTCGATGCGGTAGCTGGCGATTTCAGGGGCTTTGATTTGATCCTGGTAAGCCTGGCTCGGGTGAGAAAGGAAAAAGAAAAACAGGAGAATCAACGGGGATTTGTGGCTTGCGCCGGACATCGGGCGAGCTTCCCTATTTGCCGTTCATCAGCGCCAGGATGTGCTTTTCCACCGACAGAGAGAGGGACTTGACGCTGTATCCTCCCTCCAACACCGACACCACCCGACCCTGGGCGTGGTTGGAGGCCAGCCGGGTGATCACCTCGGTCATCCGACCGTATCCCGTCTCCGAGAGGTTTATGGTGGCCAGGGGATCTTGTTGGTGGGCATCGAAACCGGCGGAGACGAAGATGAATTCCGGCGAGAACTTGGAGGCTAAGGGATAGAATATGTTCTCAAACGCCTCTATGTACTCCACATCTCCGCTCCCCGCGCACATGGGCATATTGAAGGTGTATCCCTGCCCCTCTCCCTCTCCCACTTCGTTCTCGCTTCCCGTGCCCGGATAGTAGGGGAATTGATGAATGCTGAAATAGTAAACCGAGGGATCGCTGAAGAAGATGTGCTGAGTGCCGTTGCCGTGGTGCACGTCCCAATCCACGATCAGGATTCTTTTCAGCCCGTATTTCTTCTGCGCGTACCTGGCTCCCACCGCCACGTTGTTGAAAACGCAGAACCCCATGGCCCGGTCTTTCTCCGCGTGATGACCGGGAGGTCTGACCGCGCAAAAGGCATTGCGGATTTTGGAGTTCATCACTCCATCCACGGCCGCCATAACCCCGCCCACGGCCAGGAGCGCGATCTGGTAAGACTCACGGCCCACCCGGGTGTCCGGGTCCAACATCCCTCCCCCGTCCTTGCACATCTTCTCCACTGCTGCGATGTAATCCCTATCATGCACCGTCTCCAGCCACTCCACCGAAGCCGGATTGGGTCGAATCTCTTTCAGCTTGGACCAAAACGGTCTCTTCTCCAGATGGGCCATCAAGGCGGAGAGTCTCTTCGCGCTCTCCGGATGATCCGTTCCCGTATCGTGCTTGAGATAATCCGGATGGTA
>CAZWAO010000070.1:6688-12160 GCA_964631815.1 uncultured Ignavibacteria bacterium | reverse complement strand
GATGTGCAACCCGATCAGGAAATGGTAGTCCCATGCGAGAGAACACTCGTTTTGCTGGCCTCTGGCCGCGTTTCTTGGCTTTGCTCTCCGATTTCCTGTTGTTCTGCGTTGTCTTCTTCCCTGTTACGCGGCTGGTCAAGGGAGTTTGGATCATGAGCGCGGCGGACCATCGTTGGAGTCATGGCCTGTTCGTCACGGACCCGTTATGCCTCGCTTTTCTGGCGATCATGTTTCTATACTTCGTGTTTCTGGAGGGGCTCGCAGGTGTCACTCTTGGGAAGTGGATTGTTGGCATTCGGGTTGAGCGGGTAGGTGGAGGAAAGCCCGGGCTGACCAAGAGATTGTTGCGGAACCTCCTGCGGATAGTTGACGCGCTTCCTGCGTTCAGTATCTTGGGAATCGTATTGATATTGACTTCGGCAGAGAAAGCAAGGTTTGGAGATCGTATCGCGAAAACCAGGGTGGTTCGCGCAAGATGAAAGCCACGCCGTCGACACTCTTACTGCATCGCTGTTGTTTTGCGGTGGACGGTGGACCGTGGACGGCTTGATTGGCTTTGCGGTGGACAGCCGACGATCGACGGCGGACCGCGGACGGATGCGCTCCATTGCCGCCAGTGAGCTTGGTCGTTACACGTCAACACGTCACCATACAGGATCTGAATGATGAAATACAAACATGTACTTGCCCTAAATCCCTATTTCAGAGATTCCACAGCAACCATGGGAATCTTTCCTCCCACCGGACTGGAATACATCGCGGCAAACATAAAAGACCTGGTTGGTAAGGTAACCCTCCTCGACTTGAGGTACGAGCAGGAATATCGGGATGTCAATCGACTGTCCGGGTTCATTAAAAAAGAGATAGACCTGTTATGCGTAAGCATTACCTGGAATTCCCAGTTCAACGCCATTTGCGATCTCATCTGCAAATTGCCCGATGAAGTTCCCATCGTAATCGGAGGACACAAGGCGACTGAAGAAGTCGAATCCCTCTTTGCCAGATGCCCGAATGTCGACCTCATCGTGAGAGGCGAAGGGGAAGAGACCATCAGGGAGGTGGTGAAGGGGTCTCCCCCCAAAGATATTCTTGGGCTCTCGTATCGGGAGAACGGAACGGTGATTCACAATAAGAACAGGTCCCTTCCGGACGTCTTGCGCGTCGCTTTCCCCGACAGATCACTGAGAAGGCACGATTACCATTGGATACAAAACGGGATCCAGATAACGGATCTTACCTTCGACACGGTGCTCTCGTCCAGAGGGTGTCCATACAACTGCAAGTTTTGCACATTCAGTTTGAATCCCCTCGGGCAGAAAAGGAAATACACGGAGAGGCCGTTGGAATCGGTTATCGAAGAGCTCAAAAGCGTCACTGCCGACGTGGTCATGTTCAGTGATGACAATTTTTTCACGAATCCCACAAGAAGTGAAAAACTATGTGATCTTATCATGGAAAATGGAATCAAGAAAACGTTTATTGTTCAGACCCGAATCGAAATCGCCAGGAAGCCAGGACTTCTGGAAAAGGCGGAAAGGGCTGGTTTCAAGATTTTCTTCATCGGCATAGAATCGCCCCATGACAGGATTCTAAAACAGATCAATAAGGGTTTCACTCGGCAGCAGGTCAGGGAGGCATTCAGGATTTTGAACAACTACAATTTCTATATTCATGGCTATTTCATCTACGGAAACATCGGGGAGACGGAAGAGGAGATGGTGTACATTGCTCGGTTTGCAAAAGAGTTGAAGCTCGATTCGATAAGTTTCCAGAAGCTCAGAATAGAGAAGTACTCGCCGCTGAAAGAGGTGGTCGAAAATACACCCGGATATCACTGTGATTCCGTGGGTGGCGCCGTGTATTCAGACCGGCATAGCCTAAAAGACTTAAAGCGGATACGAAATAGGATAAGATTTGAATTTTACAGTTTCGGACAGATTGGGCAGATACTCCAAAAGGTTTACAAGGCACAGCTTCTAACGAAATCCGATTTGATGCACATTCTAATCAGACTCCCAAAGCTCCTATTCAAGCTGGCCAAAAGAGAGCTGGAGAAAAAAGGATGGCTGACAGCGCATTAATCGACGCGCGACATGGTGGGACAACAAAGAATGCATGTGACTGGTTACGAATAACTGGTTTGTCTAACGATGGCCGCGGTGCTCCACCGCTTGCAGTGTTCGAGATTGTTGTTCGTGACGGTCAGACGACCGTCCCCAGGGCGGGCCTCTTTACCAACCCCCAGGTGTTTCCTCTCACCTGTCTTCGCTGCGGACGGTAAACGGGTTGATGTGTCTTGCGTCGGGCTGCGGACCGTGGACTGCGGACGAGTTATCACCCAGCAATCAGACTAACTGAAGGTGGACGATATCCATTCACCGGCCAAGTGGGTGATAACTATCACGACGGCGGCGATCAGCAAGTGCTCACCCGCCACCCTCCAGGGTTTCTCTCCCTGTTCTTTTGCCAAATAGAAACTAAAAACGGCCAGCAGGGATAGTCCCCACGCCACGCTTACTACCAGGGCAGTGGTCAGGGGGAGAGCCAATACCGGCACAAGAAATGTCAGCGCGAAGACGAATTTGGATACAAAAGTGCAAGCCGTCGCTTCCCATATCTCTCTGCTGGTATGTTTGTTCTCCGATTCCTCCGAAACGTGGATTCCCAGAGCATCGGAGAAGGCGTCGGCTATGGCTATGGTAAGTATGCCGCCGATAACCGCCAGCCTCGAGTGGGTCCCGGAGTGCAGGCCCACCATCAGTCCCAATGTGGTGATAATTCCCGAGGTCAGACCAAAACTCAATCCCGTTTTCAGCGAATGGTTCATTACCAGTCTCCCTGAAAGGCTAAGCACCCGGTGGCAGATCTTCGCGACCGGAGGTTTCTTCCCCGACCGGGAAACCTCGTTCTTTTCCACGAGTTCCTCCGGCCCAGAAGCGGCGGCAAGTCTAAGCCGGTTGAAGCCGCCGTATCCAAATAAGCGGATTTCAGCGACAAAGTCAAGTCCACAAAATACGAAAGAGAAGCTCACCTACGTTATTTCTGACAGTGCCTGACAGGGGACCGTTTTTTATTGTTGACCAGCGACCGTCGATTGTTTATACTTTGTGTCGGGTTAAGCTCTCATCGAGTCGCGAACTAAGAGAACGGGGTCAAACAAGGAGAGGGATGACTTTGCCGTCGAGATTCATCCTGCTTTTCTCGTGGCGAAAAGCGAGAGGTCTGGAGGTATCCGCGCCTCAGTGCGCGTGCGGCCGATGCTTTGTCTCACCGCAGCAGGCAGTCGGTTCTGTTGGATTCGCCTGTCAAGGCGATGGAGTCCGGGCAGACCCGAGAAGATTCGAATCTCGATAGTAAACGAAGAGAATCGACTCCTCTCATTCGACGGATGGCGAGGCCGTCGAGACCTCCGAGCCGTGGAAGCCTTAGAGCCGGCAGGTGGTTCCTCCGCCGTGGGAAGAACAAACCTGTAACTTAGTAACACTACTAAAGACAAATGAACCGATCAAAAAAGAGAGACCCAAGATTACGCAGCCTTTTATCGTAATAACCTTGGAGCCGATCAAGCAGGAATGCGATTCTCTGACATAAACTTAGTTGGTCTTGACAAAAGGGGTATCACGGCAGTATATTCCGTGTAGCGATCGGAAAACAATAATGTCAGATTTCAGGAGAGCGAACATGAATAAGCAGAAACCCCTACCCAAACAAACAAGGAAAAAGGTGAATCTGAAAGGGCTCTGGATTGACGACTTCGAGAAGATGTTGACCGATATGGGAGAGAAAAGATACAAGGCTCGTCAGTTGGCCGCTTGGATCTATGCCCGGGGAGCCACCGATTTCGACCAGATGACCGATCTCTCCCGGGACCTGCGAAGGAAGCTGGCCGACATATCCTACATTGGCGGCGTCAAGCTCGCCAAGCGGCAGATCTCCGACAAGGACCTTTCCGAGAAATTTCTTTTTGAGCTGGAAGACGGCAAAAAGGTGGAGACGGTGCTGATGTGGGAGGGCAAACGGGTGACCGTGTGCCTGTCCACCCAGGTGGGATGTCCCTTAGGCTGCACCTTCTGCGCCACCGGCCAGATGGGCTTCGCCCGGAACCTGACCGCCGGCGAGATCGTGGACCAGGCCATCGCACTGAGGGAACACCCCATCACTCACGCCGTGCTCATGGGCATGGGGGAACCGCTTCTGAACTTCGATGCCACTCTCAGGGCCATCAGGATTCTCAACGATGAGATGGGATTGTCCTTGTCCGGAAAAAGGATAACCGTCTCCACGGCAGGCATTCCTTCCGCGATCAAAAAGCTGGCAGATGAAAGACGGAAGATCAAACTGGCCATTTCCTTAAACGCCGCCACCGACGATGCGAGAAACGAAATAATGCCGGTGAACAAGAAACACCCCTTGCAGGACGTGATGGCTGCGGTCAAACATTTTACTGAGGAAACCGGTCGGGCTGTAACCTTCGAATATGTCCTCATGGAGGACGTGAACGATTCACAAAAAGACGCTCTGGCCCTCTCCAAGCTCATCCGCGGCATCCCTTGCAAGATCAACCTGATTCCATATAACGGCCTGCCCGATCTGCCCTACCGCAGGCCTTCCGAGGAAAGAGTGGTGGCATTCAGGGACTACCTCTATCCTCGCTGTCCGGCCGTTACGCTGAGGATCAGCAAGGGCGAGGACATTCTGGCAGCCTGTGGACAGTTGCGAACTTAAGCTTCCGGCAGTTTTGGTGGTCGCAGATCAAATTGAGGTGTAACGCCCCTCATCCAGTGACGCGGATGTGGTTGGAGAAAACCCAGCCCCTTTTTCCTTTGTAGGCCTCCACCCGGTAATTCCCCGGCTCCTTCCCCTGGTGTTCCAGGGAATTTCCTTTTGTTTCCTTCACCAATTTTCCATCCCGAAGAAGCCTTAGCCTGCATTTGGCGGGTGCACAAGCCGAAAGAGAGACGCTTTGTGAAAGATGAATGCTCTCCCCTATCCCCGCAGTCTGGTTTCCGCTTCGCGCATGGAACCGGAATCCCCGGGCCTCTCCCCGGCGGTAGTTGGAGACGAAAACCCGGCAGTCCCTTATGGCCTGGATGATCTGGCTCTTGGCAATCCGGTTGTCAGGTGACAACGGTTCTCTCAGGAGCAGGTGCATCCTAAGTGACTTGAACAGCACCTTGTAGGGAAAGATCACGATGGTGAAAGGGCCCATTTTGTATGGATAGGCATGTACGTCGGCTCCGCTGATGCCGCACACCTTGCCTTTCTTGTTCAATTCGTCCCAGATTCTTAGGGTCTTGGAGGTGGGGCTGGTCAAAATCCTGCGCGGAGACACGAACATGTTCAGCAGGTTGATCCGGCTCAGTCCCTCCATCCACTCGGACATCTGATTCCAGATCTCGATCCCATCGAATCCCGATACGTCCCAGGCGGTCCAGGGCAGAGGCGGGTACTGGGGAATGTCCCGGCTTTCAT
>CAZWAO010000070.1:2870-6588 GCA_964631815.1 uncultured Ignavibacteria bacterium | reverse complement strand
ACGTCCCAGGCGGTCCAGGGCAGAGGCGGGTACTGGGGAATGTCCCGGCTTTCATCCGGATGGGCGATTATTCCCAAACCGCCTATCTCCCTCACCGCCTTCACGTATTCTTTCGCGGTCAATTCGCCCGGCAACACCTGGTCCACGCCGAAGGCCAGATAGTGATTTATGTTCTGCTGATCGTGCATCTCGTAGCCGATGAGGACAAGAGTTTTTCCATGCCAGCCCTCCAGGCCCAGGTGCAAGGAGTTCAGGGTCATGTGATCGGAGAAGAGAAGGAAATCCAACCCCAACTCCCGGCCTATGGAGATTATCTCCGGGACGGCTTTGGTACCGTCCGAATCCGTGGAGTGAATATGAGCCACCCCTACGTATTCATGGAGTTCTTCCAAATCAGTCCTCTTATCCAAGATCACTCCTGTGGGTTCATGGCGTCACGGGGGTACTCACCCGTGATCCTTTTTTGAATCGATCCGGAACTCCCAATAAGATCAAAAGACCAATGGTCATCATCAGTATCAGAGCTACAACCGCCAGTCTGTACTGGATGGTGGAAAGCGAGCCGGGAGAAAGCCCTAATCCCGCTTGGTTCAAGAACGTCAGCAGCTTTCGGACAATGGGATTTTCTGCCTTTAGGTAAAGAACCGTCACCCCCCACACCAGCGGCCCGATCACCGCAGCCACTTTTCCTGCCAGCGCATACAATCCAAAGAATTGCCCCAAGGCCTCGCGCGGGACCAGTTCCACCAGAAGGGGGCGGGAGGCGGTCCAGGTGGCACCCAGACAAATTCCTATAACCGGCCCCATGATCCAGAAAACCGTCTGGTTGGTGGTAAAGGTGATAACCAGAAGCGACACTATCCAGCCCAGCACGGTGAAAACCAAAGTCTTCTTAGGCCCGATAAAGTCGGTCAAGGAGCCGCAGAGAAACGACCCCAAAACGGCAAAGGTGGTGGCTACCACGAAAAACCAGAGCTTCACCGAATCCGGGAAACCCATCACCACCTGGGCATAAACTGCCATGAATATGCTGACCGTGGCTATGGCATCCGAGAAGAAATGATAGGCCACAAGAAATCTGAGAACGCCGGGAAATCTCCTGGTGTGGGATATTCCTTCCCACACCCGCCGGAAGGCTTCCCGGATTCTTATCCTGCTGTGGATTTCCGGAAGTTTCTCCTTAACCCAAAAGAAGGTCGGCAGGCTGAACAGAAGAAAAAACACCGCCGTGGGGATAAAGGCATCCTGCCTTCCACCGTGGGAAAACCCCAGCTTGAGGCCGAAGAGCCGACCGTCCACAAAGGGCTTGACCAAAAGCAGGCCAACGATGGCGCCCACGTATCCCAAGGCCACCCCCCAGCCAGATACTTTGCCCACGGTTTTCGGCGTGCTCACCTCGGGCAGGAGTGCGTTGTAGAAGACCAAGCCCCCCTCATAACAGAAGTTGGCTGCGGCAAACAAAACCAAGGCCACCACAACTCTGATACCCACGTCGCCCAGTGCGTTTCCGGTTACCCCCAGGGCGGCGGTCGCCAAAACGCACATCAGGGTTAAAGTCAGAAGAAAAGGCAGCCTTTTGCCTCTGGCATCCGACACCGCACCCAGAGCGGGCATGGTGAGAGCCACCAGCAACATGGAAGCGGAATAGCTGATGCTGTAGTACACATCTTCCACTTTATTGTCCACCACGATCCATTGGGCAAAGTACATGGTGACTATGTTCATGGAGAAGATGGTGTTGGCGAAGTCATATATGGCCCAGCCCAGGACGCTCTTTTTTCTGTCTGAGGGGAAAACGTTCATAGAATTGTGAGTCGGTGTCTGAGGTGCTCCTATTGCAGCCTCTCCCCTGCTTTCCCTCCCGCGTAGAGAGGTGGGCATCTACCGGTAAACGGGGAGAGCCGGACCGGAGGGAGTTTTTACCTCGTAGCGATCAGCAAACCCAAACCTATGCCTGCAATGTCCGCCGCCAGATCCTTGTAACTGAATCTCCCTCCCGGCTGCTTCCTATCATATATCTCCTTGCCCACTCCCAAGCCGAGAGTGAAGGATGCGCTGAAATAGAGCGACGCCTCTTTCCGGTTATAGTAAAAGTCGCGACAGATGCTGTAAGATACGCCGGAGAAGAAAGCACTCGCCGCCAGGTGCTCCAGTTTATCCCGGGCCAACCATCTATCAGGCTTCAGGAGCGTGTCCGAAGTCGAAAAAGTATCCGTGGCAGTGACTTCCGGCGCCGGACCGGCCAGGGTTAGCGGGCTTGCGACAAGCAGACAAACCAGCATGCACGCCGCGATCTGGAAAAACCGACTTATCCTTTTCATGCTTGGCTTAATTGCACAAGAAGTCCCTATAAACCCAACTCCTGGTCGACGCTCTGCATCCCCTCCAAAGCCAGTTTCACAAATTCATCCAGCGAAAGACCGATCTTTTCGCAGGCCTGAATGTCTTCCCGGCTGGCCCCGGCGGCGAATCGTCTTTCCTTGAATCTGTTCAACACGAACTCCACCGTGACGTTCCTCAGCTTCTTGGTGGGATGCATCAGCGCTGCGGCCACGATCAGCCCGCTGAGCGGATCGGCGGCAAAAAGCGTCCAGTCCATCCTAGACTGCGGCTCCACCTTGCGGGGATGGGCCTGGATAGCGTAGAGTATCCTCTGATCCAGGTCATATTCCTTCAGCCACTCGCAGGTCAAAAGGGAATGTCGATCGAAGTCCTGGGCGGTTTCATCGTAATCCAAATCGTGCAGCAATCCGGTTAGGCCCCACATCTCCGCATCCTCGTCGAAATGCTGCGCCACCCTTCTCATTATTGCCTCCACCGCCAGCATGTGCTTGACCAGATTCTTGGCTTTCACCTTCGATCTCACCAAATCCAGCGCTTCATCTCTTGTCATAAATCACCTCTCGGTCCTGGCTTACTACACAACCTCTGCGTTGTCGTTTCACATATTCGCAGACGGATCTGATTCAATCTAACCTTCAATCATAGAAATTCCAGTAAAACCCCCACCAGTGCGTTCTTTCCGGCATATAGGATTCATCCATCAGTCGGTATTTTCGGTCGGTGATATTGCGGATCGTATAGTGGAAATGAAAATCGAGGAATCTGATCATTATCTTAGCATTCATAATGCCCACGGCGGACTCCGGGTCTTGTTCGTACTCGTCCATAAATCGTTCGGACAAAGCTCTTCCTTCCAGCCTTAGCTTCAAGCCCATCTCCCGTTGGAGGAACTCGGTCTCGAACTGAACATAGCTGAAAAGAGAATGCTCCGGTGAGCGAGGCAGACGCAGATTCCTTGCAGAATCCTCGCCCCTTTTATAGCTGTATGAAAGGTAGGAGATCAGATGATTCCAGAGTTTGACTTTGAAATCCACGTTTGCTCCCCAGATTTTAGCTCGGGTATTCATGGGCTTGAAATATCCATAGTATAGCGTCGTGTCTGTGTTCGACCAGAGAATCAAATCGTGGATCTTCGATCCGAACGCATAGGCGGACAATTGGGCGTTTCCCTTACCCAGCTTCATCCCCAGATCGACGGTCAACGACCTCTGCGACTTGAGGGAACCGTTTCCTTCCTCCCGGCAATCTATCGAGGTGTCCCTTAACGCAAAGTTGGACAGCGGCCAGTAGCGATCCATAGGTGTGGGATAACCGTCGAATGTGCCCAGCGTGCTGAAGAAACTCAAGTATTTCGACGCCGCATACGATATTCCGC
>CAZWAO010000070.1:0-2770 GCA_964631815.1 uncultured Ignavibacteria bacterium | reverse complement strand
CTCCTGGTTCTGCTTTTCGTACTGCAGGCTCAGACTCAGATTTGCGCGCAGGCTCTCCCTGATCTGCACGGAACTATTTATCTCCCAGTTGTTGAGCTTCTTTCTGGCGTCGTGGTAGTTCGCGTCGAGGAAAAACGGAATCCCCATCTTAGTCTTGTACTGGCGGGCTGAAAGCTCGAGGCTTATGTCTCTGGAGAGTTCGAAACTCGTCTTGCCCCACAGCGATACAGCGTCGTAGTCGGAGTTGATCTGATAACCATCGGATTTCTTCAACTCCACTGTGAAATACAATCTGCCCCGGGAAGTAACTCGCCTTCCCAGCTCCGCCTGGGTCCGGTAGGAGCCGTGCGGCCCTCTATCGGCCGTGGCCTTAGAGTATGGCCGGTCACCGTGGAAATCTTTGGTGTCGACCTTCACCGTCAGTAATCCTTTACTCCCTCCCCACATGCTGGCCACGCCCGTGGGCAGCAGTTTCATGCCGGAGATATCTGAAAGCAGAACGGTATTCAAGTCCAGATACCCTCTTTGAGGGAAGT
The DNA here is from genome assembly GCA_964631815.1 of uncultured Ignavibacteria bacterium. GTDB lineage: Bacteria > Zixibacteria > MSB-5A5 > MSB-5A5 > SM1-73 > SM23-73-3. The sequence continues at coordinate 2,234 of CAZWAO010000070.1, read as the reverse complement.
CGATATCCTGCCCTTGAAAGGGAATCCCATCCACCAATACGCTCAAACCATGCGAATACCCTCCGACCGAAGGGGTCTCCAACTGCCATATGGACCCCACCGCAGCCACGTCTATCAGACTCCGCATGTTCAGCAAGTCCCCCACGCTTTCGGCAATCGCATCGTCGAGGTCCGCAGATGAGATTTCGTTCCCCAGGGCGAATCGCTCAAACACCTCTCCTCTCAGCGCATTTGCCTTAGGAGACTTGATCGTATCCTGGATCGAAAGAGTATCCGGCATCTGTTCTTGGATAGACGGATGCAGAGAATCAGACTCGGCAGTATAGGTGGAATCATGGCCCCAGGAGGAACTGCAGGTAGACGACAACAGGATGGTCAGAACAAATGCAATTATGTTTCTCAATCAGATATCCCTCTAATCGAACTCTTTTCGGCAATCAGCCGCTCCGCCGCCGCCGCCGCCACCTCGGCCGGATCGATCGCATCCATGCAAAGCCTGGATTGCTTGCGGCACCTCTTCTCGCCGTGCAGGCTGCAAGGACTGCACTCCGCGTTGGCGCAAAGCACCACAGCCTTGGGGCCGAGAGGAGCAAAACCCAGCTTGGGATGGGTGGGGCCGAATATCGCCACCACCGGCACTCGCAGCGCAGAAGCTAAATGCATGGGGCCGGAGTCATTGCTGATGAGACAATCACAGCGCCCTAACAGAGCCGTCAGTTGCCCCAACGACAGTCCCACGGCACGAATAGTTGACGGTTCCGGCAACTCAGATGCCACCTGGTGAACCAACTCTTCCTCTCCGGCTTCACCAAACAGTACGATCTTGACCCTCAGTCTATCGATCAGCGCCCGGCAGACTTGGGCGAATTTCTTCGGTTCCCATCTCTTGGATTCCCATTTCGCTCCCGGATGGACGCCGATCACAATATCATCTTTTTTCACGTTGCGTTCAAGCAGAAAGTTCTCCGTGAATTGCAGGTCGTCTTCCGCCGGGTAGACCGTTGGAAGCCTCTGCTCCGGCTTAACCCCCAATGGTCTTAAGGCAGTCAGGTAGGAATCGACGGTGTGAAGTGGTTTGGTTTTGAGGAATTTGCAGTGGACCATCAAGAATCGAAACCACCACCTTTTGCGGTATCTGATCTTGGTCTTGGATCTGACCAGGTGGCGAACAAGAAAGCTGCGCAGGTTGGAGTGCAAATCTACCAGAAGATCGAAATCCCCGGACCGAAGCTCGGAGATCAGCTTCATCAGCCCGCCTGTTCCCCTGTGTTTGCCGCCCGAGTCGAATTCCACCAGTCGAGTGATCCTGGGGTCTGCCTGCAACAGATCTCGGTATTTAACTTTGGTAAGGAAAGATATCTCCGCAGCCGGGAAAGCACCCTTCAGGGCGTCGATAACAGGTGTGGTCAGGACGATGTCTCCCAGAGAGCTAAAACGGATGATCAGGATTCTCTCGACTTTCCTGTCTGTGACCATTGCCGCTTTTGGAGCTGACATGGGAGTTTGTCCAACGCGAAAGGACTATTTCAAAAAGATCAAAAAGAAAGTCCCCACGGCCAGGCAATAGCAGCCGAAGTATTGGAACTTGCCTTTTCTGATCACGCTCAGCAGAAATCTTATGGCGGCGTATCCCACGCCGAACGCGGTAATCGCTCCTGCTAAGTATACCCCCAAACCTCCCTGGGAACCGGTGTGGCCCAGCATCTCTTTCAACTCGATCAGGCTGGCTCCCAATATCGCCGGCAGGGATAGAAGAAAGGAGTACTCGGCAGCCTTGGATCTTTCCACTCCCCTGAATATGCCCGCGCTGATGGTGGCGCCGGAGCGGGAGATGCCGGGGAGTATGGCCAGGGCCTGAGCCACCCCCACGACCAATGCGTCAGGCAGATTCATCCGCTTGCGGGGAGCTCTGAAAAACATGGTGAGAAGAAGAATCGCGCCGGTGACCAAAAGCATCACCGCCACCAGAGTGGCAGAGGCGAAAGCTGTCTCGATTTGAGACTTGAGGAGTAATCCGGCCACCCCAGCAGGAACGGAGCCGGCCAGGATCAACCAGAATAAGCGTGCATCCTCAAGCTGTTCAGCTTGGTGCTGTGCGCCGCCTCGGACGATTGAGATGATTTGCAACCACAGCGCCCGCAGGATGGAGCTGATGGTGTGCCGGAAGACCAAGACCACGGAGAAAAACGTACCCAGGTGGACAAAAACCTCGAAGCTTATATCGTCGAATCTGA
>CAZWAO010000069.1:0-12283 GCA_964631815.1 uncultured Ignavibacteria bacterium | reverse complement strand
CATTGAAAGAGGAGTTATCCAAGATTTTTCAGGTGTGGGTGGTAGCGCCGGACAGAGAGCAGAGCGCCACCAGCCATTCCCTTACCTTACAGCGCCCCCTGCGCATCAACAAGATCGCGGACAGGTTCTATTCCGTGGACGGCACGCCTACGGATGCGGTGATGCTGGGAGTTCACGCCATTCTCAAAAGAAAGCCCGACATACTGGTTTCGGGGATCAATCACGGGCCGAACATGGGCGACGACGTGTCCTATTCGGGAACCGTGGCAGCCGCTATGGAGGGGACCATACTCAACATCCCGTCAATAGCCGTGTCCAACGTCAAGTGGAATCCCAAGCATCTGGGGCCCGGAGCGAAGTTCGTAGCCAGGCTGGCCAAGTTCGTTCTTAAGCACGGCCTTCCGGAATACATCTATCTCAACGTGAACGTTCCCGACAGAAAGCAGCCTATCAGGAAATTCAAGATCACCCGGCTGGGCAAAAGGAGATACAGCGACGTGGTCATCGAGAAGATCGATCCCCGGGGGAGGAACTATTACTGGATTGGGGAGCAAAGCCTGATCTGGGAAAGGAAAGAGGACGACACGGATTTTGCCGCCATCGAGAAGGGATATGCCTCCATAACTCCCCTTCACCTGGACATGACCGACTACCGCGCGCTGGAACAGATCAAGAAGTGGAAGTTGCTGTGACGCCAATTGCGGTATGCACCGTATGATGTTCACCCCTGCCGTAGATTACGCCATTCCCGCTTTACTTCCCGCGCAGGGTTTTCGCGTAACCGTCGGCGTTCGGGATCATGGGGAGATCTCCTGCCTAATGACATTGGCCACCGAAGCGAACCCTACGGACCCAGGGGGATCGGGAAAAAACGCAAAATCCTGAAGTTCTGTGAAGTCAGTATTCAAGCGGTCTCAAGGCGCATTATTTCTTCTTCCTTGCAGATTTCAGTTAAGCGCCGGTGATTCTGGAAATCGGCGGCTGGAAATTTCTGTCATGTAAGTGGCTGTGAATTAATGGAATGGGGGTTTTCACAGAAAACAGCAAAGATTTCTCTTGACACACGATAAAGGGTGTTCGTACTTTGGGTTCTGCAAAAGTCATAGGATCACTTAAGTTGGTGTTGGGGCAACGCAGGGAGTAGGCCTCTAAGGGTGAATTTTATGCTTGACTCAGAGCAGAAAAGTTGCTATATTAGAGAGGAGAAAGTACCTTTTGGCAAGCACTGTCTCAGATTCATATCTGGCACATGGACGAGTCAAGATGGAGACTCGTCCTTTTTTTGTTTGTGTATTGCCCCCTTCTTGTTGAATATTTCAGAGAATGTCGATCCCGCTCTACAGGGCGGATGGCGACATAAACTCAGTGACCGGTAACAGCTGGAGGGACATATGAAGAAGACCCGTTTCATTCGGGTGTTTTGCATCATTGTTGCCGCGTTACTTCCGTCTTTCTTCCCGTCTTATGCATGCAGCGAGGAGGACACTCTGGTCCTGGTGGGTATGAAGTCCGGCATGAACCAGGCCAATGCCGTATCCGCATACAACAGGAGTGCTTATGTGGCCGACCGGATAGATGGGGTGTGGGTGATTGATTATTCTGATCCGTCCGAACCGGCAAGCCTCACCCATTATCCGGAGATAACCAACGACATCGAAATCAGAGACGCCCTGGCATACCTGGTCGGCGACTGTCTAAGCATCAACCGGATAATGGATCCCCTGCAGCCGGAAACATTGGGCTTCTGCTGTTGCTACGACAATCACCTCAAGATGCACCTGTTCGACGATTTGGCCCTTACAATGCTTGGTACGCCAACGGGCGAGTGTTACATGGTGCTGACGGACGTGTCTGATCCTTATCATCCCGAAGCTCTCTCCATCACACCGCCGGACCCTTATGGAACGCAGTGGGGAGGCGACGCCTTCAAGATGGGCAACTATGTGCTCTGGGCGGACGCCGCCTTTCTTCCGGAACAGGGAACCTATGGCGGGAGGATCATAGTTTTAGACATAACTGATCCCGGCAGCCCCCTTTCCGTGACCATCGATACGTGTCTTCGGGCTCAACCGCATGCCATTCGAATCAAAGATGACTACGCTTACGTCGCGGAGGGATACGGTGGCAGAGGCTTGATGGTTTTGAACGTATCGGATCCGCAAAACATCGACTCGGCGGGATGTTTCCCCATTGCTGGGGGGGAGGCATGGAACGTACACCTCCAGGGCAACTACGCTTACGTCTGCGCTCATTTCCAGCCCACCTTTGGCCCCGACCGAATCTACGTTCTGGACATCAGCGATCCGTCCAGTCCCACTTTGATGGCTGCATACGATACACCAGGCCCCCCGCAGGACGTTTTCGTGGACGAGCCATACGTGCTGGTGGTCGAACCCAACTCTCTGCTCATTCTGGAGGCTAATTTCCTCGATATGTCGGGTGACGTTAACGGAGACGGCAAAGTGGATATTGGAGACGTGGTGATCATCCTAAACTACTTGTTTAGACATGGAGCGCTGCCCAACTCTGCCATTCAAGCGGACGTAAACGGTGATTGTGAGATCAGCCTAGAGGATGCGATCTATTTGCTCAATTACCTCTTCAAGGCGGGCAATCCCCCTGAAATAGGTTGTGCGTTCTGACAAAAAGACGTGAGTGGATCAACTCATACCGAGGAGGGTGCAGCATGAATCCACCTACCAGTCTGTAGGTCAGGAGCCCTGTGCTCCTGACAAAAGTCCTTCAGTGAATTAACACCATCCTTTTGGTTTCAATCGTTTCCCCAACCTTAAGCCGATAGAAGTAAACCCCGCTGGCAGCGTCCTTCCCGCTGTCGTCCTTTCCGTCCCAGACAATCTCGTGTTTCCCGCCAGTTTGAAGTTGGTCCACCAGGGTTTTCACCGATTGACCCAGTACGTTGTAGATTTTCAGACTCACCGGCACGGAGCGGGTATCGCCACCTGCAATTGTGTAGCTTATTCGAGTCTGGGGATTGAAAGGATTGGGGAAATTCTGAGACAACGCGAAATCGCCGGGCACGTTGCCTGTCGGCTCTTCCGCGTTGGTGGGACTCCACAGAAGGCTGTCATACAGCCGTTGTGCCACCAGGGCCTTCTGCACCAAGTCGGAGAAGTCGACGTGAGCATAGAAAGAATCCGGATTCTCCGGCAGATTCTGCCCGTTCTCCGGATCGGTGTGAAAGTTCTCTCCCATTAGGTAGGCCGCGACAAAGTGTATGCTGTCGCCCGGAATCAGCTGATGAAATGGGCCAAACGACAGCAGAAATCGTATGTCTTTTCCATCGGCAAAATCGTCGCATACCTCGTTGGAACCAAGCCAACCCTCCTCCGGATGCTCTGACGGCCAGATGCACGAATAGACTTGGTCGTAGTCGATCTCACCGTTCGACATCATGAAGTATTTGGAGCAATCTCCGCCAGGAGTGCCCAGCGCGTGACCGGGGAAGAAGCTATCTCCCGGTGCATAACAGTTCTCCTGCGACCACGTGCCTTGATTCTCCTGGGTCCAGGGGCCCCAATCATAAGGCAACCCGGGCTGTCTGGAATACCACCAATTGTAAGACAGCTTCACTTCCGGGTTGGAAACGCTCAATAGCTTGAGGCCAACAACGTTTCGTAGATCCCAGTGCAGCTCCTCCCCGTATGGGCCCCACCCATCGTTGTCCGCTGCCCAGGCTATATCAACGTCCCGGACATCTCCCGGACCAAACTCGAACTCGTGGAGAAAGCCGGTTATATCATCTTGTGGGCCATAGGAGCCAAAAGGATTCTCGCTGTCATGTGTAATATCGCTATCCAAGAAGAGCCCAAGGAACACATCGCGAAGGGTATCGTCGCCGATCTCCTTGATGGTGTATTCTGCGATTACAAAATCGCCGCGGTCTTCCCCAGCCCACGCATGGCTCTTTTGAATGATCTCCACGTTGAGAGGATTGTGCGGTCGAAGATCAAACGGATCGGGGTATGGATGGTAAAGCTGTGTCCAGGCGGTGTCGGTGTAGGTGGCCAGAATGTCCTGATCCGATGAAGCGTTCACAGAATAGCATGCACCCGGTAATCGGCTGCTTTCTTCGATAGCACCGACCGGAGGTGGGCCATCCGGAAGAAACTCGAAGTTCCAGTCCCAACCGTCACATCCGGTGGAGACGTAAGGCATCTCATTGATCTTGGCTCCCACCCATAAACCTCCGCAAAACAGGTATTCATGACCGGAGCCTGCCGGGAATTCCAAAGATGGAGCCGGAACCTCGAAATCAGGGTTCGGGTTGAAACAACCGCCTTCGGACTCGTTGTATTCTCTGGCCCAACTGCCAACTGCCCCCCAGTTGGTTTGGCACATGTTGATATTCCCGATTCTCTGGACTCTTTGCTGCGCGTTTGGAAAAGCTGTCGAGTCCCCGGTGGTTGTCGTGGCCTTCCCGAAAAACGATTTGTTGGCCTGTCGGCTCACAAACGCGCTTGATTGCAAGCCCCAGCAGACAACAAGCAAAACAGATAAAGCCAACGTGAGGAAAAAGACTTTGCAGCGTCTCATCCTATGCCTCCCGTGAAAGGGAATAAATGCATCCTTAAAGAAAATACGATGTTGATAGAGAAGAACTGCAAGAAATATGCCGGGTCTGGGACGGCGAGAACATCATTTGAATTCCAAGTCTCGCTATGAATGCCATAAGCTTACCCAAGACGCCGTTGCCGAGGAATTCAAGCAGGTGGCGACAACTCGCAGGAGTCTGCGAGCGGCTGCGACAAAAAGTTCGCGATTCTTGACTATTCTGCTGAAATATCGGGGGTTAGTGAATTCGTCAGCTTCTGCGAGAGGAATTGAAAACTTCTTAGTTCGGTGGGGATACGGGTCGGCTCTCGAGGATTCGTGAGGTGCAGGCTATCAGCTAAGAACCATTCACTTCTGCTTGCTTTTTTCTATGATCTCCTCGGCCAAAGACAAAGCTACACCGGAGAGCATGACCTCCACGCCCAGCTTGGTGAAATCTCCGGAAAGAAGCTCTCTTTTGACGTTGGCATAGAGCGAGCAGGCTGCCTGGCTTTCCACCACCAGGCCGGAGATCTTTCCCGCAGACTCTCCCACAAAGGTGACTTCTCCCAGTTCCTTGCTCACCACGTAGCCCGAGCAGTTGTGCAATTGCAGGTGGGCGTTGGAGGTGTAGACCACCACCATGGGGCCTTTGCCTTTTCCCAAAGCCACTTCGGGATAGACCTGAAGAATCAGGGTTCTGGGTCCCTCCGCCGAGACCACCTTTATGCGATAACTGTCCTTCTCCTTGCGGACGCTCTCGGCGCCAAGGCAGGCGCAGATTTTATCTATGTCCTTCTTGGCGAAAATGGGCATGTTCCGCTCCCTTTCTTCGACCTTCTCACATTTCCATAGTCGGCACGAATGCGCTGCGCTTCACTGACTTGCGCCAGCTACTTCTTCTCTTCGGAATCCGGTTTCTGCTGGGCCGAATCCTGTTTCTTCTCCTCCGCCGGGGGTTTGGTCAGCTCGTTCTGAGTATCCCTCATGGCCTTCTTGAACTCCCTCATCCCCTTGCCCAAACCCTGGGCAATCTCCGGGATCCTCCTGGCGCCGAACAGGAGCAGGATCACCAGAAATATCAGAAGCAGCTCCTGAGCTCCGATTCCTCCTAACATGAATCACCTCCGCTATACTGGAACCGGCCCAATGTCTGATACGTTGACATCGGATCAATGGTTCTCTTTCTTTGATACATACGGAACAGCCGTTTTACAGGAACCACCACCGGAAATAGATCACCACCAAAATGAGAAACAAAATGCTCACGAAGTTGATCTTCACCATCAGGCCGATGGTGAAGCTGAGGGCGAAAAGCTCCACGGTGAGCGGCCTGAAACCTATGGGAACGTTTTTCTGGAACAGGGTTTTCACCGCTCCTTCCGGAAGGAAGGTGCCGACGATGTCTCCGATCAATCCACCCACCACGGCTGCCAGAACCAACGCCACTAACAGAAATGTGACTTCGCGTCCTTTCAAATCAGCCTACCATTTTTTTGCTCTTCTCGAAGAAGTCGATTATGGAACCGAAAACGTAAGTGCCGTCATGGGAGCCCAAAATCGACTCGGAAGCCCTTTCCGGATGTGGCATCATGCCCAGGACGTTCTTGCTTTCATTGCAGACCCCGGCGATATTCTCCAACGATCCGTTGGGGTTGGCCTGCGAAGTCAGCTCGCCCTCGGCATCACAGTACCTGAAAACTATCTGGCCGTTGTCTTTGAGCTTCTTGAGTCCGTCCTCGGGAATGAAATAGTTCCCGTCGGAATGGGCTATGGGAATCTTTAAGGCCTGACCCTTTTTGCACCGGTTGCTGAAAGGGGAGTCTAAATTCTCCGCCCGGATATGCACGAACCGGCAGATGAACCGGAGAGAGGTGTTCTTGAGCATGGCCCCGGGCAGAAGACCCGCCTCCAGAAGTATCTGAAAGCCGTTGCAGATACCAATGACCAAACCGCCCTCCTTTGCGAAGCGAACCACCCTCTGCATGATAGGGGAGAAGCGGGCGATGGCCCCGGTTCTCAAATAGTCGCCGTAGGAAAAACCTCCGGGAAGGATGACGCAATCGCAATCGTGCAGGGAGGTATCCTGATGCCACAGGAACTCCACCTCCCGCTGCATGACGGTTTTGACGGCCATGTAGGCGTCGTAGTCGCAATTGGAACCGGGAAAGACGATCACTCCGAATTTCATTGGGATATCTCGAATCTGTAGTTTTCGATTACCGGGTTGGTCAGCAGCTTGCGACATATCTCGTCGATCAGCTCCTCGGGTTTCTTCTTGCCGTTCGGCGAGAAGCTTATCTGAAAGGTCTTCCCCGAGCGGACGTCCTTTATCCCGTCGTAACCCATGTTCTCCAGCGCGCTCTTGATAGTCACGCCCTGCGGGTCCAAGACTCCGTCCTTGAGTTTGACGTATACCGTAGCCGTCCTTCTCCGATTCTCGTTATTCATGGCTTTCAGCGCTCCTTTGTACAGGATACTCCGATTTGCGTCGGAAGCAGCCGACCGGTTTCCGGTTGCTGCAACAAATCTCAAAAGTGGTTCTATGGGCGAACTGCGTCCTCCTGCTTTTCAGCATGAAACAGTTCGTAGATTCCCTTCCCCAGGCCGGACAGGATATAGAGCAGTCCAAAGGGGAACAGGGCCAGCCAGGGATTGACGATCAAAGCAATCAGAAATACGAAAACATACAAGAGTTTGATTTTGTTTTTTCTGTCCGAGAAGGAGAACTTGGGAAGAGTCTCGTATTCGATTCCGCTGACCATCAGGCCGGAGAAGGCGATTATCATGGTAATCAAGGCTTTGGGGAATCTGAGGTGTCCCCAGATTTCGTTGCAGAACAGAGTATAACTTACCAGGGTCACCGCGGCAGTGGGGATGGGCAGACCCATGTAAGGAAGCTTTTCTTCCAGTTTGGATTGCTGGATGTTGAACCGCGCCAGCCGGAAAGCGCCGCATATCACAAAGACTAAGCCTAAGAAACCTCCCCATTTCCCCAAAGGGTAGATGTCCAGCGTGTAGAAGAGCACCGCCGGCGCGATTCCGAACGAAAGCAGGTCGGCGAATGAATCCAGTTCCACCCCAAAGCGGGACGCCGATCCGGCGAATCTTGCCACCTTGCCGTCCAACGCATCGAAGAAGGCGGCTAAGATTATCAGCCAGGTGGCATACACCGCCTCCCCGTCGAAGCTGGAAAGGATCGACACGAAACCGCAGAACATGTTGCCTACGGTGAAAACGCCTGGGAATATGCCTTTGATATTTTTCTTCATGTTCCAAACGCGCCTATGACGCTCTCTCCGGCTTTGACCTTCTGGTTAAGTTCTACTCTAAGCTCCACATTCTCCGGCAGGAACAGGTCCACCCGGGAGCCGAAGCGGATCATTCCGAACCGCTGTCCTCCGCTCAAATGATCGCCGGGCCGGATGCGGCAGACGATCCGGCGGGCGATTATGCCGGCGATCTGCTTGACCACGACCTTTCCGTACTTACTCTCCAACCCCAGACGAGTCTGCTCGTTTTCCAATGAAGCCTTCTCTTTGAACGCCGGAAAGAACTTGCCCGGATGATGCTCGCAGAATTCCACCCGGCCGGAGACCGGAGCACGGTTTACGTGTACGTTAAAGACGGACATGAACACACTGATTAAGGTTCCCTTGCCATCGATGAAGTCCGATTGTTCAAATGGGGTGATGGCAATGACCTTTCCGTCTGCCGACGAAACGATCAGATTCTCGCCGGGAGGAACGTTGCGCTCCGGGTCTCTGAAAAAGAAGGCCACGAAAAGCGACAACAGCAAAAAGACAATCGCCAAAACCAAAGACAACCAGCAGCAACATAAAGCCCATACCGCAAACAGAGCCAACGACAGCACCAGCGTGGGTATCAGAAACCTGTATCCCTCCCGGTTCATCCGAATACTCTCTTGAAAATGTAATTCACGTGCCTCAGATAATAATCCAAACTAAAGCATTCCTTAATCTGCCGGGGGCTGAGATATCGCGCCACTCTTCTGTCTTCCGAAATCAGGTCCCTGAAATCCAAACCTTCGCTCCAGGCCCGCATGGCGTTCTCCTGGACTATCTTGTAAGCTTCCTCTTTGGAATCGGTCTTTCTCGACAGTTCCAGGAGCAATCGCCCGGAGAAGATCATCCCCCTGGTTTTGTTCAAATTCGCCATCATGTTCCTGGGATAAACCAGGAGATTCTGCATGATGCGGTCAAACTGAATCAGCATGTAATCGACGATGGTGGTCGAATCCGGGATGACCACCCTTTCCACCGAGGAATGCGAAATGTCCCTTTCGTGCCACAGGGTGATATTCTCCATGGAAGCCTGGGCATTGGTCCGGACCAGTCTGGCCATGCCGCAAAGTCTTTCGCAGGTGATGGGGTTTCTCTTATGAGGCATGGCCGAGGAGCCTTTCTGGCCTTTGCTGAATCCCTCCTCCAGCTCCAGGATTTCGGTCCTCTGCAGGCTTCTTATCTCGGTGGCGAATTTCTCGATGGAACTGGCGATCAAGGCCAGTGCACTTAGGAACTCCGCATGCCGGTCCCTTTGCACTATCTGATTGGAAATGGGGGCAGGCTTTAGCTTGAGCTTTCTGCAGACGTACTCCTCCACCTTGGGACTCAGATTGGAGAAGGTGCCTACGGCGCCGGAGATTTTACCTACGGAGATTGATTCGATAGCCGCCTCAAACCGCTTCCTGTGCCTGCCTAATTCAGCATACCAGAGTGCGAACTTCAAGCCCAAGGTGATAGGCTCTGCGTGCACGCCGTGCGTTCTGCCGATCATGGGCGTATGCTTATACTTGTATGCTTTCTTTTTGATGCTGCGGCTGAGTGCGTCCAGATCCTTGAGTATCACTTCTCCCGCCTCCCTCATCAGCAGGGAAAGAGAGGTGTCCAGTATGTCGGATGAGGTCAGGCCGAAATGGACGTACCTGGATTCGGGACCCACGTTCTCCGCCACGTTGGTCAGGAAGGCCACCACGTCGTGTTTGGTCTTCTCCTCGATTTTGGAAATCCTCTTGACGTTGAAGTCGGCCTTCTTTTTGATCCTGCCCAAGGCCGACCTGGGTATGATTCCCAGTTTGGCCATGGCCTCGCAGGCCAATATCTCTATGTCCAGCCATTTCCGGAACTTGTTCTGTTCGGACCAAAGGTCCTTCATCCGGGGAGTGGTGTAACGCTCGATCATGTTTTATCCAAGTATGATTTTGGAGCTTGTGATTTCGTCTGCCAACCGGGAATCCGAAATCACCTTATTACGCAGACCGGGTTTTGATGTTGCATCGGGCTGACCTACTTGTCCACCTTCTCCCAATCCTGCAGGAACTTCTTTATGCCCACATCCGTCAAAGGATGCTTGGTTAGCTGCTCGATCACCTTGAAGGGAATGGTGGCGATGTCCGCTCCCATCACCGCCGCCTCCACCACGTGCAGCGGGTTCCTCACGCTGGCCACGATGATCTCAGTTTCTATCTCATAGTTCTCGAAGATGGTCACGATGTCCGCCACCAGATCCATTCCTACGTGGCTGGCGTCGTCCAATCTTCCCACAAAGGGACTGACGAAGCTGGCACCCGCCTTGGCGGCCAGAAGGGCCTGGATCGGGGAGAAGATCAAAGTGCAGTTGGTGCGGATGTCTTTAGAGTCGAGAATCCTTATGGCCTTGAGTCCTTCCTTGCACATGGGGATTTTGACCACTATGTTCGGGTGTATCTTGGCCAGCTCCTGCGCCTCCTTGACCATTCCTTCCGCATCCATGGCCACCACTTCGCCCGAGACCGGCCCGTCCACGGTCTCGCATATCCTCTTTAAGATGGTCTTGAAGTCCCCCTTGCCTTTTTCCTTTGCCAGCAGCGTGGGATTGGTGGTCACGCCGTCCAATATGCCAATGCTGGCTGCTTCTCTGATCTCGTCTAAGTTGGCGGTGTCTATGAAGAACTTCATGCTGTTACCTCCGGCGTTTTTATGGGACGTCAAACATCAAATCTCTGCAAGTGCTCACGAGTGAAAAATGCCAATCCAAACGTTCAACGGCGCGTCAGTATTTCACCTCCACCAGATACAGTCCACAGGCAGGCGCCGTGGGTCCGGCCTGGGTTCTGTCCTTGACTTTGAGTATTTCGCCCAAATCCGAAACCGAAAGGTATCCTCTTCCCACCTCCACCAAAGTCCCCACCAGGCTTCTTACCATGGAGTGAAGGAACCTGTCTGCCTCGATGGTGAAGACCAGCTCTCCGTCACAGGACTGCCACTCGGCAGACTTCACCCGACAGGTATTATCATCCTTGACGGATTCGGCCACGCAGAAGGAGGAGAAGTCGTGCTTTCCGAGAACAAATCGGGCGGCCTCCGTCATCTTTTCCCTGCTCAGCCGGTACAATACCTCCCAGACATATCTCCTCAAAACGGCGGTCCGGCCCGGGAATATCCGGTATCTGTACATCCGGCTCTTGGCGGAGAAGCGGGCATTGAATCCGTCCTCCACCTCCCGAACTCCTTTCACCAGAATGTCCCTCGGCAGAACGCCGTTTAGAGCTCTTAGCATGGCCTTTCCATCCAATCCGCTTTCGGTCCGGAAGTTGGCCGTCTGTCCCAGAGCGTGTACGCCCACGTCGGTCCGACCCGATCCCACCAGCTTGACCTCATGATTGACGATGGTCTGAAGCCCGCGCTCCAGCTCTCCCTGCACCGTGCGAAGATCGGGCTGTACTTGCCAGCCGTGAAAATCCGATCCATCGTATTCGATTTCCAGCTTGATGTTTCTGGTCATGGGTCGCGTTTGTCACACCCTCTTGACCAACCAAGATACCACAGCCACAGCGAAAATCAAGAATAAAAAGACAAAGTCGGCCGAGCGAAAGGAGAGTTTTTGATAGGAAGATCTTTTCTGCCCGCTTCGAAAGCCGCGGGCATCCAAGGCCAAAGCCAATTCGTCCGCCTTTCTGAAGGATGAGACGAACAAGGGCACCAAAAGCGGCAAGGTGCGCTTTATCCTCTGGACGAGCCGTCCCTCGAAGCTTGCTCCGCGCGACATCTGAGCTTTCCTTAAATTGATCGCCTCTTCCAAAAGCAGGGGTATGTATCTCAAGGAGATCATGGTGATGAGCGCCAGTTCCTCCGCCGGGAACTTCACTTTTTTCAACAGGGAGAAGGATTTGAAGACCGCATCCGTGAGCTCCACCGCCTGGGTGGTGAGGGTCAGGAAGGCGGCGGAGAAGATGAAGATGGCGATTCGCCAGCTGTACATAACGCCGTTTAAGACTCCCTGCTGGCTGATTCGAAACAATCTCAAGTCCCAGAATCCACCGGCCTGCGAGGGAACGAAAACGAGGTGCAAAACGAAGGTCAGCACGAACAACCAGAAAAACGACTTCAGATTGCGAAGAAAATAGCGAAGGGGAACGTGCGACATCCAGGCCAGAAACATAAGGAGAAGCGATATGAGAAGATACGTCCGGTAATCGAGGGTCAAAACAGTCAGGACCATCATCCCCAGGATAAGAATTAGTTTGGTTCTGGGGTCCAGTCGGTGGATCACTGAGCCGGCAGGAACGTACTGCCCGATGGTGATGTTTTCCAGAAAGCGCATGAGGATAACCCGGCCTTGAATTCTTCCGCTGTTCGGTTTCCCAACATACCAGAATCCACGGTTTTTGTCAAATGCAAACTGCAAGGTGTGGGGGTGGGTGAAACAAAAAGGGGAATGCGCTACTTGAAGC
>CAZWAO010000068.1:0-12292 GCA_964631815.1 uncultured Ignavibacteria bacterium | reverse complement strand
AAGATGATCCGCCGGACGTCCAAACTGTACGCCCACGACGATCAGAATCAATGCCAGATCGGGGACAAGGTGAAGGTGATGGAGACCAAGCCTTTGTCCAAGCTAAAGAGGTGGAGGCTGGTGCAGGTGCTGGAGAAGGCCCAATAGAGAACCCAAGGACGGAAAGCCTGGCTGAAGGGAAGATGACCTATGATCAGAGAATATTCAAATCTGGTGGTGGCGGACAACTCGGGAGCCAAGAGGGTGATGTGTTTCCGGGTGCTGGGGGGAACCAGGCGAAGATATGCCCGCATCGGCGACGTCGTGGTGGTCACGGTCAAGGATGCCATCCCCGGCGGAACCGTCAAGAAATCCGACATCTGCAAGGCGGTGGTGGTGAGGACCACCCGGGAAACCAGGCGAAAGGACGGCTCCTACATCCGGTTCTCGGACAATGCCGCAGTGATCATAAACGAGTTGAACGAACCCAGGGGTACCAGAATATTCGGGCCGGTGGCACGGGAACTCAGGGAAAAGGAGTTCATGAAAATCGTGTCTTTGGCTCCGGAGGTTATCTGATCTAAAGCCAAAGATCCCCCATTACGAAATCGCAATGAGCGGAGAGAAAAGCCCAATCGGGCGGTGATAGAGATGAAGATAAAAAAAGGCGATACGGTACTGGTGATAGCCGGGGACGACCGGGGCAAGACCGGAAAAGTATTGAAGGTCTTCTCGGAGAAGAGCCGGGTGATAGTGGAGGGGGTCAACTTCATCAAGCGGCACACCCGCCAGACCCAGCAGATGCAGAAGGGCGGAATAATCGAAAAAGAAGCACCGGTGCACGTCTCCAATCTCATGCTTCACTGCCCCAGGTGCTCCAATCCCACCAAGGTGGCCTTTCGGATTCTGGAGGGAGAAGGCGGCGGGAAGTCCAAGAAGGTCAGGATATGTCAGAAATGCGGCGAGATAGTATAGATGCCCTCCTCGGCGGATGATTTTCCGCAAGAGAGCCGGCTCGCCGGTTTTGGAAGAAAGAAAAGATCATGGTCAAACCGAGAATAAAAGAGAAGTTCGAGAAAGAAGTGGCGCCTGCCCTGATGAAGAGATTCGGATACAAGAACGTGATGCAGGTGCCCAAGATGAAAAAGATCGTGGTCAACGTGGGGATGGGAGATGCCATCCAGAACGCCAAGCTCATGGATGCGGTATCCTCCGATCTGGCGGCCATCACCGGACAGAGGCCGGTGATCCGCAGGGCGGTCAAGGCCATATCCAATTTCAAGCTGAAGGCCGGCATGCCCATCGGGTGCATGGTCAGCCTGCGGCAGGCGCGCATGTACGAGTTCTTCGACCGCCTGGTGAATGTGGCCATTCCCCGCATTCGCGATTTTCGCGGAACCTCCCCCAAGTCGTTTGACGGCCGGGGCAACTACAACTTGGGCATCGTCGAGCAGATAATCTTTCCGGAGATAGACTACGACAAGGTGGAGAAGATAAAAGGAATGAACATCACCATCGTCACCACGGCCAAAACGGACGAGGAAGGCTTCGAGCTTCTGAGAAGCCTGGGCATGCCTTTCCGGCGATGACCTCAGGCAGAACGGTCGGGTGGAAAAGACTAAAAACGCCGGTCCACCGGATCGGCGGAGGGATGAACCAAAGGAGATCGATTGGCTAAGAAGGCGTTGATAGAAAAATCCAGAAGAAAGCCGAAATACCCGGTGCGCAAGCACAGTCGATGCGCTCGGTGCGGAAGGCCTCGCGGCTTCATGCGGGACTTTGGGTTGTGCCGCATCTGCTTCCGGGAATTGGCCCTAAGAGGAGAGATTCCCGGCGTGGTGAAGGCCAGCTGGTAACGGGCGGGAGCGCCAGGCGGGTAAACCGGCAAGCGGTAACAGGGAAGGACCTTTCATGAAACATACCGATCCTTTGGCCGACATGTTGACCAGGATAAGAAACGCGGCCAAGGCAAAACACAAGAACGTGGACGTACCCTCGTCCAACCTGAAAAAGAAGGTGGCCGGGCTGCTTTTGGAACGCGAATACATCAGCAGGTTCGTGGAGGTAGAGGACACCAAGCAGAACATCTTGCGCATATTCTTAAAATACGATCACGAGAACAACAGCTTGATTTCCGGGCTTCGTCGGATCAGCAAGCCCAGCCTCAGGATTTACGCGGACCAGAAGAAGATCAAACTGATGCAGCGAGAGATAGGACTTACCGTGCTCTCCACCTCCCAGGGGATCCTGGATCATCACCAGGCCCTGGAGGCAAAGGTGGGGGGCGAGGTGCTTTTCAAGATATGGTAATCTCCGGCCTTACGGGAAGGTGAATATGAGCAGAGTAGGCAAACTACCGATAGCCATTCCCTCCGGGGTGAAGATCAACCTGCGGAACAACCAGATCACGGTTTCCGGGCCCAAGGGCGAGCTGACCCACAGGATTCATCCTTCCATCCGGGTGGAGACGGGGCAGGATGAGCTGACCGTAAAACGGCCGTC
Source organism: uncultured Ignavibacteria bacterium (assembly GCA_964631815.1). Lineage (GTDB taxonomy): Bacteria > Zixibacteria > MSB-5A5 > MSB-5A5 > SM1-73 > SM23-73-3. Next base: position 9,811 of record CAZWAO010000068.1, on the reverse strand, counting down.
GGATGCCAAGTTTCACAAATCCCTTCACGGTTTGACCCGATCCTTAATTGCCAACATGGTCGCCGGGGTTACCTCCGAATACCGGAAGTCTCTGGAGATTATAGGAATCGGATACAAGGCCGAACTCAAGGGCAAGAAACTCAACTTAGTCCTGGGTTTGTCTCATCCCATACTGTTTACCCCACCGGAGGGCATCCGCATAGAACTGGACGGGCCCACCAAAATCAGGATAGAGGGTATCGACAAACAATTGGTGGGGCTGGTGGCCGCCAAGATCAGATCTTTCAGACCTCCGGAACCATACAAAGGCAAGGGAATCAGGTACCAGGGAGAGCTGGTCAGGAAGAAGGCAGGCAAGACGGCCACTTGATGAGACATAGAACCACGGAAGTCATTGACTACGACGGAGAGCAATGGAAAGACAGGAAAGGCTGAAGAAAGCCAATCGAATCAGGAGAAGGCGGAGGGTACGAAAGGGGATTTTGGGTACCGGAGAAAGACCCCGGCTGTGCGTCTACAAAAGCCTCAGGCACATATACGCTCAGCTGGTGGACGACGGAGCCGGCCGTACCCTGGTGGGGGTGTCCAGTCTCACGCCGGATTTGAAATCCCAGCTTAAGCCGGAGGACAGCAAATCGGCGGTGAGCAAGAAGGTGGGGCTTCTTCTGGCCCAGAAGGCCCAGAAGGCGGGTGTGACCGCGGTGCTGTTCGATCGAAACAGGTATCCCTACCACGGAAGGATCAAGTCGCTGGCGGAGGGGGCCAGAGAGGGCGGCTTGGGCTTTTGATAACTGGCTGTTAAGTGTGATCAGCATGATGCGGCTGCGACGGTCGCAGTCGCCGGAAGAAGGGTTCAAAAGAAGAGGTGATTTTTGCCGAGATTGGATGAAGATCAGGCTTTAGAATTCGTCGAGAAGGTCATCTACATCAACCGGGTGGCCAAGGTGGTCAAGGGAGGAAGAAGGTTCTCCTTCACCGCCCTGGTGGCGGCCGGAGACAGAAAAGGCAAGGTGGGCGTGGGGTTGGGCAAGGCCGGAGAGGTGGCCGCGGCCATCACCAAGGGGACCGAGGCGGCCAAGAAGAGAATGCTGGAGGTGCCGTTAGTCGACGGGACCATTCCCCATCCGGTGGTGGGAAGATTCGGTGCGGCCAGGGTCCTGCTGAAGCCGGCCTCGCCCGGAACCGGGGTGATTGCCGGTGGTCCGGTGCGGGCGGTTCTGGAGGCGGCGGGGATTCAGGACGTCCTGACCAAATCCTTAGGTTCCCCCAATCCCCACAACGTGGTCAAAGCCACGATCAACGGCCTTCTGGACTTAAAGACGCTGAAGGAAAGAGCCCGGTTGAGATCGAGCGAAAAGAAACCGTAGCCTTAGATTCCAAATCGCTGCTGAAGCGGCGCGGGAATCGACAAGCTGTGTATTCGACGATCCCGGCCGGCCGCGGAGAGGCGTCCGGAGCCATGCCGCTAAAGCAGGTGGAATCTTACCTTAGGGAGAGCTTAGAGGTGGCCGGTAGACTTAGGATAAAACAGATCAGAAGCGTCATCGGACGCATCGAGAATCAAAGAAGAGTAATGCGGGCGTTGGGAATCACCCGGCTCTACCAGACGGTGGAGCATAAGGACACGCCCCAGATCAGAGGCATGATTCAAAAGGTCAATCATCTGGTGAAAGTGGAAGAGGTGTGATTTGGCAAGGACTTCCGCACAAGCGCGCAAGATAAGAGTGGGAACCCTTTCCCCGGCTCCCGGGTCGGTGGGCAAGAGAAAGAGAGTAGGCCGGGGTCCGGGCTCGGGTCACGGAAAGACCTCCACCCGGGGACATAAAGGGCAGCTGGCCCGCTCCGGAGCCAAGCGACGAGCCTGGTCCGAGGGCGGACAGATGCCCCTTCAGAGGAGGCTTCCCAAGAGAGGATTCACCAACATCTTCAGAAAGAAGTTTCAGGTGGTCAAGCTCTCGGATTTATCCCGGGTGGGCGGCGCGGAGGTGATCTCTCCCCAGAACATGAAGGAAGCCGGATTGATCAAGAAGGCCCACCAGCCGGTGAAGATACTGGGGCAGGGGGATCTGAAGACGGGCGTTACGGTTCAGGCCCATGCCTTCAGCCGAAAGGCCCAGGAGAAAATCCAGGCAGCGGGAGGCAAAGCCGAGGTGATCAGATGCTGAGAACCATAGAAAGCATCTTCAAAATCCCGGAGCTGCGCAAGAGAATCCTCTTCACCCTGGCCATTCTGGTGGTCTACCGGATAGGCGGGCACGTGCCCACCCCGGGGATCGACGCCCAGGCGCTGGGTGAGTTCTTTCGGGGCATGAGGGGATCGCTTTTCGGCCTGTACGACATGTTCGCCGGCGGAGCCTTTCAGAAGGCCACCATCTTCTCCCTGGGCATCATGCCCTACATATCGGCTTCCATCATCATCCAGCTTCTGGGCGCGGTAGTCCCCTACTTCCAGAAACTGCAGAAGGAAGGAGAGGAAGGGCGCAGGAAGATCACCCAATACACTCGTTACGGCACGGTTTTGATCTCGGCCTTACAGGCTCTGGGTACGGCAGTGTTTCTGGAGAGCCTTCAGCCCTCGGCCGGCAGGTTCGTGGTTCCGCATCCGGGCATGGGCTTCAAGCTGCTGACCATGATCACCTTCACCTGCGGCACCATCTTCATCATGTGGTTGGGCGAGCAGATCACCGAAAGGGGAATCGGAAACGGAATCTCCTTAATCATCATGATCGGAATCGTGGCCCGTTTCCCCAGCGGCCTGGTGGACGAGGTGAGGATGCTGAGTTTGGGTCAGAGGAACTTCTTCTCCGAGATATTCTTGGTGGCGCTGATGGTGGCGGTGGTGGCCGCCATCGTGCTGGTGACCCGGGCTCAAAGGAAAATCCCTGTTCAGTATGCCAAGCGGGTGGTAGGAAGGAAGATGTATGGGGGTCAATCCACCCACATCCCGTTGTCGGTGAACACCGCCGGGATCATTCCCATAATCTTCGCCCAGTCCATAATGTTCGCTCCCAGCACCTTATCGTCCTTTTTCCCCAACAGCGAATTCATGCAGAGTTTCTCCTCCTGGTTTCAGCCGGGAACGGCCCTGTATGCCTTCACCTACGGGCTGTTGATCGTATTCTTCGCCTATTTCTACACCGCCATCGTATTTAATCCGGTGGATCTGGCGGACAACATGCGCAAGTACGGGGGGTTCATCCCGGGGATAAGACCGGGCAAGCGAACCAGTGAATACATAGACAGGGTCCTCACCCGCATCACCCTGCCGGGAGCAATATTCTTCGCCTTGATTGCTCTTTTGCCCAGCTTCATGATGAAGGGCATGAACGTTCAGTTCTACTTCGGGGGCACCGGCCTGCTGATCGTAGTGGGCGTGGCGCTGGATACTCTGCAGCAGATAGAATCCCATCTTCTGATGAGGCATTACGACGGCTTCATGAAGAAAGGAAAAATACGGGGCAGGATGTAGAAAGAGGAAATGAACCTGATATTCTTGGGAATCCCGGGATCGGGAAAGGGAAGCGTGGCCGAGCTTATCACTTCCCAGTTGAAAGTGCTGCACATCGCCCCCGGAGATATCCTGAGGGAGGAGTTGAGAGAGAGAAGCGAGTTGGGTCTTATGGCTAAGCCCTTCATGGAGAAAGGAGACTTGGTCCCCGACCAGGTGATCCTGAAGGTCATGGAGAAGAGGCTGGGTCGGCCGGACTCTAAGAACGGCTTCATCCTGGACGGCTTTCCCCGGACCCTGGTTCAGGCGGAAAAACTGGATGAGGTGTTGAAGGGGTCAAGACGAAACATAGATTTTGTGATAAAGTTCCAGGTTTCGGACCGAACCGCTATGAAGCGCCTGTCGGGCAGGCAGACCTGCTCGGTATGCGGAGCCATATACAATATCTATCAGAAACCTCCCCGCAAGAAAGACGTATGTGACATCTGCGGGGGAGCGCTCTTTCAAAGGGCGGACGACAAGGAGGACGTGGTCAAAAATAGGCTGATGGTTTACCGGCAGCGAACCCAGCCCATCGAGGAATATTACCGGCGCCAGGGGAAGCTAAGGCCGGTGGACGGCGAGACCAATCCCTACGGAGTGGTGGAGGAGATTCTGGCCGTGATCCGACCCGGCGGGTCCCCAGGCGGCCCTATACCCAATCACCAGACATGATAGAACTGAAGACGGACAGAGAGATACAGATAATAAGAAACAACGGAAGGATATTGGCGCAGACCCTGTCGTTGGTAAAGGAGAACTTACGTCCGGGGATCAGAACCAGGGAGTTGAACCAGCTGGCGGAGGATTTTATCAAGCGGCAGGGAGCTTACCCGGCGTTCAAGGGATACCGCGATTTCCCCGCCTCCATCTGCGTCTCCGTAAACGAGGAAGTGGTGCACGGGATTCCGGGAGAGAGAATCATACAGGACGGTCAGATCGTCTCGGTGGACGTGGGCGTTTTCAAGGACGGATACTATGCGGATGCCGCCTGTACCTATGCCGTGGGCCAGATCTCGGAGCAGGCCCAGAATCTGGTCCAGGTGACGCGCAGAGCGCTGGACGAGTCGTTTACTTACGTCAGCGAGGGAAGGCACCTTTCGGATTTATCCCACGCCATCCAAACCCTGGTGGAGGAGAACGGCTTCTCCGTGGTGAGAGATCTGGTGGGGCATGGGATCGGCAAAAGAATGCACGAGGAACCGCAGATTCCCAATTTCGGACCTCCGGGGCAGGGAGTGGTGCTGAAAAAGGGGATGGTCCTGGCCATAGAACCCATGGTCAATGCGGGATCCTACGAAATAGACACCCGGGATGATCGTTGGACCGTGGTGACCCGGGATGGCTCTCTTTCCGCCCATTTCGAGCATACCGTGGCGGTGACCGAGAACGGAGCCGAAGTTCTTACCCTGGAGAGTTGAGTGACCAAGGCAGGTGGCTTTTAGATGCCTAAAGAGGAAACCATTCAGGTGGAAGGGAAAGTGGTGGAACCGCTGCCCAATGCTTTGTTCCGGGTGGAGTTGGAGAACGGACACCAGGTGCTGGCGCACGTCTCCGGCAAGATGAGGATGCATTTCATCCGAATACTGCCCGGGGACAAGGTGACGGTGGAGCTTTCGCCTTACGATCTGTCCCGGGGAAGAATAGTGTACCGGTATAAGTGAACTGATCCACAGGGCAGAGATGGGAAGGAAGCCCGGACGTTTTATGGGCCGCGATAGCGGGTCGGCGGAAAGGGATGGGGATACGACGTTAGAGTGAACGAGAAACCATCAAGCGGGGCAAGGTGAGATAAAATGAAGGTTAGATCTTCCATCAAGGTGCGTTGCGAGAAGTGCAAGATCGTGAGACGTAAGGGGATCCTGCGGGTGATCTGCAAAAATCCCCGGCACAAGCAAAGACAAGGATAACAAGCGGAGGTGGATTTTGGCTAGGATCGCCGGAGTTGATCTGCCCAAGGACAAGAGGATAGAAATCGGCCTGACCTATATCTATGGAATAGGTCTGCCCTCCTCCCGGAAGATACTTGAGTCCACCGGCGTCGATCCCGATACCCGGGTGCACAAACTGACCGATGAGGAGACAAACAAGCTTCGGTCGGTTATAGAGTCGGAACACAAGGTGGAAGGGGCCTTGCGAACCGAGGTCTCCATGAACATCAAGAGGCTGATCGACATCGGCAGCTATCGGGGATTGAGACATCGGAGGGGGTTGCCGGTGCGAGGGCAGAGAACCAAGACCAACGCCCGGACCCGAAAGGGCCCCAAAAGGACGGTGGGAGCAAGGAAAAGCAAATAGGGTCGGTCCGGCATGCCAATTAGGGCATGGTTGACCGGTTGATCAAGGAGGCGCAAGTTGGCTGAGGTCAAAAAGAAAGCCAAGAAAAAAGTCGGTGCCTACGGCTCACATGCGGTGGCGCATATACAGGCGACCTTCAACAACACCGTGGTGAGCATAACCGACACCAAAGGCAATCTGATTTGTTGGGCCACGGGTGGGAAGATGGGCTACAAGGGTTCCAGAAAGAGCACTCCCTTCGCCGCCCAGCTGGCAGCCCAGTCGGCTGCCCGGGAGGCTTTGGAAGTGGGAGTGCGAAAGGCGGAGGTGTGGGTGAAGGGTCCGGGTTCCGGCAGGGAGGCAGCCATCAGGTCTTTGCAGGCCGCGGGAATAGAAATCACCGCCATCAGGGACGTTACGCCCATCCCGCACAACGGCTGTCGGGCCCCCAAGAGAAGAAGAGTGTGATACCGGACCGAATGCCGGCTGCGCACGGGCGCTGACGTTTCCGTCTCGTGCTCCCGGCGGCGGTACGGAACGGAAAGGTGTGCAACGGAGAGGTTAGATGGCAAGATACCGAGACGCAAACTGCAAGCAGTGCAGACGAGAAAGCGAGAAGCTGTTCCTGAAAGGGAGCCGGTGTTCCAGCGAGAAGTGCGCTTTCGAGAGAAGGGCCTATTCTCCGGGCGAGCGGGGACGGGCCATGAGGAGAAAAGGATCGGAATATGCCCTGAGGCTTAGGGAGAAGCAGAAAGTGCGGCGCATTTACGGCATTCTGGAGCAGCAGTTCCGCAACTATTTTCACCGCGCCGCCAAGCAGAAGGGCATCACCGGCGAGAACCTTTTGAGGATGCTGGAATGCCGCATGGACAATCTGGTATATCGGCTGGGATTTGCCCCCTCCAGAAAAGCGGCCCGACAGCTGGTTCTGCATCGTCACTTCCTAGTCAACGATAGGATCGTCAGCATTCCCTCGTTCCAGCTCAAGCCCGGTGATATTATCTCCGTCAGGGAGAAGGGCAAGAAGCTGGACGTGATACACCAGGCGCTGCGGGAGGGCCGGGGGGGAGACGTGGCCTATCTCAGGCTGGACAAGGCGCATCTGCAGGGCGAGCTTTTGGAGCAGCCCAAACGAACCGACATCCCGCTTGCCGTTCAAGAGCAGCTGGTGGTGGAGCTTTACTCCAAGTAATGCCGGTGGCCGGGCAGCTTCCGGCTGCACGGGATGAGAGACGACAAACCTCGTCGCCCATCTAGGCCGGAGACTTTTTTCTCCTTGAAAGGAGGAGTTCGGGGATGAAATGGAAGAGTCTTCAAATGCCCAAGGAAATCGGAGTGGACAAGTCCACCCTCACCGATAAATACACCAAGTTCATCGTGGAGCCGCTGGAACGCGGCTTCGGCCTGACCCTGGGAAACGCCTTGCGCCGCACGCTTCTTTCCTCCATTCAGGGAATCGCCCCGGTGGCTTTGCGAATCGACGGAGTGCTGCACGAGTTTTCCACCATCCCGGGGGTGTACGAAGACGTTACCGAGATCGTCCTCAACGTGAAGAGGTTGAAGCTCAAGCTCAACGGAGACGAGCCCAAAACCCTGGTGCTGGAAACCCACAAGAAGGGGAAGCTGGCTGCAAAAGACATAAAGACGGACGGAGATATAGTCATTCTGAACCCGGATATGCATCTGGTGGAGATCACCGAGGACATCAAGTTCAAGATGGAGATAGACACGGCGGTGGGCCGGAGTTACGTGCCGGCAGAGCAGAACAAGAAACCGGATGCGCCCGTAGGGACAGTGTTTTTAGACTCCATGTTCTCTCCGGTGGAGAAAGTCAATTTCATCGTGGAGAACACCCGGGTGGGGCAGCGCACGGATTATGATCGACTTATTACGGATATCTGGACCAACGGCAGCCTGACGCCGGAAGATGCCTTGTGTTTTGCCTCCAAGATCCTCAAAGATCATTTCCAGCTTTTCATTCGCCTGGAGGAGGAGCTGGAGATAGCACAAGAAGAGGAAGTGGACGAGGAAACCTTAAGAATCAGAAATCTCCTGAAGACCCGGGTGGACGAGTTGGAGCTGTCGGTCCGTTCGTCCAACTGCCTGAGAGCCGCCAACATCCAGACGCTGGAGGATCTGGCCCAGAAGACCGAAGCGGAGATGCTGAAATATCGCAATTTCGGAAGGAAATCCCTAACCGAGCTTTCCACCATTCTGAACGAGCTGGGACTGTCGTTCGGCATGGACGTCTCCAAATACAAGGAGCCAAAGAAGGAAAAATAGAGGCGAAGAAAAGAGAGCCGGCCGAATCGGATAAACATTAGGAAAAGATCGAGCGCAGTTGACGGCCCCGGACGATTCTCCCGGAATGAGTTTGAAGCACGGTTGCTCTTCCTGGCGAGTTGAACGGACCGGGCGTCCCCGGCGGTGAGATTCCCAAGACCGGACGAAAGGCGGATTCGTTCATATGAGACACGGAAAAAAGGTCAAAAAGCTGGGCAGAACCCAAAGCCATAGAAAGGCGATGTTGGCCAACATGGCGGCCTCGCTTTTGATGCACAACATTATCCGGACCACCGAGCCCAAGGCCAAAGAGGTAAGAAAACTGGCCGAGAAGCTTATCACCCTGGGCAAAAGAGGCGACTTACATGCCCACCGGCAGGTTTACGCGGTGATTAAGGACCGGAAGCTGGTCAAGAAGCTCTTCGACGAGATAGCCCCCAAATTCAAGGAGAGGGAAGGGGGATACACCCGGGTGCTGAAGCTGGGAGTCCGGAAGGGCGACGGCGCCACCCTGGCAGTGGTGGAACTTCTTTTGGAGAGGGCTCCCAAGGAGGAGAAGAAGGGAAAGAAGGAGAAGGCGGGGAAGAAGGCCAAGCCGGAGAAGGCCAAGGAGCCCAAGGCCAAAGGCGCCAAAAAGGAGAAGGCCAAGCCCGCCCGAGCCAAAGGAGCCGGGAAGGAGAAGGCCGAGAAGACAAAAAGCGACGCGGCGGAGGAAGAGCCGACCGAGACCAGCGACACGGAGACGGAGAGCCAAGAGAACGATACTTGATCGACAAATGTCGGCTTTCTTTAGGACCGATGGATTGTCCGCAGGTTTAGCAAAGTCAACCTGCGGATTTCTTTTGGAAAGATTTCCGCAGGAGACGACAACGTATTCGAACTCCGTACAGCACATCTCCTCTTTCGAGCCGAAAGCGTAGGCCCACTGACGGGCTATTACGAGTGTCGGCAAAAACAGGTTGACGACCCCGGACACAGGTGATATGTTGTTCCAAACGATGAAAGGGACGCAAGCATGACGGAAAAGGCTTTGCCTGCCGACAGAAATCAGCTCTTGATTGAGTTGTCCAAACTGTCAAACTCCGCGCTGGATTTGGAAGAGTTTCTGGATCTGATAGCCAGCCTGTCGGCACGTATCTTCCAGGCTGATGCCGGTGCGCTTTTATTGAAGGAGAAGGCCTCCGAAACCATACGGCTCCACGTCTCTCGCCAGGGGGGAAGCGGAAAGAAAGAGGAGATCGAACTCCGCCCGGCTCAGGGAATCGCGGGATGGGTGGCCCAAAATGACCAGCCGATCATCTCCAATCAAGCTCGCTCGGACGCCCATTACTCCCCGGAGCTGGAGGAACAGATCGGTTTTCCCATACAATCGCTTATGAGCGTGCCGGTCAAGAGAAGAGGGAAACTGTGGGGAGTGGTGGCGGTCTTCAATAAGATGGATCACAAGGAATTCGACCAGCAGGACTTAGAAGTGCTTTCATCCCTGGCCGACCAGATAGCGGTGGTCCTGGAGAACTCCTATCTCCTTCGGAAGTTGAAAAAGAGGACTTTGGAAACCCAGACGCTGCTGGAAGCGGAGAAGTCCCTAAGCTCGACTTTGGACTTAAGTCAGCTTTTGGAGTTGATTTTAGATTCCCTGCGCAAAGTGGTGCGTTACGACGCGGTCGCCATATATCTAATCGATGCCGAAAAAGGGGAGATCGAACACATCAAGGCCAGGGGATTCGATCCGGCGCTGGAGCCGGACCTTCATCTGAAGATCGG
>CAZWAO010000067.1:0-12424 GCA_964631815.1 uncultured Ignavibacteria bacterium | reverse complement strand
GCTCCTCGCCGCCGATCAGAAAGGCCCAGTAGAGCACGAAGAATCCCAGGCTCAAACCCAACCCTACGGACATGCCGCCCTTCCTGGCCATTATGCCCAGGGGGGCGCCCATGAGGATGAAAACGATACAGGCTACGGCCAGCGCGTACTTCTTGTGCACCTCCACCAGAAGGCTGTTGACCAGCCGGTTTTTGTTCTTGATGTTCTGGTCCTCGGTTAATATCTGGTTAAGCGTGGTTTGATTCTTCTTAATCAGATTGTCCAGCACCTTGGGTTCACTGGCCGCCGCCAGGCCGGAGTCCCCAGGCGCGGCGGATTTGTTCACAGCCAGAGTTGCGATTTCCACGATCCTCTGTTTGGCGGCAGCTATCTCGTGTTCTTTTTCCCTTACCTCCTGCAGCATTTGGCCGGAGGTTTTCTCGCGGTCGGTGCGGTACTCGGAGTTGGACCGTATCAGCTTGTTGCCCGCATCCGGAATGTAGATGGTCTGCTTGTCGAAGTTGATTCGGCGGTAGCGTTGGGGATCGGCCTCATCGGACTCGTGAATCTCGCCGTTATATAGCCGAAAGATCAGGGTACTGCCGTCCGGCGCGAATTCCACCTCGCCTCTTTCGGCGATGATGGTGCGAGGAAAACGCCGGTTCTTCTGATCGTATATGGTGATTCCCTCCACCTGGGAGGAGTGCGGATCGACCTTCTTGACCAGTATGTGATAGCCCGGGATCTCATCGACGAAGACGTTCTCCTTCAGGTTCCAGGTGGGACGCTTCTGCTGGATGTCGGTCATCAAGAGCCGGGCCCGGTGATTCAGCTCCGGCAGAACCCGGTCGTTGAAGACCATCATTCCCCCGCAGACCACGATTGAGGCGATGAGAACCGGCCAGATCAGCCGATACAGGCTGACCCCGCTGGATTTGAGAGCGGTTATCTCGTTATCCTGTGAAAGCCTGCCGAAGGCCATCAGGGTGGAGATCAAGACGGCCATGGGAATGGCCAGTGCCAGCATCCAGGCTAAGTTCAGGACGAATATCTGCAGGATGACCAAGGCATCCAGGCCCTTGCCGATGATCATGTTCAGCACCTCCAGGATGAAGTCCATCACCAGGATGAACATGATCACGGCCAGCCCGAAGAAGAACGGCCCCACGTGTTCGCGAAGAACGTATCGGTAGAGTATCTTCATGATTTTGTTCGTCCCTGATCCGGACGGGAATATACCTCTCCATGCAGAAGCCCACAAGGATTTTTGTCCTTGACTTTGTTCGGCCGCATGGTCTATATTATTAACTCTTTTAATGGGGATACGTTTGAGCCATGACCCAAAGGCAATCCCGAGCCGAATGAAAACCTTGTTCGTGACAGACTTGAAGCCGGGCAACGAGGTGGTTGAGTTCTTTGTGCTTCGCAAGAAGGAAATCAAGGAATACGACGGGCAAAGGTTTCTCAAGTTGGAGTTGGGGGATAAAACCGGGAGAATAGACGGGGTGGTCTGGGACAACCCGGAGGAAATCTACGGGCAGGCCCAGGTGGGGGAGATCGTGAAGGTCAAGGGATGGGTGACCACTTACCGGGATGCATCCCAGGTCAAGGTGGAGAGGCTGAGACGGGCCGGTGAGAATGAGGCCCAGCTTTCCGATTTTCTCCCCTCTTCGGAGAAGGCTCCGGAAGTTCTTCTGAAAGAATTCAAGAAGGTGGCGTCCAGCATCCGGGAGCAGTACTTAAGACGGCTATTTGACCTTCTGCTTGCCGATTCCCAACTGATCGCGATGCTGAAAGCCACTCCCGGCGGCAAGCTGTGGCATCATGCATACGTGGGCGGGCTTTTGGAACACACCCTGAACGTGGTGCAAATCTGCGAGAAGGCCGCAGAGATGTATCCGATAGTGAATCGCGACCTTCTGATCGCGGGGGCGCTGCTTCACGACTTGGGCAAGATAAAGAGTTATTCGGCCGCGGGATTCTTTGATTACACGGATGAGGGAAGGCTGGTGGGACATATCGTGTCCGGAGAGGAGCTGGTAACCGGTAAAATAGGAGAGATTCCGGATTTCCCTTCCGGGCTGGCGCTTCAGTTGAAACACCTGATTCTCTCGCACCAGGGGCAATTGGAGTTTGCCTCGCCCGTGGTTCCCCAGACGGTGGAAGCCATTATCCTTTACTACGCCGACGACATGGACGCCAAGGCCAATGCTTTTGGCCATATTATAAAGACGCAGCGGGGCAAGGGCAGAAGATGGAGCGATTGGGTACATCTGATCAACCGATACATCTACTTGGGCGAGGAAGAGGAAAAGGAAGAAGAAAATTGAGCCGCCGGCAGTCCCCGAAGAAGGTACTCTTAGCGGCCGAGTTTTTCTGAAATGGATTTTTCGGAGGAGCAATGGGATTTCTTGATTTAATCTCGAACGATATCGGCATAGATCTGGGGACGGCCAACACCCTGGTGTTCTTAAGGGGGCAAGGGATAGTGCTCAACGAACCCTCGGTGGTGGCCATTGAGGTAGCCTCCAAGAAGGTGGTGGCGGTGGGCACCGAGGCCAAGGAGATGGTGGGAAGGACTCCCGGGGAGATAATGGCCATAAGGCCCCTTAAGGACGGGGTCATCGCCGATTTCGAGATCACCGAGAAGCTGCTTTCGGACTTCATCCGCCGGGTGGTGAAGCGGCGTTACCTGATGAAGCCCCGAATCGTGATTTCCGTTCCCTCGGGCATCACCGAGGTGGAGAAAAGGGCGGTGCGCGATTCGGCGGAAAACGCCGGAGCCAGAGAGGTATTTTTAATCCAGGAGCCCATGGCCGCAGCCATCGGGGTGGGCCTGCCGGTGCACCTGCCTTCCGGCAGCATGGTGATAGACATCGGCGGCGGCACCTCGGAGATCGCGGTCATCGCCTTGGACGGCATCGTCAACAACATCTCCATCCGCATCGGCGGCGACGAGATGGACGAGGCCATAATGCTTTACCTGAAGAAGAACTATAATCTGCTGATAGGCGAAAGGACCGCCGAGCAGATAAAGATGGAGATCGGCTCGGCCTATCCTCCGGAGGAGGAGGAGAGCATGGAGATAAAGGGCCGGGACTTAGTGGCGGGCATTCCCAAGACCATGAAGATCAGCTCGGTGCAGGTGAGGGAGGCATTGAGCGAGCCGGTGGATGCTATAATAGAAGCGGTCAGGCAGGCGCTGGAGGAGACCCCTCCGGAGCTCTCCGCCGACATTCTGGATAAGGGCATCGTGGTGACCGGCGGCGGGGCTTTGCTTAAGGGTTTGGACAAGAGGTTGAGGGAAGAGACCAACCTGCCCATCAACATCGCCGACGACCCGCTGACCTGCGTGGTTCGGGGAGCGGGGGTGGTGCTGGAGAACATGAACGAATTCTCCAAGGTTCTGATCAAGAGCAAAAGAGACTGAGAAAGACCTCTATTCTGGGAGGTCAGGACGGCAAATGGGCATTCATACCAGCACCTAACTTAAGTTAGGTGCTGGTTCTTTTTCCAAAGGAGCCGTCCGCTTGACGTCAGCATGTGGCGAGCGATGTCTTAAGGCATCCAACCAGAACCCGCCTTAAGGCGGGTTCTGGAATTCGTCCAAACCCAAGGTATTGCGTATCACCGGATATGGCCTAAGCCGGGCGTAGTTCGCTCCAAGTCGTGAATTTTGAGACCGATCAATGATCTCACCGTTTTTTTTGTGAAGAAGAGATTAAACCTTCCCAATGCCTTCGGGGTCTATTTAAATGAACGAAATAAAGGATGAAAAGGATGCAGACCTGGTTCGAAGGTTCAAGGAAGGCGACGAGAAGTCATTCAACCTGTTGGTGCTGCGCTACCAGAAGAGAATCTACAATCTGGTTTATCGCATGGTCAGAAACCAGCAGGATGCGGCAGATGTGTCGATGGAGGTCTTCGTGAGGGCATACAGGTCATTGAACAGCTTCGAAGGGAGGTCCAGCCTTTACGTGTGGCTGGCCAGGATTGCGGTAAACCTGTGTATCAATTTCTCCCAAAGGGATAAGTTCAGGTCTTTTCTCTCGATTTTCGATCTGGCGGAAAAACCCACGACCGTTGCCTCTCCTTCGGACGAGATGGAAAACAGAGAATTGAAACTGGCCATCGACAAGGCGGTAGCCAGCCTGCCCTCCAGGCAAAGAAGTGTTTTCGTGCTGAAATTTCACCAGGGATTTTCTCATAAAGAGATCGCGGAGATCATGGGGATAACCGAGGGAGCAGCAAAGGCCAACTATTTTCAGGCTATCCGGAAACTACAGAAGCTTCTGGCGGACTATCGCGGAAAGGTATCGTGATAGAGATGAAATGCGAAGACATTAGAAAGCTGTTGTTTGAATATCATGACGAGTCTCTTCCTCCGGAACAGAAGGAAGAGGTTCAAAAGCATCTGGCCGGGTGTGAGGGTTGTCGAGCCAATCTGGAGGAGATTCGGCAAACGCTGGGATTTTTGACCCAGGACAGAGTTCCAGAAAGGGAGGAGAGCTTCTGGGTTGATTTTCTGCCGCAGGTTCGGTCGCGGATAGAACAAAAGCAAAAGACCCGGTGGCTGACCTGGCCCAAGATCAGATGGGCAGTAGGCTTGGTCTCTGTATTGGCCCTGGTAGTCGTCGGATCGCTGGTTCTGACCGGGAAGGATCAGAACCTGACGCAGCAGGAGACCGGCCAAGTTTTGGAAACCGGCATAGCTCTTTCGGATCCCGACAGTTATACGGATCAGCTGGCGGAGGTTCTTTCCACTGCAGGCGCGGAATCGACGTCTGTGGCGGCGCTGCTGGCGGACAGTCAGAATCAGGATCTAGAATTGGCCGGACAGATTTTGGATGAAGATTACCTGGGGGAAAGCGACTTGGGCAGCTTGCTAAGCGAATTGAGTCTGGAAGAGCTCAAGCAGCTCGAGCAGAACATAAGCGATCTTCAGGTTAAGGATATTCTGTAGAATGAAAATAGGTCGATGACCTAACGGCAAAAGGTTTCTTGAATGGAGTATTGATTGAAGGAGAGACGGTGATGATCAGAAAGAAGACGATGCTGATAGCGACAGGGGTAGGTTTGTTCCTGACCCTGATTCTGGCTGCCTGGGTCCAAGCTCAACCTCGTTCCTTTCACGATCCGGACAGAAACATGGGGGATAGGGAGCGGATACGCGACAATATCGAGACTCTGCGCATGTGGAAGCTGTTGGATGCTTTGGATCTCACATCCGAGCAGTCCACGCAGTTTCTGCCGGTATTAAAGGAGTTCCAGGACGCCAAGCGGACATTCGCCGAAGATAGGGAGAGGCTGTTCGGCGAGCTGGAGACGGAGCTGAATTCGGAAAAGCCGGATCAGCAAAAGTTGCAGCAGACCATGGCCGGCTTAGAAGGCGCCAGAGACTCCTTTCAGCAAAGCATGGAGCGCTTTTTCGATCAGAGCAAGGAAATACTCTCGGTGGAGCAGCAGGCCAAGCTCTACCTGTTCGAGGAGAGATTCGAGAAAAGGCTGCGGGAGAGCATACAGGAGATGAGAGGACGGGGTGCGGGACACAGGTAATCCCCGCGCCCGGAAACTACGACTTATGGCGTTTGATGGAAACTCATAAAACCAAAAGCTGAAGAAGGAGGTGAAAGATGATTAGGACAAAAAACCTCATTTTGCCGTTGGCTCTGGTGGTGGCGCTGGTGCTGGTGTTCTCCTTGGTCTATGCCGATACCCCCGATCGTCCGTTCAGGGGAATGCGGGACAATCTGGATTTGACCGATGCTCAGGTCAAACAGATGCAGGAGATTCAATACGACTTCGCCAAAACCGGGATCGGCTTAAGAGCGGACCTTAAGGAGGCCCGGTTGGCCTTGCAGCACGAGCTGGCACAGCCCAACGTCGACAAGAAGGAGGTCGACAAGCTGGTAGACCAGGTGGCCCAGGCCCAGAAGATGCTGCTTAAGCACCGCATCGACCGTCGGATGGCTATGAAGGACGTGCTTACGCCGGAACAGTTAGAGAAATTCCAGCAGATGCACGGCGGAATGATGATGGGGGAAAGGATGGGACGAAGGATGGGAAAGAGGATGGGAAGGAAGATGGGAGAAGGCAGAGGCTGCTGGCAGCAAGGAGCCGGAGGCTTTGGCCCGCGCGGCGATGGCCCGGGAATCTAACCATCCGTTGACAGAAACCTAACGCCGAAGAAAGCCCGGAGCTTAGTTAACGGCTCCGGGCTTTTTCGTTTGACAACCCACGACAGGGGTGATATTATTCGATTATGTGCACTGTCACTAAACTCAAGATGATCTCCTTCGTATCCCTCCTTTGGCTTTTCCCGATTCTGATGCCTGGTTTCGCCGATGCTCAAATCACTGCCGAGGAGAAGGCAATCCAGTGCTTCGAGTCATACGTGAAAGCGCTGCAGCAGGGATCGGACCAGCAGGCCCGGGAATACTGGAACCGGGAGGAGCTTGACCGTTACCAGGTTTATGACTGGCAGTGGGCCACTCTAACCTTCAGGGACATCGATCTTAGGCAGCTAAACTACAAGATCACCAGCGTCAAAGAACGAGGTGATTTTGTGGTCCTGGAAGTGGTGTGGTACTACCGCGAGGGAAAGGCCGGACCTCTGCAAACGGATCATAGATATTTCATTTCGGAGGACGGCAGAACCGTGGGGGCCAATCCCATCTGGGTGTACTCCAAAGACTGGCCTCGAAAGGAATCCAAGCACTTCGTCTATCATTACAAAACGCCGGAGGAGGAGCCGACCCAAGTGTTGCTGGATGAGATGGACCGGTTCTACGAGCGGGTGGCCGATCTTCTGTGTCCGGAGTATGCGGGCCGGATAGATTACTACCGGTGCGATTCAATCCAGGAGGTGGGGAGGCTTTTCAGTGCCGAGCCTTCTCTGGCGCGAAGTCTCCCTGCCGACCGAGTGATCGCGTCAATAACTAAGTCCGCGCCGCACGAAGTGGTGCACGTAATCTCCTATGCCGTTTTGCCTCCAGGAAAATCACGGGTTCCGCCTGAGTATGTGAGCGAGGGATTGGCTTATTACCTGGGAGGAGCTTCCTTTTTCTCGCCTGATCTGCTTTTATCCTGGGCCAGGCAGAGGATGGAGCAGAAAGGACCGATTCCCCTGGACTCACTGATATTGGCTCCCTTCAGCCAGGGCGTCAACCAGGGCGCGGCGCTGGTCTGTTCCTTCGCCAAGTTTGTGACCGAGACCAGGGGAATCCGACGATTGGAGGCGTTATATTCGGCGGGTTCCGGACAGGAGGAACAGAGAGAAGCTTTGCAGATTGTATTTCGTAAAAGCGATGAAGAGATAGAGCAGGAATGGGCCCAGTTCGTCCTGACAACCATCATTCCCCAGATCACTATCGAAGAGCCCATAAACTGCAAGACCGCGTACGATTTCCGAGACCAGAAGGGAGATGACGAGGGCGACGGAGATTACGTTTACCCTTTGAACCCAAAGGCCTCTCCAGGGATTTTCGATTTGACTGAAGTGCGGGTCAGCCAGGACCAAGAGTTGGTCTACTTCCAGCTTTATTTTTCGGATCTGAGCCATGCCCAAATCTCCTCGGAGGAGGGATTCAACGGCACCTTTGCCGTAGTGGTCATAGACACCGACGGTGTGGAGCACAGCGGAAACACGCGATTATTTTTCGACAACGGCGACTTCCAACTGCCGGATTCGAATGCCTATGAGTTCGCCATCGAGGTCAGCAACGCCGGGGTTCTGGTGTATGATCAGAACTGGATCTGGCAGGCTCTCTTTCTCAAGGCCCGGTCCTTTGATAATCATGTACGGGGAAACGAGATGTTCTTCGCCGTTCCCCAGCAGATTGTGGGAGTTCCGAACGAGAATTGGAAAATTCAGGTGCTGGCCGGAGGCCAGTATGGCGGTTGGCGCACGCCGGGCTACGGGGTGGGGCGTTTCATGAAAGTGGGCCAGTTTCCTTCGGCGGATCGCGGAGGCGGGGGGACCGATACCGATTATAACCCCGATGTATATGATATCCTGATTCCTAAGGGTATCGATCAAGACAAGATTTTGGGAAGCTACGATGTCTCCCAGGGGAAGAAGGCGCGGATACCGCTGATTCGTCTGGGCGGAAAGTGAAGCCGAGTGTGAGACGGCTGCGACGGGACCAGCAATCAATTCATCTTCCATGCAAGCAACCTCCAAACCAAGGGGATGGGCTATCGTCGGAGGTCAGATAGAATCCTTATGAGTGTCCATCAGGAAAAGATCCTTCAGTTTCTTTCCAGTCAGCCCCATAAGCCGCTGAAGCTGCGAGAGCTGGCCAAATTGATGGAAATCCGGGAGGCGGATTACGGTAGCTTCAGGAGAACGGTCAGATCGATGCTCAGGGACGGACTTTTAGTCAAGATAAAGAGGGGCAGAATCGGATTGCCGGGCAAGGTGAACGTGGTGGCGGGCAGGCTGGTCTCGGGCAGAGGCGGTTACGGTTTTGTAGTGCCCGACGACGGAACCGAAGACGTTTACGTGCGGGACGAGAACATGGGCCATGCCTTCCACGGGGACCGGGTGCTGGTTACCATATTGGGCAGAAGGCGAGGCCCGGCCCGCGAAGGAACGGTAACCAAGATTCTGAAACGCACCAAACAGGATTTGGTGGGAACCTTTCACCGGAGCAAATTCAGCGATTATGTCATTCCCGACGATCGGAAAATCTCAAGGGAGATTTCCGTAGCGCCGGACGACTCGAAGGATGCCAGGGATGGACAGAAGGTGGTGGTCTCGCTGTCAGACTGGCCGGACGTGCACACCGGCCCGGAAGGAAAGATCGTGGAGGTGCTGGGCTATCCGGATGATCCCGGAATGGACATGCTTTCCCTGATTAAGGAGTTCGGTTTCCCCATGAGCTTTCCCGAGGAGGCGGAAGAGGAGGCGGATGCGGTCCTGGCCGAAGTCAACAAAAGTGATTGGGAATCGAGGCTGGATCTGCGCCATGCCAACTGTTTCACCATAGATCCGGCGGATGCCAAAGATCATGACGATGCGGTCTCCCTGGAGGTGAAACCGGACGGCAATTATCTTTTGGGGGTGCACATCGCCGACGTCTCCCATTACGTCAAGGAAAACTCCGCTTTGGATCGGGAGGCGCTCAAAAGGGGCAATTCGGTCTACCTGGTGGACCGGGTGATTCCCATGCTGCCGGAGCAGCTCTCCAACAACGTGTGCAGCCTCAGGCCCAACCGGGTGAGGCTTACCTACAGCGTCATCATTGAAATCGACTCTGAAGGGAAGAAGGTCGGCTATCGGATCCGGGAAAGCGTGATCAAGAGCAAGGCCAAGCTGAACTACGATCAAGTGCAAAAATTCTTCGACGACGGTTCCGCCGATAAGAGGCTGGAGCCGCTCACGAGCGACCTTCTGGAGATGAGAAAGCTGTCGCGCAAGCTCCTACAGAGAAGGCTGGTTAAAGGGAGCTTGGATTTCGATCTGCCGGAAGCCCGCGTGGTTTTGGGAAAAGACGGAAGGGTGTCGGATATCTTACAAGTGGCCAGGCTGGAAAGCCACCGGCTGATCGAGGAATTCATGCTTTTGGCCAACCAGACCGTAGCCGAGCACGTGGCTCGGATCTCCGTACCCTTCTTATACCGCATACACGAAGAACCGGACCAGGATAAGATGGAGGCCTTTTCCGATTTCGTTTCGACTCTGGGTTACTCATTCAGCATTGGCGGTCGGATTCGCCCCAAGAAAATCCAGAAGTTCCTGAAATCCCTGGAAGGCAGGCCTGAGGAGAGCTTGGTAAACGAGATTCTGCTCAGGTCGCTGAAGAAAGCCTGCTACTCGCCGGAGAACGTGGGACATTTCGGCCTGGCCTTTTCGCATTACACCCATTTCACCTCGCCCATCCGGCGATATTCCGATCTCATCGTGCATAGGATACTGAAGGAGCTGGAGAGTCGCAGGTACACCACCAAGCGTCAGGTCCAGATGCTGGGCCGGTTGCCCAAGATCGCCGAGATTACCTCGGAGAGGGAGAAGCTGGCGGAGGAGGCGGAGAGAGAGTCGGTCAAGATCAAGCAGGTCGAATTCATGCAGGAGAAACTGGGAGACCAGTTCGAAGGACTCATCTCCGGGGTGGTGCCTTTTGGGTTCTTCGTAAGGCTGGACGGATCGTTGGCCGAAGGCTTGGTGCGCATCTCCAGCCTGGGCGATGACTACTACGTTTTCGACGAGAAGGGGAGAAGGTTCATAGGCAGGAGAAGCCGGAAAATTCACAAATTAGGAGACAGAGTAAAGGTGCAGGTGGTCAGAGTGGACAAGGAGCAAAAGGAGATCGATTTCGTCCTGGCGGGCAGAGATTACTGCGCACCCCGAGTGCGAAAAGGCAAGAGTTTCCGGCGGAGGCAAAAGAGAGGTTGAGATTTTTCGGTTGTGGTTTTGGGTTTTTGTTCTTACTTTTCTTCCTTGAAAGTTCCCGTGGAGTGCCGAGCTTCGGGTTGGTCTGATTCCATCGAACCCTCTGGGGCGAGCACTCCGTATTTCGCTTATGTTTCGCCTTAATCCGAACGACAGTTGCCGTTCAAGGGCTGCGGTTCGGGTTTAGCGCGTAAGGGGACAGCAGCTGATGAATCCGTCGGCCGACATATTGATCATCAGTCCGGATACCGGACTCCTGCAGTCAATGGGAAAGGCGCTTTCCGACATCCATCCCCATATCGAGAATGTCCCGGCCAGCCGGGAGGGATTAAAAAGGATAAGGGAGAGGAATTTTGATATGGTAATCGCCGATTCCCGGTTGACCGATTTCTCCTGCGAAGTGTTGGTGCGAAGGATCGTTTCCAAAGCCCCCCAGTCGGATGTCTTGGTGGGGATTCAGGCGGAGCACCTGGATCGTCAAGCAGACGTCTTAAATTGCGGAGCCGACGAGGTCTTTCAAATTCCGCTGGCGCCGGAGGAGATCCACCTTAAGGTGAGCAAGCTTCTCAAAGAAAGAGAGTTTTTGAGGTCTTGCAGCCTGGTGGGAAAGTCGATAGAGCTCAAGCAGATTGCCGAATCGGCGCTTCAGGTGGCTCCCACCAATATCACCGTGTTGATTACCGGGGAATCCGGCACAGGAAAGGAGCTGGTCGCCCGCGCCATTCACGCCAACAGCCAAAGAAAAGACAAACCCTTCGTGGCGGCCAATGTGGGCGCGCTGGCAGAGGGGGTGGTGGAAAGCGAGCTATTCGGACACGAGAAAGGCGCTTTCACCGGCGCGGTCAGCCGGAGACAAGGGCTTTTTGAGAGCGCCAACGGTGGTACCATCTTCTTGGACGAGATCGCAGAGTTCAAACCCGCCACCCAGGTGAAGCTGCTCCGGGTTTTGGAGGAGCGAAATTTCATGCGGGTGGGGGGAAGCTCGGATATCAAGGTGGACGTGCGGGTCATCGCGGCCACCAACCAGGATCTGGAGCAGAGAGTGCGCGAAGGGAACTTCCGCAGCGATCTGTTCTTTCGATTGGCAGTGGTGAAAATCGACGTTCCGCCCCTCCGGCAGCGGCCCAAGGACATTCCCATCCTGGTGCAGAGCTTCATCGGCAAACTCAATCAGCAAAGCCGACGAAAAATCACCGGGGTCTCCGACGAGGCGATGGAGCTTCTGATGAGCTATCACTGGCCGGGCAACGTGCGGGAACTGCGGAACTTCTTAGAGAGCATGCTGGCCCTGGCTCCGGATAGAAGGATCGAAGCTAACGACGTCAGAAGATACGTCGAAAATCAGGGACAGTCCAATCGACATCTACCCGTGGTCACCGGCAAGTCGGTAGAGACGGCCGAGCACGAGCTAATCATTCAGGCCATCTTGAGCTTAAGGGCGGAGATTATCAACCTAAGAGAAGCTCTTTCTGAGCAAGGCACGCTCGGGTCTCGTGTGAGAGTGGAGCCGGCGGCTTTACGCTGGACAGGTCAGCGGAGAAGCGGAGAGATACCTTCGGATTTGAACGTCGACCAGATGGAGAAGGAGCTGATCCAAAGGGCGCTGGAATACACCAAGGGGAACAGGAAGAAAGCCGCACAGCTTCTGGGCATCGGGGAGCGGACATTGTATCGTAAGTTGGATAAATACGGACTGAAATGAGGCGGCTCAACAGCGGTAGACACATTGCAGAATACGCATCGCAAGAGACGTTCCGCTGAAAAGCCTGCTTGCCATAAATTGATCATTATCCTCCCTTAATCCCTCCCATAAAGGGAGGGAAAATTCCCTCTCCTCAGCGGGGAGAGGGATAGGGTGAGGGGTTCTTAGATACGCACACAGTTGGGTAGGCATGACCAGACCGGAAAAGATTGTATTCTTCGCCTGTGCCTTTGTAATTCTCATCCACGCCATAGCCTCTTTCTTCCCCGAGGAGAGGCTGTGGGGGATCAACCAATTGGCGTTTTTCTCTCCTGTTCCTCGCTGGATAATGATCTTCTTAGCCTTTCTTA
>CAZWAO010000066.1:0-12486 GCA_964631815.1 uncultured Ignavibacteria bacterium | reverse complement strand
ACCCGACCCACAATTTCGTAACCCCTCTTTGGCCTGCGAAGACCTTCTGCGCTCCTACGCGCGGCTACAAAATCGAGAACCGGAATTTCAATGTGCTCACCATTGGTCAAAATCATATATCGTGGAACCCTTGTATGGATATGCCCGCCAATCTGTCACCAGACCTTTTCTGACCGGATTTCCCAGGATATATCGTGCCTGTTTCTCTAAATCTTCGTCGTTTCTCAAAATGTGGTCGTAGAAATCCTTTTGCCATTGTTCAACATAACCCTTCTTCGCAAGCCAAAATCCGCTCCCTTGCTTGAAATCGACCACGCACTGCCACAAATCTGACTCATCTGAATTTCCTTCGATCAACAGATGACAATGATCGGGCATGAACAGATAAGCATGAGCATCGCAGTTGGCCTTCCTCAGTGCATTCAACAGAATCTCTCGGACGGGATGAAAAGTGTCATCAGAGATAAACAACCGTCTTCTGTGGAGCACACAAACGGTGAAAGCGCACCTCACTTTCCCCGTGTAAGTCTCTCTCGGCAACCGATGTTTTCGTTCTTTAACTCTCACAACACTGCAATTGGTTATCTCCAGACCACGACGACAAAACCGGTTTATGATCTTTTGTAGCTGCAGGCTTTGGCCTGCGCGCAGAAAACTCCACCATGCGCACCCTAAAGGGTGCGGCTACAAAACCAACTACCCGATTCACGCTTCTGTAGCCGCAGGCTTTAGCCTGCGTGGAGAAAACTCCAACATGCGCACCCTAAAGGGTGCGGCTACAAAACCTCCACCCGAACCATTATTCTGTAGCCGCAGGCTTCAGCCTGCGCAGGAGACTCCAACACACGGACCCTAAAGGGTGCGGCTACAAAACCTACCACTACATCTACCACCTACCCCTTTTTCGCCCGCAGGGGCGACCGGCATTTTCTGACTCGTATTGGCTTGCTACTACTTAAGAAGGTAAACCACAAAATCTGAAATCTATATCTCAAACGCCCAGGCGCAGTAATATTCGCCTGGATGCGCATCCGGCGGACAACTCAGACAAGTGGTGCGGATGCGCGGATCGATGGTTTTGGCGAACTCGCTGTATTCCACTATGCCCACCGGCTTGCACGGGAAATCCGGAAGACCTCTTTTATTGCGGGCGTACTGGACCCGGCAGTTGTTCATGCGAAACACGAAACGATTCGGTGTTTCCTCCGCCACCTCTTGCACGTTAAGACGGCTGTATAGACGGTAATTTAAGGCTTTCTTCAAACCCGCCAGCCCGCTGTTCGGTTGAATATTGTGGCGGGCCATTATCCTTTTGGCCTCAATTACTGTGAACTTCTCCCAGGCTTTTCGGTCGAGCAGGATGGCAGCCTCCATACCAAATTCTCGTTCCACCGCCTGAAACCACAAGCCGTCGTGCGCCAGCCAATTCTTGGCGAAATCGTCCAGCATGCCGATCAACTGCTCGCGCGTAAGATCGTCTAAGCTGATTGTATTTTGGGCTTTTTTTTCCATTTCTCCATGGGTTAGAGGTGCCACCAAAAAAAGAGAATCAACCCGGGGCAGGATGAATTCCTGCCCCCATGAAGTTGATAGGTGGTTTTTTCAATGGACTACTCTGTCACTTTGTACACCGTGTCGTGATCCCGCACCGGCTCCTTCACCTTCATGCCGATGGAATCACCCGGTTTGGCGGTCTGGACCTGCTCGTGTTCGATCTGCATGGAGTCCACTGTCTGCGTGAAATCGGTGGTATGTCCTTTGATGTGGATGGTGTCTCCCACGGAAAGCGTTCCGGCAATGATATTGATCGCCGCCACGTCGATCTTCCGAAAGTAGCTTTGTACTTTCCCCACTTCTTCTTCCGGCATTTGTCCCCTCCTGATGGCAAAGAGAGTTCAAAGCAACGCAACTGGGTCTTGCGGCCGATTCTTCTGCCTGTTTTTGGTAAATTAACCAGACGAAGAGATGCAGGCAAGAGGAAATTTGGGTTTTTTGGGATTTAGGTCATTCTGCGACGGGATGAATTCCCCTCGCCGTGGGGGAAATCGAATGTGGTTGGATCAAACCTTGAATTGACCTACGCAGCTTGCCGTCTGCAGGAGTAAAATATGTGTTCGCACTAAGCCCTGCTTCGCCGGTTCAGGTCTGCCATTCGCTGACCCTTTTGGCGTAATTCTCCACCAGCTTCTCGGCCTGACCGGCGACGGTCGACTCCGCCAGTATGTGGAAAGCCGATTTCCTCCGATCCGGCATCACCAGCACCCAGGAATCGTGATTGAGCACTCTCACCCCGTCGATCAGCTCCCGCCGGCAGTCCTCGGTATGCTTGAGAAGCTCCCTCATCACCTGTCCCTTCTTACGCCAGGTGCAGGTGACCGATTGTCTGGCCATGTGATAGTGGTCCAATTCGTTTCTCAATTCTGCCAGGCTGGCCTTACGGGATTCGGAACCCGCCTTTCGGCTTTTGGAAAGAAGCTCCAGTATCTTGGCCAGGTTGAACATGGCATCCGCTCCCAGCTGGAATCCGGGGAAGATAAAGCCTCCCTTGGTGCCGCCCACGAAATCCACCTGAAGGCTGGAGATGGCGTCCATCATGGCCAGATGATCGTTTCGTACCCGAATCACCTTCACCCCGTATTCCGAGGCGATTTTTTCCACTCCCATGGAAGCCACCACCGGCACGGCCATCCGGCGGGCCTGAAACGATCCCAAGAACAGGGAGGTGACCATCAAGAGCAAAAGATCCGGCGATAGGGGCTGGCCCTCCTCATCCACCACCGTCAGTTTCTCAGCGCCCGGATCGAAAAGAAACCCGGCGTCGGCTCCCACCGATTTGACGATGGAGGAGAGCCGGCTGATCGACTGGTCAAGCTCCTGGTCGGTGCGCGAGAGCTTCTTGGCTTCGGGGTAAGCGTTTAGGGATATCACCTCACAGCCTAAAGAGCCGATGATTGAGGGAAATATCTCGCAGGCGCCCCCATTGGAATAGTCGAGGACCAGCTTGAACTGGGCATCCCTGATGCTTGCCGGATCGATGGCCTTAAGGAAATCCTGGCGATAGGACTCGATCACCCGCTGGGGAAAGTCCAGCTGGCCGGTCTCCTCGGGAGAGGCCCTCCTGAAATCCTCCCGGAAGAAGAGCCTTTCCACCGATTTGGTCTTGGCGGTGGGCAGGTCCCGGCCCCCGCCGTTGAAGAAGATGATGTCGGTCTGGCCCGGGTCCAGGGGCGATCTGCGGGTATGTATGCCTCCTCTCTCCCTGCCGGATTTGAGCTGGTATCTCACCACCGGGATGGGAAGGGTTCTTAGGTCGTGAACGTTCACCCCGGCGGAAAGCAGCCCGCAGATCAAAGCCCGGTTGATCATCCGGGAGGTGTTGCCCGCATCCCGGCTGGTGACCACCGTGTTGCCCGAGCCCAGCATGGCGCCGTAAGCCGCGCCCAGCTTGACGGCAAATTCCGGTGTCAACTCCAAATTGCCCACCCCCATCACCTTGGCATCGGTGAAAAGCTCCCGGTTCCATTTCTCTCCCCACACCAGGCTGGAGGAGAGTATGGAATCCGCCTCCACCCGTTTCCCCGGCCAGATCCTCACCCCCGACTTTATCTTGGCCCCCTTCTCGATATAGCAGTTCTCGCCCACGATGGCGTTTTCGAAAACCACCGTCTCCTCTTCCAGGGTGGAATGATCGGCCACTATGGCCTCGGTCAGTATACTCCTCTTGCCCACCGTGCTCTGCTTCCAGATCACGCAGCGATCTAGGTTCACGTCTTCGCCGATTTTCACGCCGTCGCCCAGCACGGAATTGGATATGAAGCAGTGCGAGCCGATGCGGGCGTCGTTGCCGATAATCAGGGTTCCCTTGAAATCGACCTTTTCGTCCACCTCCACGTTCTTTCCCACCCAGATGCTGGCCTGCTCGCGGTGGATCAAATTGCCCCCCATCTCCACCCTGACTTTTCCGTCCAGGATATCCTGGTGGGCCTGGAAGTATTCCTCTAAGTTTCCCACGTCTCTCCAGTAATCCCGGGTAATGAAGCCGTAGAGCTTCTGGCCGGAAGAGAGCATATAGGGATAGAGGTCCTTGGAGAAATCGAAATTCTGCTTTTCGGGTATGTCGTCCAGTGTCTCCGGTTCCAGGATGTATATCCCGGTATTGACCGTGTCGCTGAACACCTCGCCCCAGGTGGGCTTCTCCAGAAATCTGGAGATGCGGCCGTCGTCTTTGGTGATGACCACGCCGTAGGAAAGCGGGTTCTCCATCCGGGCCAGAACCATAGTGGCCTTGGCTCCCGCGTTTTGGTGGAAATCGCAGGCCGCCTGCAGGTCGATGTCGGTCAGCACGTCTGCCGAGATGACCAAAAACCGCTGGTTTAAGAGCTCGGAAGCGTTTTTCACTGCGCCCGCAGTGCCGTAATCTTCGGTGGCCTGGACGTAATCGATCTTCACTCCCCATCGGGACCCGTCCCCGAAATAGTCCCTGATGGTCTCGGCCTGAAAGTACAGAAGCACCACCAGCTCGGTCAGCCCGTGCTTCTTGAGAAGCCCCACGATATGCTCCATCATGGGCTTATTGGCCATGGAGACCATGGGCTTGGGAATGTTGCAGGATAGCGGCCTCAAGCGGGTGCCGAAGCCGCCGGCCATGATCACGGCCTTCATCTTCTTTCTTTCTCCTTGAATCCGGTCTCTGCAAAGGAGAACCGGTAGCAAGAAAATCGCAAGTCAGATTCCTCCCGGGCGAGGCAATTGACTTTCATCCGTGGCGACCGTCCCCTGGTCTTCCAGAAGCTCAAGCAGCATTTGGGATACGTCTCCAAAATCCCTGTACCGATGATGCCTTATGCCTTCTCTCTGGCAAAACGTGCTCAAATCGTTCTTGGCGAAGACCACGTTGGCCTCGGTTACCGCACACCTGTCAGAAAGTCCGTCACCGATGTATACGACCTTCTGGTCTTTTCCTCGCAGGTTTTTCAGATGGTACCTTTTGCAGTTACCGCACTTTCCGCAGCCTTGATCGAAGTACGGGAATTCGGGGGCCAGCTTTCCGTCTCTGAACCTGAGCACGTTGGAGAAAAAGGGAAGCCTGTCCAACCCAAACTTGTTGAGAATTAGCCTAATGTAATAATCCAGTCCATCGCTTAGAATCGCCAAACCGAAATCCCTGCATTTACAAAGATCGACAAAACCCGAGAAGTTTTCATCGATTTTTTGCGAAAGCGCAAATTCCTTTACGTCCGGCTCGGTGGCTTGAGCCGATCGGCACAGCCTCTCTAAACATTCGCGCGAGCTGATCCGGCCTTCCAGCCACAGGGACACTGCCTTCTTGTGCTCCTCCCCGGCGAAGGTGTGGAAAAGCAGCGCCCCCACGTCGTTTTGGGTTACTGTGCCGTCGAAGTCCACCAATATCAGAAGGTCTGTTCGGTCGCTCATTTTATCTTCAGAGTTTTCCATGCGAATCCCGGGGTTTTCGGGCCGAGCAAGCTTATCAGAAAAAGCTGGGCACGATGGTAAAAAGAAGAATCAGGCCCACGCCGGAGGCTACTGCGGCATACCTGTAATCCCGCTCCCAAAGAAAGGAGACCACGGCCACCACCACCCTGAGGAAAGGCGTCAGCATCATCGCCAGGATGCCCAGGTTCAGGATAGCCACCGCATCTCCTTTTAGCAGAGACAAAAAGAGCACGGAAAGCGATGGACGGACCACATGTACCACCGGCTCAAATGGTTCACCTTTGATCCACATCACCAACAAACCCAGGGCCAAAAGCGCCGCGGCGCAAAGGGAGCCCACGAAGAGAATGTGGCTGATCCAGTTGAGACTGACGTCTTTATCTTTAGCATTCATGGCTTAAAACGGGAGTCTGATTCCCAATCCTTTGAACAACATCTCTATGGAAAGATAAGCCAGCACCAGGACGAATATCCTTTTCAGCAGTACGGTTTTGATCGTGGGAAGCAGGCGGGAGCCAGCGGTTGCTCCCAAGAAAACCCCCAACATGGTCGATCCCGCCACCAAAGGATGCACTTCCCCTCTGGAGAAGTAGACGAACGCTCCTGCACTGGCCGTGACGCCGATCATGAAGTTGCTGGTGGCCAGGGCGGTCTTAAGCGGCACTCTCATCAACAGGTACATGGCGGGAACTTTTATTATGCCCCCTCCCACGCCCAGAAGCCCGGACACGTTGCCGGCAAAAAACGAAGCGCCCATGCCCAGGGGAAGATGGGTGTAAGCTCCTGCTCCCTGCTCATGGTCGGTATTATTCTGATCGGCCGAGGCTTCGGCTTTTCTGGACATGCTCCAGGCGGTGTACATCAGAAGAGCGGCAAACAGCACCAAGAGAACCCGCTGGTTCAAAAGACCGGCCACGACTCCTCCCACTATGGCGCCCACGGTGGTGGCCAGTTCCAGGGTCATTCCCAGGCGCACGTCGCTCAACCCTTTCTTCACGTACAGGCTGGCCGCTCCGGAAGAGGTGGCGATCACGCACACCAACGAGACTCCCACGGCTTCCCGCATGGGAACGCCGAATACCAACGTGAGCATGGGGATGATCAGCACGCCGCCGCCCAATCCCAAGACAGATCCGAACAGTCCGGCGACAACCCCACCCAAAACCATGAGAACCAGTTCCGACATTTCCTCTCTTTTGCCTCAGTGAGCACCCGACACGGTAAGATTCGGGTTTTTGTAGCCGCAGGCTTTCCGCCGGAGGCGGATGCGCCTTTGGCGCATAGCCTGCGCAAAAGAATCCAATCACCAAATCGCAAACCCAGATTCCACCAATCTTTTCGCGACGGTCATTTGGCCGACAACAACGATTTGTATTCCCCGGCCTGAGACAGAATCTGGATGGCCTTCACGATCTGGGGATGCGAGGTGAACCACACCCCTTGATACTTGGCGTTCGGGCCGTAAAGCTTGACCAGCAAATTCTCTTTTATCTCCGATTTTATTTGCTGACCAAACCTCCTGAAGTCGTTCTGCTTGTCTGCCTCCAGGGTCTTCTGGAGCTCGGCTATCTGACGGTTGAGGGCATCCGATCTTTCCTCCTCGTCGACGGCCAGCTTGAGTTTATCCAACTCGTATTCGGAGGAGGTCTTATATTCGAATTTCTGGGATTTGAGGTAGTCCTCGAACTGTGAAAACATGGCATCGTCCACCCGGAAATCCCTGGGAAGGTCCGGATGGCTGGCGGCATAGTGAACCGCAAAGCCCAAGAACGAGCGCTTGGCCAAAAGGCTGTATTCTAAGGGCGATAGTCTCTGGTAAGGCACGTACACGTCCGGCGCCACTCCACCCCCACCGTAAACCACCCGTCCCCCCTTGGTGAAGAATTTCTGCCTGGCCTGCAAGGAGTCCGGGGTCTGGACCTTCGGCTCCGAATCGCTTTCCGCGAAAGCCGAGTCACCTTTGAGGTCCTCGGGTCTTTGAATGCTGCGTCCGGAGGGCATCAGGTATTTGGCTGTGGTCAGCTTAAGCCCCGAGCCGTCGCTCAGTTGGATGACGTTCTGCACCAGTCCCTTGCCGAAGGTGGTGTCGCCCACCAAAAGCCCCCGGTCCCAGTCCTGGATGGCTCCGGCCACGATCTCCGCCCCGGATGCGGAACCCTGATCCACCAGCACCACCAAAGGCAAATCGGGAAACAGGGGTTGTCCCGGGGAGTAGAATTCCTGGTTCTGGTTTTTGACTCTTCCCTTGGTGCTCACCACCAGCTCGTGTTCCCCCAAAAACACGCCTGCCACGTCCACCGCCTGGGTAAGAAGCCCGCCCGGATTTCCCCGCAGATCCAAAATCATGCTGGTGACGTTCTGGCGCTTGAGCTCGCCCACCGCCTCTTTCAATTCGCCCGCCGCCAGATCGGAAAACCGGTTTAGCCGGACGTAACCGATTCCCTTGGCCGCCAGCCCGTAGTAGGGAACCGCGCGGATGGAGATCACATCCCTCTCCACGGCATACTCCATGGGCTCTTTTATCCCCTCCCTCTCGATGGTGATGTGGACCACCGTACCCTTCCTTCCCCTGAGCTTGTTCACCGCCTCCTCGGCGGTGATTCCCTCGGTGGACACCCCCTCGATCCGGGTGATGCGGTCTCCGGCCTGGATTCCCAGACGCTCTGCCGGGGTATCCTCCAAAGGAGCGATCACGGTAAGCCAGCCGTCCTTGATGGCGATCTCGATGCCCAATCCCTCAAACTGCCCGCGAGTGTCTTCCATCAAGGCGCTTTGTTGCTTGGGGTCCAGATACTCCGAGTACGGATCCAGAGTGCTCAGCATTCCGGTGATCCCGGCCCTGATCAGGTTTTCCGGGTTGACCTCCTCCACGTAGTTGTTCTTAACCACGGTGGCCACCAGGTTGAATTCTTCCAGATCAGCGTACATGTTGTCGGTCAGGGCATAGACCAAACCGGCGAGCAGGAGGGCGATCAACGCCGCTGCCAGAAACAAAAAGGACCTAGGGATCTTAATGTATCTTTCGAGCATAACCAACCTCCCAAAACTCATGTCTTATTTTTCAGGCGACTTGGATGGTCTCCACAGTCGCTTACTGTCCGAAAACAATCGTCTGACTATCTATCTCTTTTAAGCCCGATGAATCGGGCAACTACATCCTCTATTGGTTTATCGTTCGAAACCAGTCTTCCGGCTCAACTTTTGGGTTTTTGCAGAAACGCATCCACCACCTTCTTCACCTTTTGCCAGGTCTTGAGGATATCGCCGGTGCCGTCCACAACTTGTATCCTCCTGCGATTCGTCTTGGCGATTTTCAGGAATCCCTGTCGTATCCTCCGGTGAAAGCCGGTGTTCTCTCCCTCCAGACGATCCTTTTTTCTTCCCTGCCGTCTTGTCCTCTTGGCGGAGACCGAAACCGGAACGTCCAGGATAATGGTCAAATCCGGCGAAAGCCCGAAGGTCGCGGTTTGGTTGAGCTGATCTATCATCCTGATGCTCAAACCCCGACCATAGCCCTGATAAGCCAAGCTGGAGTCGGCATATCTGTCGCACACCACCACCTGGCCCTGCTTCAATGCGGGCAGGATGATCGTCTCGGTGAGCTGCGATCGGGCGGCTTCGTAAAGCAGAAGCTCGGTCAAGGCGGTCATGCCGGAGCTCTTCCGGCTTAAAAGCACTTTTCTGATCCTCTCCGCCACCCGATTTCCGCCCGGCTCCCTTAGCAACATCACCGGGTATCCCTTGCGCCTAAGATAAGATACTAATCTCCGCGCCTGGGTGGTTTTGCCGCAGGAATCTATCCCCTCAAGGGTTATGAAAAATCCGGACATCTTTTGTCCCTGCAAAACTCTCGGCCGGTGAAGAGAAAACAAAGAGGTGGCACCCTGTCCCAGCCACCTCCTTGACGTGATTTCTGCTTCGGATCGTACCTAACGCCTGGCGCCTTTTCTTGCCTTGGGCAGTTGGACCTTCTTCTGCCTCCTGCCGTATTTGGCGATGAACTCCTCGGTCATGACCCGCGCCTCCTCATCGGTATACTGCTTGGGCGGCGACTTCATGAAGTAGGAGGAGGGCGCTTCCATGGCGCCGGAGAGTTTGTTATCCAAAGCCAGCTTGAGGCATCTGACCGCATCTATGACCACTCCCGCCGAATTGGGCGAGTCCCACACCTCCAGCTTGAACTCCACGTTCAACGGCACGTCGCCGAAGGTTTGGCCTTCCATCCGGATGTAGGCCCATTTCCGGTCGCTGAGCCAGGCCACGTAATCCGAAGGCCCGATGTGCACGTTGTCCGCTCCCAGGTCATAGTCCAGCTGGGAGGTAACGGCATTGGTCTTGGAGATCTTCTTGGATTCCAACCGCGCCCTTTCCAGCATGTTCAGAAAATCGGTGTTCCCCCCCACGTTCAACTGGGAGGTTCGAAGAAGCTTCACCCCCCGCTCCCGGAAGAGCCGGGTTAGGACCCGGTGAACTATAGTGGCCCCCACCTGCGATTTGATGTCGTCCCCGATCACCGGCAGTCCCCGGTCGATGAAGCGCTTCTGCCAGTATTTCTCCCGGGCGATGAACACCGGTATGCAGTTGACGAAACCGCAGCCGGCGTCCAGCACCTGCTCCACGTACCACTTGGTGGCCTCCTCGCTTCCCACCGGAAGGTAGTTCACCACCATATCCGTGCCGGTGTCTTTGAGTATCTTCACTATGTCCGCGGTGGGACCCGGCGCCTTGTGGATGATCTTGGAAAGGTATTCCCCCAAACCGTCGTGGGTCATGCCCCGGTGCACCGGAATTCCCAAACGCGGCACCGAGGTGAACTTGTAGGTGTTGTTGGGCTTGGTGAAAACCGCCTCGGAGAGGTCCTTTCCCACCTTGTTCCTGTCGATGTCGAAGGCGGCGGAGAATTCGATGTCGCTGATGTGATATCCCCCCAAATTAACGTGCATCAGTCCGGGCACGAAGTCTTTTTCCTTGGCTTTCTTGTAGTATTCCACTCCCTGGACAAAGGAGGAGGCGCAATTGCCCACTCCGATAATGCCAACCCTGACCTTGCTCATACCATCTCCTTTTGCATTCTAAATCGCTCCCCGGACCGCATCAAAACGGGTTTGTTTTCAAACTTCGCTTCTTCCGTTGAGTTCCTTGAGTTGATTTCGGATGTGCAACACTCTCTGAATCACGGTGATGTTGGCGAAAATGGCGATAAACCAGATGCTGCCCAGAACCACGTAAGTCCCGGTTTTCATCCATCCCAGCCTCATGAAGACCGAGCCCGCCAGGCTGCCCAAAGCCAGATAGGTTATCCTCTCCGGCCTTTGCATCAATCCCACCTTACATTCCAATCCCAGCCCTTCTGCTCTGGCCCGGGTGTAGCTCACCATGAACGAGCCGGCAATGGCTAAGATGATCAGGTAGACAATGTGAACGTGCGTCTGACGGAAAAAGACCGCTACTCCCAGAAGCATGATGACTTCGGAATACCGGTCGATGGTGGAGTCCATCAGGGCGCCGAATTTGGACATGCGGTTGGTCTCCCGCGCCAGTTTTCCGTCCAGCACGTCGCAGATTCCGGCCAGCACCACCATTACCCCCGCCCAGAAGAACCGACCCAGCCGAAAGAAGTCGAAAGCCAGTATGCTTATGGCCAGACCGGAAAAGGTGATGACATGGGGATGCACCCGCAGGTTGATCAGAAATCTGGAGATCGGCTCTATCACCGTCTGAAAGCCGGTAATCCAGTGTTTGTTCAGGAGTTTCAGTTCCGCCATAGTCATGGATATTCGCTCGTTTTCTGCTGAAAAGACGGGCCTCCCCCCTTGCCGAGGGGTATAATATCAGTCGGATGCGGCCAAGTCAAGTGAAAACTCCTTGTTGACGGCTTTGGGCGCGGTCCGGGTGACCGCTTCTCCCAAGAGTCGGTCGCACACCAGAATGCTGACCGTCCCGACCAGTAAACCGGCTGCCACGTCCGAAACGTAATGAAATCGCCCGTAGACAGTGGAAATCAGAAGGCTGACCACCAGGGGGAAGAGTATACGGTACAGCACCCGGTGGTATCTTCTGGCGTAGACCAGAACCACTAAAGCCACCGCCACATGCGAGCTGGGCATGGCCGCGCCCTGGATTCCTGCTTTGTGTATCAGTCCCAGGGCAAAAGAGGTGAAGAACCCTCCATCGATTCCCGCCCGATGGGCATTTGCCAAGGCGAAGCGGGGTCCTTCCACCGGAAAAAGCACGAATCCCAAATAGGAGATGTAATAGGCCACGGCAGCGGTAAAAAGCAGACCGTCGAATTCCTTGACTTTCTTAGCGTGGTACAGTCCTATTCCCATGACCACCAGAAGAAGATAATAGGAGGCATAGGCGAACATCATGTACTCGTTCAGGCCCGGGGAGACGAACTTCTGCATCCACATTGTGGGATGGACGCCGAAAACTGCCAATTCGAAGCGGTTGATCGCGAAATCGAACGAGTGCGGAAAGACCAGATGAATCAGATACCTGGTTTCTTCATACAGCAGGATGAAAAATAAAAGTGGATACCAGTGCCGGAGCAACGCTGCGACAGTGCCCGATCTCCGACCGAACGCCCGGACTATCAGCTCGACGGCTGTGCACACGCCCAGGTTGATCAATATGAAGAGCCACCAATGCTCAAGATTCCGGTGGAAGATCAGTATGATCAGACTCAGGACGGCCATGTAGGCGAAAGTGGCCTTGTCTACCGGGAGATACCTGTCGTCTTTGACTGTCACGGCATTAGAGTAAGATGAAGGCGTTGTTGGATCTACTTTCTCGGTTTCCCCTCGATTAACACCACTAATTCCCCTCTCAACTTCTTTTGGCCCAGCCACTCGCGGATCACATCCGGCGTGCCTCTGACTACTTCCTCGAACTTCTTGGTCAGCTCTCTGGCCACCACTAATTTCCGCTCCCCCAGAATCGCCGCGATGTCCTCCAATGTTTTGGCAAAGCGGTGTGGCGACTCATACAAGATAATGCTTCTTTCTTCTTCCTGCAACCTCTCCAGCCGTT